>NZ_JBPVIR010000004.1:0-439598 GCF_057373025.1 Sporosarcina sp. AD_1
AAAACGAACGACAGATAAACAAAACGAACGACAGTTAAACAAAACGAACGACAGATAAACAAAACGAACGACAGATAAACAAAACGAACGCCAGATTAACAAAACGAACGCCAGATAAACGAAACGAACGCCAGATAAACGAAACGAACGACAGATAAACGAAACGAACGACAGATAAACAAAACGAACGACAGATAAACAAAACGAACGACAGATAAACAAAACGAACGACAGATAAACAAAACGAACGACAGTAAATCAAAACGAACGCCAATATCTCAAGTTAAACACCAGTTATACAGGTCGACCATCAACTAATTATTTGTAAAAAAATCTACTTGTACCCCAATCAAATAAACTCCCAAACCTCTTTCTCCAAGCACTCTCTCCCTACTATTCAATTAATTCGAATTGGAAAATCTATTATCCGCTTCCATAATAAGTTGACAGATTATTAATAATTATCATTGCACACCAAAAATGATTATGCTATATTCATAACTATTACACATATACTTCAATTCTGAAAGGATAGACGTAATGGAAGATATTCATGTCAAAATCAAGGCTTTACGGCAGGAACGTAATCTTACGTTAAAGGATTTGAGCGAGGAAACAGGATTATCACTGAGTTTCTTATCTCAAATCGAAAGGGGGGCCTCGTCGTTATCCATCACTTCACTCAAAAAGATTTCTGATGCACTGGGAATCCATATCAATTATTTTTTCTTGGAGGAAAACACACAGGAACGATACGTGGTGCGTGCAGATGAACATCATAGTTTTACAACAAGCAGCGGCAGCCAAGTGTACTCAAGACTGACCGGTACTTTCAATAACCGAAAGCTGGAGCCGTTGAAAGTGGTGCTCCCTCCCTTTATGCACGAAACACATCCTTACAGCCACAATGGAGAGGAATTCTATTATGTACTGAAAGGTGAAGTCGTTTTCTATTTGAATGAACAAAAGTTCCATTTATACGAAGGGGATACAATTCATTACCCTTCCAGTCTCATTCACCAATGGGAAAATCCTCTTCCGACGGAAAGTATCGTTCTAAGTATCGTGACACCTATCATTTTCTAAAACAGGAGTGTGACAAGTATGAGAGTAGCTACAGATATCGGCGGAACATTCACTGACTTAGTGTACGTGGATGAAAACGGAAATATCGGGGTTGAGAAAAGCAGCACGACTCCACCCAATTTTGAAAAAGGCGTGTTGGATGTCATTAAAAAAAGCGGCGTCGATCAGTCGGCCATCTCCATGTTCATCCATGGCACAACCGTAATTATTAATGCGCTAACCGAAAGAAAAGGCGCAAAAACAGCTCTTATTACAACGAAAGGATTCCGTGATGTATTGGAAATAGCACGCGGCAACCGTCCTGACCTTTTCAATGTCAATTATGAAAAACCGACTCCATTCGTCGAGCGGTATTTGCGCAAGGAGGTTAGCGAGCGGGTCAATTATAAAGGCGAAGTGCTAACTGAATTGAATTTGAACGAAGTAAAGGAGTGTATTGAGTATTTCAAGCAGGAAGGCGTCGAAGCCGTTGCTGTTTCATTCCTTCACTCCTATCGGAACCCAGCACATGAACAACAGACCGTTCAACTGATCAAAGAACTGTGGCCAGAGGTAAAAGTGACAGCTTCGAGCGATATTACACAGGAATGGCGCGAATATGAGCGGACCAATACTGCTGTGCTGAACGCCTATGTCCAGCCTGCTGCGACGACTTATATTAATCGACTAGAAAATGAGTTGAAGACTCAGGCGGATATTGATCAGCGCTATATCATGCAATCGAATGGCGGGACGACAAAATTTGATAAAGCGAAAGAAGCACCGATCAATATGGTTGAGTCCGGTCCAGTCGCTGGTATTTTCGGAGCTGCAGTGCTCGGTGAAATGATTGGCGAAAAAAATATCATTGCTTTCGATATCGGCGGAACGACGGCTAAATGCTCATTGATTGAAAACGGAGAAGTGAAAGTTTCCACTGATTATTACATAGAAAGGGACAGCCGGAATGCGGGCTATCCGATTAAAACACCGGTTGTCGATATTGTAGAAATCGGAAACGGCGGCGGATCCGTCGCTTGGATTGACGGGGCTGGTTCGTTGAAGGTTGGACCTCAATCTGCAGGTGCTTTCCCAGGGCCAGTTGCCTATGGCCAGGGTGGGACGGAGCCGACAACAACAGATGCCAATCTGCTGACTGGACGCCTGTCTCCAAAGAACTTTGATTATGATGTCAACTTGGATACGGTACAATCGGCCATTGCAACGAAAATCGGCAACCACTTTGGCATCTCTCCCGAAGATGCGGCACTTGGTATTATCCGGATTGCTAATTCAAATATGTTAAATGCGTTGAAATTAATTTCAATCCGTAAAGGGTACAACCCTCAAGATTTCACATTACTCGCTTTTGGCGGCGGTGGTTCCATGCATGCACCTGCTTTGGCATTGGAGCTTGGGGTTCGAAAGGTTGTCGTACCAATCGCATCACCTGTCTTCTCTGCCTGGGGCATGCTCATGACAGATCTCCGTCATGACTATATTCAAACGTATATCAAACGGATGAATGAGTTGACTCTAGAGGAAATCGACAGCCAATGGGAAGAAATCGAGAAAAATGCCTTGCAACATTTCAGCGAGGAAGGCATGAATGCAGAAAACGTGGAATTCCATCGTTTCGCCGACATGCGTTATCTCGGTCAGGAACATACCGTCAAAGTGCCAGTAGCTAATGGCAAATGGACAGAAGAAGCCCGATCACAGGCGATCAGCGACTTCCATAAATTACACGAAAAGAATTATACATTCAAGCTGGAAGAGGCGCAGACGGAAATCGTCAATCTTCATGTAACAGCTTTCGGGAAAGTAGAAAAACCACAGATTTCTAAAGTGAATCGCACAGGATCCGTAACGGATGCTCAAAAAGAAGTTCGGGATGTTTATTACGAAAACAAAGGCTGGGTTTCAACACCTGTCTATGACCGGGATAAGCTTCCGACTAACCAACTCATCACGGGGCCTGCGATTGTCGAAGAAAAAGCGGCGGTCACAGTCATTTACGAAAACCAAAAGCTCCATCTGGATGACTATGGCAATATCATCATCGAAAAGGAGGACAACTAATATGACTCAAGCAACTCAAATCGATCCGTTTACTCTCGAAATCGTAAAAGACTCCTTGCTGGCTACGGGTGATGAAATGTTTGTCGCCCTGGCACGCACGTCCATGAGCCCGATCATTTATGAAGTGCTTGACTATGCAAGCGGATTGACGGATGCCAAAGGGAATCTTCTTACTCAAGGGAATGGCGTCACCGGCTTTATCGGCATGCTGACCTTCATGGTGAAAGAAACGTTGAAGAAGTATCCGGGCGATCAATTGAAACCCGGTGATATTATTATTATCAACGACCCCTACCAAGGCGGGGGCTCCCATTTATCCGATGTAGGGCTCGTAATGCCAATCTTCCATGATGGCGAGATCATTGCCTTTTCCGCCAATAAAGCGCACTGGACAGAGGTCGGCGGAAAAGATCCTGGGTCCTTCACTAATGACTCCGTTGATATTTTTCAAGAAGGCCTCCAGTTCTCTTGCCTAAAGCTTTACGATGAAGGCAAAGTAAACGAAGCTATTGTCGAAATTATTCGTTCCAACGTCCGCTTCCCAGATTTATCGCTCGGAGATATGTGGGCTCAAGTCGCTGCACTCCGGACAGGCGATCGGCGTTTGCAGGAGCTTTGCGAAAAACATTCAAAGGAAACAATTCTTGCGGCAATCAACTACTTGCTGGATCACGGAGAGGAAATGTCCAGACAAGAACTGAAAAAGTTGCCAAAGGGAACATTTTACGCGGAGGATTTCATTGATACAGATGGAGTCGGAAATGGCCCCTTCCCAATTAAAGTGAAAGTAACGATTACGGATGACGAGTTCATTTGCGACTTCCGTGGAAGCTCTCCACAAGTAGTCGGTCCAGTGAACTGCTCTTATACGGGACTTGTTTCAGCGGTTCGGACCATTTTCCTTGCAATTACCAATCCGGCGCAAGACGTCAACGATGGTGTATTCCGGCCTTTGAAAATTATTGTCGATCCAAAATCGATCATGTCAGCGGAACGGCCGGTTCCTGTTTCCAACTACTTCGAAACGCTACTAGGCAGTTTGGATCTTGTCTGGAAAGCGATGGCACCACATTTACCGAACCGATTGACAGCCGGCCACTTCCTTTCCGTCTGTGCTGTCACATTGTCTGGCACGCACCAAGACACGGATGAGCCGTTCCTTATCGTTGAACCTTCCGTCGGCGGCTGGGGAGCTTCCAACCGGAAAGATGGCGAATCCGGCCAGTTCTGCATGGGAGATGGTGAAACCTACAATGTTCCGGTTGAAGTTGCCGAAACGAGGTACGGTGTCATGATCGATGAATATAGTTTACGACAAGAAGGCAATGGAGCTGGTGCAGGTAAATACATCGGCGGGAAGGGCGTCATTCGTGCTTATCGCGCCCTCTCCGATAGTCAAGCTGTCACCGTCACATTTGGGCGCAACAAGTTTCTTCCGTGGGGAGTTGCGAAGGGGCGCGATGGGTCTCCGAATGAATTCTATGTCGTGACGTCTGAAGGTAAAACGGATGGTCCATATGGTGTCTATCCGCGCTATAAATTAGACACAAACGATGTTGTCCGATTAATGACCGGTACAGGCGGAGGCTACGGCGATCCAAAGGAACGTCCGGCAGCTCAAGTTGCAATGGATGTAAAAAATGAATATTTCACTGTTGAAGAAGCGAGGGAATATTTCTTAGTGGAAGTTGATCCAGTCTCCTTTGATTATAAGGAAATGACCGGAAGATAATTTGAGGAGGCAATTATGAAAAAGCAGAAGCCGCAAGTGACAAACGAAATCGTACAAAACTTATTTCATGATCAATATCCAGGTGCCGAAGTGAAATTTGGGTATGTTTCCATCCCCCCTGGTGAACGGCTCCCGAGTGAAGGAACCACTTTCCATGAAGAACAGGAATATTCATTTATTACGAAAGGAACGTTGAAAGGCGAATCCGGCGGTGAACCATACGAGATATCGGCAGGCGAAGCATCTTTCATCCCAGCAGGCGAAGCCCATTGGTGTGTCAATGAAGGCGACGAACCCGTGGAACTCATTTTCGCACTTGTTAAATCGTGACGAGCCTTTATTAATGAAGGTAACAGCATAAAAATAAAAGAACAATCATAACCCACGGGCATATAGTTTGTAGCAGCCAACTGCCAAACGGCAACCCAATGTATTAGGAAAAGTTTTGTGTTCTCTCTTTTGTACCACCGAGAGCCGGGAGTCCAATAGACATCTTCAATGGGCCACCCGGCTTTTCTATACAATTTTCTCCGGAAATGAGGATGACATCATGGAACAACAAACAAAGAAAGGCCAACCAGATAAAGATATACTTGGCAAAGATAACGCATTAGCGCCAGTCCCTGAAAATGAAAGGCAACATTGGCTGACGCCAACTATGATTTTCGGCGGTTTGGAATTCACCATACCCGTTTTGATGGTAGGTGCTGCCCTCGCTGCCAGCTTTGGTTTGAGTAAAATACTTCTCATTCTAATTATCTCACTTTTCGGATTTCAATGGGTCGGAAATGCGCTCCAAGGATATATCGGTGCGAAAACCGGACGTTCTTCATCCGTAATCGCTAAATCGAGTTTTGGTTCGGTTCAAGCACGCGTCATTGTCGGTTTCACTATCTTCATCGTATCTCTCGGCTGGTGGGCTTTACAGACAGCCGTTGCCGGAAATGCTATGTCCGCAATGTTCGGAATTGATTATCATACGAATTGGTTGGGCTGGGCACTTGTCACAACCGTTGCTGGATTGCTGTTTGCCCTTCCTTCCATCATCGGATATAACTCAATGAAATGGACCGACTATCTCGCAGTTCCTTCAGGCCTTCTTTTAATTATTGGCGGTATCTATCTTTCATTGAAAAATACAGGATTTGAAACAATCATGGCTTGGAATCCTGAACCAAGCATGACCATTTTAGCGGCTATCAGCCTCGTTATCGGCGTTAACGTATCCCAGTGGGTCATCGCTTCTGACTATACCCGGTATGCGAAACCAAAATGGAAGGATAACTGGATCATCCCAAGCGGTATTGCAGTTATCGGCTTCCCCCTCTTCATCGTAGGTGCCATCATGTCAGTTGGTGTAGGAGATGCCGACATTGTAAATGTCATGATGAATCTCGGTTTTCCATTCTGGGGCTTCCTCATTCTCTGGCTTGCGACTTGGACGTCACAGCTCGTCAACAACTATAGCATGGGACTTGCCTTGGCGAACGTGTTGAATGTTAACTCCGGAAAAGGCCGTGCTCTGTTAACATTGCTTGGAACTATACTGGCAATCATCGTGGCACTTATGGGAATCCTCGAATACTTCGAAGACTTCCTTTACCTGACAGCCCTCCTCTACCCTGCAATTGGCGGCGTCATGATGGGCGACTTTTTCATCATTCGCAAACAGCAATGGGTCGAAAACCCAGGCTGGAACTGGATGGCTACAATCGCAGTTATTGCAGGCGTTGTCATCGGTTACATCACGCAATACCTATATCCAATGGGATTGCCAGCTGTTCAATCCTTACTCATTTCAATTCTCGTTTATGTGGCGGCTATGAAAATTAAAAAGAACATTGCCCCTGATCAATTTACAGGCTAATCTGATGTGAGCACGGTAAGGAAGAAGTCGCCGGAAAATCCCGGGAGACTTCTTCTTTTCTAATTTCAACCTTTTATTCCCCTCTATTTAGAATGCCGAGCTCCTGCCTTTATACGGTTCATCTTCGCATTCATTGGCAGGAAGCACGAATTGGCGATTGCTTTTGTAACGTTATTATACTTATGAAAAGACACAAAACTTCCGCAAAGGCAAATGACAACCATAGCCCTGCATTTCCAATGACTAACGGCAATGCGACAAAAGAAGCCATGAGAAGAAAATAGCGTAAGATCGCCAGGACGGCTGATTTTTTCGGATCATTTACAGCAGTATAGAATGTGTTAATGACAACATTGGCACCGACAAAAATAAACGTAAAACTATAAAACAGAATAATTTCCTGCGCTGTCGAAAAAACTCCCTGATTATCTGGAACAAACATCGCGATCAATTGATTTTTAAAAAGCGATAAGAAGACTGTGCAGCTTATCCCCGTTAGCGTTACTGTTTTTATAGCAAGTCTAAGTATGTGACTCACCCGTTCGTACGCTTTAGCTCCATAGTTCACACTAATAATGGCAGTTATTCCACGTGACATGCCTAAAATCACCGCATTGATTACGAGGGAAATATACTGGACTACCGCAAATGCTGATACCCCTGTCTCGCCAAATCGCTTCATTAGAATCCAATTAAACAATAGAATGGAAATACCTAAGCAGAACTGTGTAATCGCTTCGGAAGAACCGTTGTAAGCCATTTGCATGAATGCCTTCCAATTAAATTTGTATTTTCCAATCTTCAAGATGCCATCATCTCTCATAAAATGCGGCAAGAATATGAAAAATACAATAGAAGCGCTTATTCCAGAGGCCAACGCTGCACCAAAAACTCCCCAATCAAAAACACATATAAAAAGCAAGTCTAAAATGATATTAAGCGCCATGGTCAGCATACTGCCAATCATGTATAAATGCGGTTTGCCAATCGATTGCAGGGAAATACCAAAAATGATATTGAAGAGAACCGGAACGACAAAAAAGCCAAATGTTTGAATGTAGCTTTTTACGTATGGCAACAATACATCATTCGCCCCCACAAATTTGGCCAGAGAAGACGGAAAGAAAACAACTGCTATCCAGATGGCAAACCCAATAACTAAAAGAGCGGTAACAGCATTATTAAAATGATGATTCGCTTTTTTATAATCCTTCTCTCCTAACCTGATGCCGACAAGTGTATTACCCCCAATCGCAATCAAAATGGCAATACAAGAAATGATATTAAAAATTGGCGAAGCTATGTTGACTGCAGCCATGGCATTGGTACCGACATATCGACCTAAAATGATTCCATTGATAACGCCATACAAACACATGGACAAGGACGATAAAATTCCAGGAATCGCGAAATTCCGAAATAGATAAGGAACATTGTCATGTAATAAATCGAGTTCTTTTGTTTTCATCCTACCTTCTCCTTTACAGTTGTGAGCTACTGCTCACTGTTTTACAATCGAATTATAAAGTCTTGTGTTACACAAGACGCAAGAGGTGAAATCATGAAAAAGTTCTATTCGATAGGAGAAACTGCAAGATTAGCTGAAATGACAATCGAAACCTTACGTCATTACGATCGAATTGGATTACTGAAGCCGGCAAAGGTGGATAAACATTCGGGGTATCGTTACTATACGGACGAGGAATTGATTTACTTAGAAGTAATCGGGTTTTATCGCAAAAACAGCATGTCTTTAAATGAAATTAAAGATATTTTCCAACAAGATTTTACGCAGATTACCACTTTTCTAGAAGAAACAGAAAATAGAATTGAGGCTGAAATTAGTCGGCTGCATAAAATTAAATGTCAAATATCAAATTTGCATAAGCAATTAACAAGTAACACAATGTCAGTTTCCGACGATTTCCATGTGAAGACCCTCCCCCTTCGAATCATTGTCTTAGCTGATAGTCTGCAAGAAGCAACATTAGATAACTTTCGTAAACTGCATGATGAACTGTACAGGAAATTAGGAAAAGGAGCCCGAAAACATTTCCAACTTGACGATTCTGCTTATTTTTTTGTATCCCAGTTAACCGAGTCTTGTAAGATGTTCTCTGTTTGCACCAAATTTGTGGATCATCCCAAACTCAACTACTTGCATGAAAGAAATTATTTATGCTTTACATGTGCAGTGGAAGAGAAAGAGCAAGCGATTGAAAAAGGACTGGCAATGACCAAAGAAAACTACGGAGAAGAACCCGATTACATTCTCATAAAAGTCATATTTACTGGCATGTTTCAATGGAAATACGAAATTCAAATCCCTTTACCAGAAAGAATGGTTTATAAATAAATTAACTAAAAATAGATTCGTTCTATACGGGACCTGGTCCATAAATCGATGTGCACCATCGAAGTTAACTCAATCTTTACACTTTATTCATCCTAGATTAATAACCAATCTTTACAGTTAAGAGGAATAAACTCTAGGAGGTCGTGTAAAGTTGAAAAAGAAGTTTTTCAAAAGAGCTCTACCCGTTGCTGTCATTTCTACTATTTTGGTTGGTGGACTGTTGAGTGTAAGCGGCAAAGCAGCAGTTCGAGCGAATGAAGAAAAGCCTGAGCAACAACCTGAAATCAAGAATATCATTTTCCTAATTGGGGATGGAATGGGCGTATCTTATACGTCCGCATATCGTTACTTGAAGGATGACCCTTCAACGCCAAACGTTGATCTAACTGAGTTTGATCCCTATTTAGTTGGCCAACAAATGACTTATCCAGATGATGACGCACAAACCATCACGGACTCGGCTTCCGCTGCGACAGCGATGTCTTCCGGAGTAAAAACATATAATAACGCAATAGCTCTAGATAAGGAAAAGACAAGAGTCAAAACCGTTCTGGAGGCGGCCAAGGAAGCCGGCAAATCGACCGGACTGGTGGCGACTTCCGAAATTACGCACGCCACGCCAGCCGCATATGGGGCTCACAATGAAAGCCGTAAAAACATGGATGAAATTGCAGACGACTATTATAACGAACGTATCAATGGCGAGCATACAATTGATGTATTGCTAGGCGGAGGCAAAAAGAATTTTGTCCGTTCGGATGTAAATCTTGTGGATTCATTCAAAAACGATGGCTATAGCTACGTTACGACAAAAGAAGAACTGTTAAAGGATTCGAACGATCAAATTCTAGGCTTGTTTGCCGAGGGAGGTCTTCCAAAAATGATTGATCGCACGGAAGAAACACCCTCTCTTGAAGAGATGACAGTGGCTGCCATTGAACGTTTAAAAAAGAATGAAAATGGTTTCTTCCTCATGGTGGAAGGAAGCCAAATTGATTGGGCCGGCCATTCTAACGATATTGTCGGTGCAATGAGTGAAATGGAAGACTTCGAGAAAGCGTTCAAAGCGGCAATCGAATTTGCGAAAGAAGATAAGCACACCTTAGTCGTTGCCACAGCAGACCATTCAACTGGCGGATTCTCACTCGGAGCAAATGGAGAATATAACTGGTTTGTCGATGCTATCAAATCAGCAAAGCGCACACCCGCTTTTATGGCTGAACAAATTGCAGGAGGAGCGGGCGTAGAAGAAACATTAAAACTCTATATCGATCAGGAACTACTGGCATTAACAGACGAAGAGATCGAATCTGTATCAACTGTCGGCGAAAAAGCTGCCGACATTGAAAAAGCAATTAAGCTCATTTTCGACAAACGTTCCTACACTGGCTGGACAACCGGCGGACATACCGGCGAGGATGTGCCCGTATATGCATTTGGACCATCAAAAGAGCGGTTTAAGGGATTACTGGACAATACCGATCATGCAAGGATTATTTTTGACATTATAGAGAAGAATAAGTAAACATGAATCCCCCGATGTTAAAGTCTAAAACATCGAGGGATTTTTCATTTGGGGAACCCTGGCTATATTGAACGAAAACCAGAGTAACTAAATCCGCGCCAAATAAAATGGATGTTTCTTCCATATAGAGAGCATCCAAATTCACTGTTTAAATCCATTAACAATCGCCCAACAATAGATGGCAAGAGTCCGTATACTAAGTACGAATGTCAGAGGAGGGATGGTATAAAAAAATGAGTGTTCCAAGCACATTGAGCCTCTGCATGATTGTACGCGATGAAGAAAAAGTACTCGAAAGATGCTTGCAGTCGGTATATGACCTTGTCGATGAGATTATTATTGTAGACACAGGTTCAACCGACGGGACAATGCAGATTGCAAAGAAATTCACGGATTCTCTGTACCATTTTCAATGGATAGATGATTTCGCAGCAGCCCGAAATTATTCTTTTGCACAGGCGACGAAAGAATACATATTATGGCTGGATGCGGATGATGTACTGCTAGAACCGGATCGCATGGCATTCCAAGAACTAAGAGCACTATTGGACGGCACGATAGACCGAGTGACCATGCCATACCATCTCACAACAGATATAAACGGGAACGTGGGATATAGCCTGCGGCGCAACCGCATCGTCCGACGTAACGCAGGATTTCAATGGTTTGGAAGAGTGCATGAATATTTGAAGGTATCCGGGAAAGCGATAGATAGCGAGGTCGCCATTACTCATAAAAGTGAAAAACCCCCCTCATCCCGGAACTTGAAGATTTATCGGGTAATGCAGAAAAACCAAGAACCGTTTACTCCTCGGGATACGTTGTACTTCGCAAATGAATTAATGTATAACGGACAAAAAGAAGAGGCGATTATTGAATTCGAGAAGTTTCTCAGAAGTCAGAGAGGATGGAAGGAAGATAAAATTATTGCCTGTCTCAATATCGCAAACTGTTACAAGGGCACGAACGACAGAAAAAGGCTGTCCTCTTTGTTCCAAACGTTTGAATACGATTTGCCGCGAGCAGAGGCTTGTATTGAAATTGGACAATATTTTATAGAACAAGAAGAACTAGAAAAAGCGATTTATTGGCTTGAACTGATTTTCTCCATGGAAAAGCCTGAAACATTAGGAATGTTAAATCAATCTGCCTGGACGTGGGCGCCACTAATTCAACTTACCTACTGTTATGACAGAATAGGACAATTAGAAAAAGCATTTGAAAAGCATAAACAAGTGAAAGCAATAGTTCCGGATCACCCAAGTGTTCTACTTAACGAAGCATACTTTCTCTCACAATTCGAAGTTCCTCAGCACCAAGCTGATTAAATTATGACCAGTCGTACAAGCAGCCACTCCCTCTCAGAATAAGGTAAAGTGAACCAACCTAAATGTAAAGAAGGATTGATTGGTATGCCAAATAGGCATTTTCCTTACAGAGGGTTTTGATCCCCACTATCCAAACTGCCCATGCTGCTCGGGGTCTACTGGTGCACCTGGTCCTCCGGGGCCGCCTGGTCCGCCAGGTAATCGCGGAGGGGCGCCTGGTCCGCAAGCTCCCCCCGGCCCTCAAGGCAGCATCGGCCAACCGGTGCTAACGGTCCGACTGGCGACACAGGTCTGCAAGGCATTCAAGGCAGCACCGGCTTGACTGGGGTTACAGGACCAACTGGGGAGACTGGATTACAAGGCATTCCGGGACCAACTGGTGCCTCTGGAGCACTAGCAGCATCGACCGACCGGAGCTACCTAACAACCTCTTTAAAGATACACTACAATTCCTACTTATCTTTGATTCTGCAAATCCATCACGGTATACTTGTACAAATCACTTAAAAGGAGAGGCGTTATGAAGAAATTTACGTTCCTTTTATTGTTGCCACTACTGCTAATGGCTTGTACAAAAGAGACACCCCGGGATTCAACTGAGGTTCCATCCACCCCTGAAAAGAATGACTCCCTTCAGTCGGAGAACGCCAACATGAAAGACTATTTCTTGCAGGACGGTTCGATCGCTCACTATCTGGGCGATGGGAATGAGTATGCAACATACACATTGCGTACGGAATGGCTGGATGATCATCATGTGAATGTATATGAAGACAATGGCGGCATGGAGATGCTCCGCTCGTACCGCTTGGGCGATAATCAAATCACCCTTCTTCAACAAGAGCCGTCCGATGCTGAAGGGGTTGCCACCACGTTAGAGACAATTCGAGACATGCAACCTATTGGGACGTACTTGGCATTTCCATTGGAGAAAGGCGATACGTTTGATAAATGGACAGTGACGGCCACCGATGCCGAGCTGGACACACCTCTGCAGCCATTCCAGGATGTCGTCATTATTGAACACACTTATGAAGATGGTGCTGTTTCCCGAGTTTATTTTGCAGAAGGCTTCGGGGAAATCAAACGCGAATATAGCCATAAAACGGATGAGAATGAATTTAAAGTGACCTCCGTCATTGAGAGTATTGAATAACGTGGAGATTTTAAGCAAACAAAAGAACGAACTTGACTGGCTACAATGGATAGAAAACCTCTTTCCCTTGTATAGCCCATCAAGTTCGTTCTTTTCAATTTCCGTCCACCCCCGCGAGAGAAGTCAAATCGGTTTCTCCCAAACGCTTCTTCACAATCTCCTTCCCTTTCTCGACTTGCTCCTCTGTGAATCCGTTATGGCTCAATTCTGTTTGCCAGTTTGCCAAGTACATCCCCATGTCCAATTGCTCGTCCTGTACTGCCGCAGTCGCTCTTGCAGAGAAATCAAATCCAGCTTTTGCCCAGTCATCTAACAAATGGGCGCTGATTATAATTAACACTGAACAGGCGACAGCAACGCTTGAAAAAAACAATGCAATACCTTTACCGCGCATTCCCTTTCCCCCAGTCTATTTCTTTCCTTTACTTTACAGTAACTTCCGTGCTTATTAAATCAAAAAATTGTGATAAATAGCGAGGTATACATAGCTATTTCGGAAAAAAATTCCCCAACTCTATTTCCTTCGACAGATTTATTTGTCTAATGTTCAGGATGCATGATGAAAATTTCTTTTTTTGCACGGCATGCGGTAGCTTTTGAGGTATCCCCTGTTTATTCGAGAAAAATAAGAGAAAACGTAGAACGAAGTATTTACCGAATCATTACTATTTTTATCAAATTTATTTCCAGCAAGTGACCTTAGCTAAAATTCTGTTTTGAAACCCATTCCTTAACAATACTAATAGTAAGTTCCTATCACGTTTACTAAAAACCACTCATTACCAAAAGAACTAACCTTTAAACTTTACATAGGTCTTTTGAAATGCTATATTGCATTAGTAGTTTACTAGATTTATTCATTTTACTAGAATTCATTATCCAGAAAGAAGGAAGAAATGTATGAAGTTCAAACACATTGCAACAAAAATACTTTTCGGCTTCGGGATTGTTATTGTGCTGCTGATCGCATACGGAGGCTTTAACTTCGTAGACAACATGCAGGCGAATCGCCATGTAGACGAAATCATTAACGAACATGCAAAGCTCTTGATTGCCAATGAAAAGCTGTCAGAATCGATGTCCGGACGTATTTCATCTGCACAAGGATATATGTTGACAGGCGATCCGATGTATAAGGAGCTATTCGAAAAATATTCAGCCACTGGGAAAGAGAGTGAGGCAATTGTTCGCTCGATAGATGACTCAGAGGAATTCGATCAATTAATTAAAAAAACTGTTGCTTGGCGAGAATATATTACAGCAAATGTATTTGAAGAATACGACAAAGGAAATAAAGATGCAGCGTACAAGAATCTACTAGCTGTGAACAAGGATATTTCTGATATTAAAAATGGCTATGATACGCTTGCAGATAACAGTGAAGCGAAAATGCAGGAAGTCGGAAAGGAAATCATTGATTCCGGGAACCGCTCCAGCCTAATTGGCGTAATTGGCTCCGTCCTCATTATCCTCCTTTCCGTCGCGGTCGCCTATATCACCGCTCGCAGCATTTCCAAGCCGGTCATTGCCGTTGCGGAACGAATGCGTGTCATTGCAGACGGCGATATCGGACAAGAACCACTCCACACGATTGCCAGGGATGAAGTCGGTCAGCTTGTAGACGCGATGAATGACATGAACAGCAAAGTCCATGACATTATTAAACAAATTAACGAAGTTGCGAATACGGTTGCTTCGCACAGTGAAGAATTGACTCAATCCGCAAATGAAGTGAAAGCTGGATCGTCTCAAATTGCACTGACCATGCAGGAATTAGCAGTTGGATCTGAGACACAGGCTAACAATGCGAGCGATCTTGCCGTCATGATGGAAATGTTTTCAGGAAAAGTACAAGAGGCAGAGAGTAATGGAGAAACGGTACAAACCCATTCGGATGCTGTACGGAATATGACGGCAGAAGGACAGGAAATGATGGATTCTTCGAATGAACAAATGGAGAATATTAATAGCATTGTGCGTCAATCCGTGGATCAAGTGGAAGGGTTGGCAGTCCGGACGGGAGAAATTTCTAAACTGGTGACCGTAATTCATGATATTGCGGAGCAGACGAATTTGCTTGCACTCAATGCAGCGATTGAGGCGGCGCGTGCAGGAGAACAAGGCCGCGGATTCGCAGTCGTAGCGGATGAAGTACGGAAATTGGCAGAACAAGTCGCCCTTTCCGTCTCAGACATTTCAGGAATTGTCAGCAGCATCCAACAGGAAACGAAAGTGGTAACGGCTGCACTGGCGGACGGATATAAAGAAGTGGAAACAGGATCCGAGCAGATTAAATTGACCGGCATCACATTCGGTAAAATCAGTGAAGCGGTCTCCCAAATGAGTGATAATATCACGACCGTCAGCTCTAATTTAAACGATATCGTGGAAAGCACAGGGAAAATCAATATGAAAATCGATGAAATCGCATCGGTTTCTGAGGAAGCGGCTGCAGGAGTAGAAGAGACTTCTGCATCAGTTCAGCAAACAGCAAGCTCGATGGAAGAAGTGGCATCAAGCTCAGATCAATTGGCACGGATGTCCGAGGAATTGAATAGCCTTGTGAGACAGTTTAAGCTCTAATCATGAAAGCGGAGATCCCCAGAGGATTCTCCGCTTTTTCAATAGAAACTATGCCGGCGCAACTTCTGTATTCCTTTTTAGGATCATAACACTCAGCCCTTGTGCTATGAATAAAAGTAAAATCAGAATCACCATGTATTCCCGGTACACGTCAAACGTGACCGCCTTGATGACCCGATGGTAGCCTTCAATCAACAGCCAGCCAATCGGAAAAACAGGGATGGAATACTTATAGGAAGCATGGAGAATCTTTTTTCCCCTTTCACTTTTCGATTCATTTCCCCAAGTAAACTTCATCGTAGTGTACGAGAAAAATAAAAAGAACGGAATGATACACATACCAAAAACACTTAACCAACTCATCTTGCATCCCCCCAATACCCGTGTTACTAGACATCCATTCAACTCTACCATATTTCGGAAATATAAACAAAGATAATTCTGTTTACTTCCAAAAAACCCCGATCCCCTGCTCTTATTAAGCTATAGGATGTTACTTTATAGGCAGTTCGCTACATTTACAATGATATTTATAACAACAGAAATTTATGCGCCAAGCAGCTAATCTTAATCTAATCTAACTCTATAAAGAACGCAGATGATTGCATCGTAACTTCTTTACCTCAACTCACCGGCATATTATTTTCTTATATTATTTTTCCATATTAAAGGAAGGGAATGCATTTGAAGCATCTTTTACACGAGCACCACAAAAACTGAATGACATTGGTAAGAAAATTCCTCATAACACTTCCAAACACCGATTCTTATGCATATCAGGCGTACTAATCTCTTCTCTAAATTTTTGAATACCTTCTATATAGATAGCGATATATTGTATACGTTTTCATTATAGGAAAATTATTAAATTGCCTAAAAACTATTTACAAATCATTTTTCACAGTGATATATTGTATATCATATTACTAAGTGAGCGCCATTTGCTCTTACTTTAGCGGAAGAAGGTAGACATCTATGTTATCAAACCCAGTGATCGCCACAACTCTCATTTTTGCTTTGATCGCACTAGGCGAATGGCTTTCGATTGTATCCAGAGCCCGAATTCCTATGCTGTTGACTGCAATGGTAGGGTTTCTCCTTCTGACATGGTTCGGTATTTTCCCGAAGGACTTGTTGGATAAAGCACAATTCCCTGCGCTCGGTGCCCTCTTAATTGGGCCGGCGATTTTGCATATGGGGACGATGATTCCCTTTTCACTTTTGAAAAGCCAAATTAAAGCCGTTATCATCTCACTTGGCGGAGTTATCTTTTCTGGCATTCTGATTTTAATTATCATCCCGTTGATTTTTGATTACCCTACCGCGGTAGCAGGGATTGGCCCGATCAGCGGCGGCATCATCGCATTGTTGATTACATCAGACAAGTTGACGGAGATTGGCTTATCGAGTCTCGTCATCATTCCCGCTTTGATCGTCGCTTTCCAAGGTGTGCTAGGCATGCCGCTCGCTGCTACATTCATGCGCAAGTACGCGAAAGTTATTCAAACCGAAATGGACAATGGTACGTATCGTCCGATGGTTACTGAACCGGTGGAACAAACGGAACAGAAGAAAAAGGCAAGCCCTCTTGCAACAAGCGCAACATTAAAATTGTTCTTCATATTTGTCGGTGCATCCATTGGTGTTGCACTAGGTTCGGTAACTCCGATCCACTACAGCTTATGGTGTCTTGCGATCGGTGTTATTGGTCTGAAACTTGGCCTCTTTGAAGCAAAATCATTAGAGAAAGCAAACTCCTTTACGATTACGATGATTGCGATCATCTTTGTCGTTATCGGCACAATGGCCGGCGTAACACCGAAGGACGTTTTGCACAACTTACCGAGTGTCGCTCTTATTTTGGTAATCGGTACTTTTGGTATCGCTCTAGGCGGATTCCTCATGGCGAAGCTCGTTGGGTGGAACCCTTACAAAGGTATGCCGGTAGCACTGACTGCTCTATTCGGCTTCCCGGGAGATTACATCCTATGTGAAGAAGTGAGCCGAAGCATTGCAAGAGATGAAAAAGAAGAAAAGGCGATTTTCAATGAATTGCTTGCGCCGATGCTAATTGGCGGGTTCACAACCGTAACCGTTGCATCCGTTATCATCGCCGGCATATTAGTGAAAACATTATAATGGAGGAATTTACATGGTTAAAAAAATTGTAAAGAATGGTCTTATCATAGATGGAACAGGCAGCGAGCCGAAGGAAGGACAAATTGTCGTAATTGAAGACAATCGAATTGAGTTTATTGGAAAGGAAGAAGACTTTCAGGTGAAGGGCGATGAGACAGTGATCGATGCCCAAGGCGGGACAATTCTTCCGGGTTTCATTGACACACATGTCCATATGATGCTTGAATACTCACCGATTGCTGAGCGGCTGGCCACGCCATTCTCGTTCATGTACTACCAAGCGGCCGAATACTTGAAAACGACTCTCCATGCAGGAATCACATCCGTCCGGGATGCACTCGGAACAGATTTAGGTGTAAAAAAGGCAGTGGACGAAGGATTGATTGCTGGACCACGCCTCCAATTGAGCATCAACGCGCTTACCATTACAGGCGGGCACGGGGATGGCTACACTGTTTCCGGGAATGTAGTCGACCTGCTTCCATCCGACTATCCAGGCATGCCAAGCGGCGTTTGCGATGGTGTCGAAGAAGTGCGCAAGAAGACGCGCGAAATGCTGCGGGCTGGCGCTGAAGTAATCAAAGTTCATGCAACAGGCGGCGTGCTTAGTGCGACGGATCATCCTGAGTTCACTCAGTTCTCTCTTGAGGAATTAAAAGTCATCGTAGAAGAAGGCAAATTCCGCAAAGGGGTAAAGGTGATGGCGCATGCGCAAGGCGCTGAGGGAATTAAAAACGCAGTACGCGCAGGCATCCACTCCATTGAACATGGAATTTTCATTGACGACGAAGCGATCGAACTGATGCTGGAAAACGGCACGTATCTCGTCCCTACCCTTTTAGCTCCGGTTGCGGTATTAGAAACAGCTGAAGCAACAGGCATGCCGGAAACAGCTGTCCAAAAATCAAAAGAAGTGATCGATATCCATGTCGCGAGCTTCAAAAAGGCACACGAGGCTGGAGTTAAAATTGCCATGGGTACAGACGCTGGAGTCTTTAAGCACGGCACGAACCTACGTGAACTCGGCTTAATGGCGGACGCTGGCATGACGCCAATGGAAACAATCGTCGCTTCCACGAAAACGGCAGCGGAATGCCTCGGCTGGGAAGACCGTCTTGGCACATTGGAAGCCGGCAAACTGGCTGACTTGATCATCGTCAAAGGCAACCCGCTCGAAGACATCCATTCCCTCGCGGACAACGATACGATCCAAGTGGTCGTGAAGGATGGGAAAGTGGAGAAGGATATCCGGTAACTATATGGAGATAGAAATAAGATAAATGGAAAAACCGGCTTACAAGAGGCCGGTTTTTCTTATTTGCACGTTTTATGGCAATCTGGCTTTACCAATCTATCTCATCAGGATAGTCGTCAGGGTACCGGATTTGCGCTTGCGATACGCCATGATAGCGGGCAGCTTCATAAATCTCCTGTTTCAACTTCTGATAGGCGCTCCCTTTTTCAGCAACCCGTTTCCCCATCGTCCCAATGCTTTCCAGCCGCTTCTCCGGCGTCATGGCAAGAAAGGCTAAATTCAATTCATCTATGTACTGCGTCGTATACTCAAGATAATATCCCGAATATCTCAGTTCCATGTGCCGCTTCAAAAGAGCAAACCGATTAGGTGTCAACGTCCGCTCCAAACAATCCGCCACAGCAGCCTGGAACTTTCGGATGATAGCCGCCGTCCGATCCCACGGATGTAGCTTCTTCTGCTTTTCCCAATCCCGCAAATAATCATTTAACGCAAACGCCACAAACAACATCTCCGGCCAGAACACCTCAAACTGGTAATACACATTCGAAGGCGAAGCCGCAATTCCCATCATGCGCATACTATCCGGCGTCAGCCCATTCTCCACAAACCGCACCCTCCGCTGCCCCATCCTCGCATGCCGGATATCATAGCAAATACTGAGAATCCGGATCCTCGTCGGCTCATACAGCTCCACTTCCTCCCCTATCACATAATGCAAAGCATTGTACAACTCATCCAAATCGTCCCAATCACCTGTTACATAAACTCCCACATGATTGGGCGTGCTCTCCAAATAAAACATCTTCGACTCCCCTTTATTGGCAAATTCACTTGTTTCTACAGTATCCTTCCTTTATCAACAAATCAACTGTGATTTGTTGAGGTGAGCAGGTGGGTAATGCTGGCGGAGAGAAATGGTGACGGTGGGTGGCGGGGATCGGAGCGGTTGACGGCAGGAATCGAGTGGTTTCTGAGATATACGAGCGGTTCGCGAGAGGATACGAGAGGTTACCGGGAGATACGAGCGGTTCGCCGGAGGAATCGAGAGGTTACCGGGATATACGAGCGGTTCGGGGCGGGAATCGAGAGGTCACCGGATTATACGAATGGTGCGGAAGAATAAACGAGCGGTTCGCCCGTTTCCGTTGGACGCGGAAATTAACCGATCATTGCCTGCACCAAGTCGCGCTGCATGCCTTTGACCAATCAAGAAATTGACTTGATCGCTGGTTTACCTTTGTTCAAAAATATCATGACTGTTCTAATTAACAAGCTGCCACAAATTATACGAGCGGTTCGCCGGAGGATACGAGAGGTTACTGGGATATTCGAGCGGTTCGCAAGAGGAATCGAGAGGTTACTGGGATATTCGAGCGGTTCGCCGGAGGAATCGAGAGGTTACGGGAATATACGAGCGGTTCGCCGGAGGATACGAGAGGTTACGGGAATATTCGAGCGGTTCGCCGGAGGATATGAGAGGTTACTGGGATATACGAGCGGTTCGCGAGAGGAATCGAGAGGTCGCTGGGATATACGAGCACTCCCACAATTAATCGAGCAGTTCCCCAGATATACGTTCGTATATCCGGGGGCACCGTTTAACATTTCTCACTCCCCCGCCCCGTGTCTTCTCTATGCCACCCTCTCAAGCTTCAACCATACAACTGCACGATAAAAGACATAATCAAAATCCATAAATATACGGATTATCGGGTTGCTCGATCGTTTCCAGCTGATCTACTTCAACAAACGGGAATGTCCAATCATCCAGATCGATTGTGGAAATGGTGCCGGTGACTTTTACCCAATTGTCCTCGTGCAGGTGCTGTACTTGGTCCGAAGACGAGCGAATGCCATACACATAGGCATCTGCGACACAGCATGTGATGCCAAAACGGGCTATGATGAAATTCTTGCTGTCCCTGTCATTTTCTTTATAAACAAATCCGACGAGCTGTATTTTCTTCCCTATGAACGTCTGCAAGTCCTTATGAAGGATGTACATGATATCGTTGTATCGCTCGTCATCCACCACGATCACATCTTCGTTCAATAATTCTTCTTTCAACTCCGCAAGATTGGGTTCCTCGTAAAAGTCCTCGTCCAATGACTCGTCTAACTGATCTTCCCCATCTTCCATTTCGAGTTCCTCTTTATCCGATTCTTCCTCGACACTGGCGAACGAACCTGCCTGGGGCGAAGCGGCATATTGCAATCCGCGTTTGGCAGCAATGGAACTATCCAGCACGGCGTCCGGAAACCAGATTCCCGTCAGGATTGGGACGATGAAAAGCGCATAGAACAAAATTGCCTGCCATGGCGAGCGTGAAGTTTGATGAAAAAAACCACAATCACACGGCTCTTCCTGCTCCTCTTTTGACGTGGCTCTCACCAATTGGACAAGCCCCAGGCCGAACATGGCAGCCGCAAAAAAATAAAGAAACGGAACCATCTTGGGTGCAATATAGTATTGAATATTTCCCGACCATAATAGCTGGAACGTCAATAGGAAAAATCCGAAGTAGATGACAGACCGTAGCATGATATGGCCTTTTTGATTCGTTTGTTCCTCTTTCATTTGCACACCTCACCAACCCGCATACTGATAGAGGAGCACCGCCAAATAGACAGAAACGGTGATGACCCCGATCAGCGCAATCACAAATTTCGTTTTGAAATAAGCAAAGAGGAGAATTACATTCTTCAAATCAAGCATCGGTCCATAGACTAAAAACGCGAGCAGCGCACCCGTTGAAAAGGTATGGGCAAAGGAGGACGCGATAAAAGCATCGGCTTCCGAGCAAAGGGACAGCACAAAAGCAAATGCCATCATGACCAACGGAGCGATCTGCTGATTTTTACTCAGCGCGAGCAGAACCGAACGATCAAAGTACGTTTGAAATGCACTGGCTACGAGGGTGCCGATAATGACATACTTGCCCACATCGAAAAATTCATCGCTGGCGTGATACAATACCGACGAAAGACGTTTCTTTGACTTCTTTGATTCCACCGGCGCACCGCCAATCAATTCCTCTTTGGACCACCTCAACTGCTGTCGATTTCGAAATAAAAAGTAGATGACGGTGCCAATGAAAATCGTTAAAATGAAGGCCATTCCCATGCGTACAAAGGCTACAGACGGCATTCCCTGGAATGCATAATAAGTCGAAGCGAACACAATTGGGTTCAGAATGGGTGCACCCAATAAAAAGATGACGCCGACATGCAACGGCATTCCTTTTTGCATCAGTTTCCGCACGACTAGAATAATGGCACACTCGCAAACAGGCAGAACGGCGCTAACAACAGCAGCCGGCACGATGGCCAAAAGCGCATGTTTGGGAATAAACTTCTGCACCATCTCTTCTGTCAAATACAGCTGAATAAGAGCGGATACAAACACACCTAACAAAATGAACGGAAACGCTTCGAGCAATATACTTAAAAAAATCGTATTCATTAGCACGACACTCTGCGGGATCGTTATGTGAACAAACGGCAGCCCGATGATCAAAACCAACACAAGAATGGCGCAGCATCCCCCAACAATCGAACGGTCCAGGATTCGTCTAGCTTCCATGAGCACTCCCCTTTTAAACCGGCATTTGAATGAATTGGTTGTACTGCTCGCGGATCCTGTCCACATCCATTCCGATTCCAATCAAAACAAAACCTGTTTTCCGCTCGGGAGGGTCTACAAATTGTTGATACGTCACGCGGCCCGATGCATATTGAAAGCTGTAGAGCGCCGATGATCTGTCCAAAGATAAGATTCCCTTGCCTCGCAGAACATTGGGCAATTGCTTGATCCACTTATCAAATGCTTGGCGGGACACTCTCGGAATATCCTCCAAATAGAGGGTTTGAACAGTACTTGCATCGTGGCGGCAACGTTTGTCCAATACTTTTTCGTTCAAATCGATCAAGACAGACCGTTCAGTGAACAGAGCGTCTTCCGCCACTTTACCAAATGTACATTCCAGCATCACTTTTTGACCGTTATCCATTTTAGCCATCTTACGCTTGACCTTATCCAATTGAGACGCGGAGACAAGATCGGTTTTATTTAAAAGCAACAAGCTGGCACAAGCAATTTGATCATCAAGCAATTTGCGGACATCAGCGGAACTCGAGAAAATACTTTGATATTCCAAATAGTGACTCGCATCTAAAACAGTGATGACAGATTGCAAGCGGAAAAGCTCGCGAATAGACGGAGCCGCTAAAACCTCTTAAATGTCTACAGGATTCGCAACCCCCGTTCCTTCAATGAATAGCATGTCGATATCCTCGGATTGAGCTAACTCCTGAAGGGATGCATACAAATCTTCTCGGATTGTGCAGCAAATACAGCCATCCAATAATTCCAGCACCTTTTCATCACCAAATAAATTCCCTTCCACATGAATGGCCCCAATTTCATTCAAAATAACGGCCGGTCGCAATCCAAGCTTTTTGGCATGCGCAATCATGCGAAGCAATACAGTCGTCTTCCCACTCCCTAAAAAACCACTGATCACATACGTAGGAATCCTCATTCGTCCTTCCCCCCTATTCGTATTCTTTGATTCTTATAATTAGACGTATATTCACAGTATGCAATAACAATAGTAACCATTACTATTTACGAAGTATAACATATCAATGTTTGAAATGGCTAATGGAATTAAAAATACAATGGGAATATTTATGAAGATATAGTTGTCGGAATGTGTAATGAGGAAAGGCTAAAAAATATGGAATGCTAAATTAATAGATTGGAGCAATAACTGAATTAATCGGGCACTACCGTGAAATACAGAACTTATCTAAATAATCGAGCAATCGACATGATACATGGCAATGCGCTGCAAGTATTGGAGCATCTTTGAAATTATTCGAGCGGTGGCTGGGGATATACGAGTGGTTGGACTGTGGAAT
Organism: Sporosarcina sp. AD_1; assembly: GCF_057373025.1. Taxonomy (NCBI): domain Bacteria; kingdom Bacillati; phylum Bacillota; class Bacilli; order Caryophanales; family Caryophanaceae; genus Sporosarcina; species Sporosarcina sp. AD_1. The sequence continues at coordinate 24,015 of NZ_JBPVIR010000004.1, forward strand.
CGAGAGGTTGCTGGATTATACGAGCGGTGCCGGAAGGAATCGAGCGGTTACCGGGATATACGAGTGGTTCGCTGGAGTATACGAGCGGTTAGCGTGAATAATCTAGCGGTCACCGGAATATACGAACGGTGCGAGGAACCATTCGAGCACTCTAACCTAGCTATTAAACACTCACCCAAAATCAAAAAAAAGACTCCAACACGTGAAGTCTCTTTAAGCAGCGCATCCACTACAGTTCATCTTCCCCAGCCTCAGCCTTCTTCTTTTTCGCTTCCTCATAATCATCTCCAGAAATATGGCCGAACACATTGATCGTTATCTCAAAAGTCACTTGCTCCGCGTCCAGTGTCCGGACGGTCGCGTTTTCGAAAATCAATCCGCCAAAGCTGGCAGGTTCGCGTCCCGGGTTGTTGACCACTTCGACTTCAATGCCGTGAGTCTTCTCCGCATACCGGATCAAGTCTTCATCCGCGTGGCCAAAATAGTTGCCTATTTGATTAAACAAGAGGACGACACCGATTATGATGATGCCAATGGTGATAACGAAGATGCCTGTAAGGATGCCGAGTATTTTCATGATGTCTTTTTTCATACGAATCCTTTCCTATAACAGCCTCTTCATGCCTTCACAAATATTTTCCCGAACACCCGCAGATTTACGATCATTTTCGTAACCCAATGGGCGATTACGTAAAGAAAGAGGAAAATCAGAAGTAATGGTTTAAAGACAAACCAGACAGCAAGCCATAGGAGCAATGCGTATACAGGTTTTATACTCGTCAGATATTTTGCTGGAGCTAAAAAGAAGCGATACAGTTTGAATTGCTTTTGCAAAATGTCTAAGTACTCTGTTCGGTATTGGGAGTTTTTCGGATTGAGACGAACAGCATTTTCGATATATCGCAAAGCGGCCTCATAATCGCCTCGCTGGTCAGCAGCCCATGCACAATACATGAAAACTTCCGGGTTGTTCGGATTGTTCTTCAACGCTTGCTGTTCGGCTTCTTTGGACGCCTCGCGGTTGCCCAGTAAACTTTCCGAATAACTGTAACTTGCCAGGGACATGGCGTTTTCGGGTTCCAGCATTAAAGCAATTTGAAACATTTCCTTTGCTTTTGCATACTTGGCTTTATGATTGTAAATATTGCCTGCCAAAATATAATAAAAACTATCTTGTGGAAAAAGCACCCTTGCCTCCTCAAATGCTGCCATGGCCTCTTTCCATTTTTCTTGCGCATAGAGCGTACCTGCCCTGACTTCCCATCCTAAAGCATTTACTGGATCCGCCTTTAGCGCTTCCTTTGACCAATGCATCGCCTTTTCAAGCTCATCTGACTCATAATATATTTTCCCCATGATGCCATAGCCATCTGCATCCCCCGGGTACTCCCTTAAATAGGATTCCGTTTCTCGGATCGCTTCTTTAAATCGCTCCCATTCGATCAAATGGACAATCCGCTCCAGATGAGCATCTTTACCATTCTCCATCGTTTGCACCCCTTATCGAATCTTGTGATCCCTTAAATAATTGAGGACATGTTCGTAATCCTTATTAACGTCACTGAAAATCGCATAGTTTTTCGCAGTCGAGAACCATTCCAATGTTGTGGGATTCCGTCGTTTCAGCGAGTCTTGCAAATCCTCCTGCGTGATCGGCTGCAATTCACCAGACTCGAGCGAACGTTGCAAGGCTTGCTCCACCGCATCCTCTACCACTTGCTCTAAGTCGGCACCGGAGAAATGTTGGGCTTTCCCAGCAATTTTCTTCGTATTCAAGTCCTCCTGGGGCTTGTCTTTCAATTTCAATTTAAGAATCAATTCACGTTCTGCTTCACTCGGAGGTGGAATGAAAATCATTTGATTGAACCGGCCAGGACGCCGCAAAGCTGAATCCAAGTACCATGGTGTATTCGTCGCACCAATGACATAGACCCCGCTGTTATGGGCATTCAAGCCATCCAGCTCAAGCAACAGCTGGTTAACCAACATCCGTTCATGATGCTGCCCCATATTCTGCCGATTACCCCCGATCGCGTCCAGCTCGTCAATGAACAGCACACAAGGCTTATAAGCGCGAGCTGTTTCAAACACATCATGCAGGTTATGCTCACTTTGCCCAACCCACATCGACAAAATCGCCTGCAGCTCCATGTGAAGGAAATTGGCATTAATTTCTCCAGCAATCGCTTTCGCTAAAAAGGTTTTACCACAGCCCGGAGGCCCATATAGAAGCAAGCTCCCACCTGCCTCTTTTCCGAAAGCCTGGAAGAACTCCGGATTTTGCAAGGGCAAAATAAAATTCATTTGCACCTTCTTTTTAACTTCCTCCAGTCCACCCACATCAGCAAAAGTCTCTCTCGGCTGGGTTTTTTCAACCATCTCATACCTTGACCTATCAAATTGAATCACTCTCAGCTGTGCCTGTTTTCCTTCTTGCTCGTTCGACATAGACATCCCCCTCCAAGATGCAGGTATTCCAGCACACATTATATAAAATAAATACAATATTCTACCAATCACGAAATAGTTTACAATACATTACCAGCTTCGTCCATGGTCGCAACGAATCGTTTAGGCACCGTTCCGATTGCTTTTTATGAGCCAAAGTTCGTATTTTTCGGTTCTTCCTATATAAAAGCACCCGCCTGGAATAAATACTATTCCTGCGAGTGCTAAACCTGTTCAAATACCGTAATATATAATTCCCCATCACTTTCTTTCCATAAAGGAACCGAGATGGCCCGTTCCGGAAAGCGGTCTGCAAAACTGAGTGACCAAAATGTTTGCAAAGCTTGCCCCAAAGCAGCAATTTGCTCTTCCAGATTTTCAGCTTCCACCCGATTTATATGAAAAAAATCGCTCACTTGATACAAGTTCATCATCTGTTCAACTTCCACTTTGTTTTGCCCGCATTCCCGCTTCCATAATTCAAAATTTCTTGCCGAGTACTTGTCTTGCATTAAAAAGTAGCCATCGACTTCAATAATATCGGGATAAAAAAACTTAGCGAAGCCGAGCGCCGTACTCACATCCGCCTTCATATTCACATAACTCCACCATGTAAAATCCCCATGGTTTGCCTCTTGGAACTCCATAAACTCTTTGTTTATTTCGTTTCGAAACATGAACAGATGCCCATTTCCCTTCAATTTCACGCTTACTCTCCTACAGCAATCGAGATATGAAAAGGCTGTAATTGCTCACCCACAACAGCTAGAAACTCTTCACACTTCTCAGTAGGGGCGTGTAAAAAACGAATCTCAATGACAAACTCCTGGAACTGTTCATCTGGATAATGATCTGCATATTGTTGCGACTCGATGAAAGATAGATAAGCATTAATCTTTTCCTGAAGCAACAGCAAATGCTCCCCTTCTTGTTCCCAATCCAGATGATCACTAATCAGGAAAAGCAATTGCCTGCCATCCTGGCTCTTCCCCATCCCGTCAATTTGATCTACTTCAAGAACTGTCATCGACTATTCTCCTTTCATGCTGTGAATCCACTCTTTGGAATAAACTTGAGTGCAATAGTGTTATTTCCATCGTCACTATGGAACTTGTCCCCGAGCCTACTCCAAACACTTACCAACATTACCTGCAGACTTTTGATTACAAATTCTTTACTTTTTCTATCTTAGGGCCAATCAGTACTTCATTAATTCCTCTTCTAAATCGGACAGCAGCACCTCAATCTCTACGACGGCGGAATCATGGTGATTCAAAAATATCGAAGGTCTAATGCCGTCTGCCCTCATTCCTGGAAGCCATACATGAATAAATTCATCGATTTCAATCCGCTTCGCTTCGTAACCCTTCCACTCTACTGTTGCACATAAACTAGCAAATTCTTTCATTGGCCAAAAAGGAAGAAGAGAATTTCCTTCTGTATCTTCCGAGACAGCCCAGCCATCATTATACAAACCCCATACTTCCTCAAAGTCAGCAACCTTCTTAATAAAATACGCATACCGTTCTACCGCTGGAAGCGCACTAACCACTTCAATTTCTTTTTGATTCAATCGGGCTACCTCCTGGGTTAGAATTTCGTTAGAAATAAAAGAATTTCTGCTTAACTTTACGGTAAAATTTCAATAATTTCTCCGCCTGTTAACGTAAATCTTGCTTCTTTCGAATCAGAAAGTCTTAATAAGATCCAAAGTAGTAAACGCCTCTACTGAATTGGATTTTGACGCATAGATCTGGGGACTTTCCAGATTAGATAGTCGGAAAATTTCTCCTGACTCAAATCCAATATATTTTTTAAGTTCCTCTATAAGCTGAATCTCGTTAACGTTTGTAAATAACTCTTCCTTGAATGTAGCCAATAACATGTATTGGTTTCTTTCTATATTCTCTAAACTGATGTATGCCTCGTAATCAAACGCAGCAAGGCTGTAATTTTCAGGCAAAGAATAGATAGAAAGTGCAAGTATCTCTTCTTTCTTTTCTAGTGCTTTCATTAACTTAGCTTCAATCTTCTGGATCGCATTAATTTTGCCCGTTTTAAATGATGTGCCATGTATACCAATATGAGTTGGCTGAACTTCAACTTCTCTTAATACGTCTTGTGCATAGCTATAAAATTCATATAAATTTTCAGGAGGACAAGGATGTAACTTTCCATATAGAACTACGGAGATTGTCATTTCTTTTTGCATCTTTCTACAAGACCCCATTAGAAAGCAATTGACTGCAACATTTATTTTTGAATAAGCCAAAATCAAATACAAGGCTACTTCTCTGCTTATTTGCAGGAAAAAACTCTTTACTATAAAAATATCCACTAAAAAGTATGGTTATTTTTACATATACATATTTTGGGTAATATCATGTAACATGTTTTTAGAATTGGAGAAAAAGCTGCCTGACCTAGGAACAAACGCTACGTTAGTTTGTAATAATAAATCATATGATATGTCTGATAAAGTAAAAACATGGGCTAAGAACCGGCATGGTTGCTGCAATCAATATCATAAATATGGATAACCCCAGAGGAGAATGCCGAAAATGAACATGAAGCTGATTACAATCTTTGTACTATTGATATTATGGGAATTAGGTGCCCTATATTTATTGGTCTCACAGTACAGAAACGGTCATTTATCATTAGGACTGTTAATTACTGCAATCGGCGTCTTGTTTCCTTTATGCATAATCCTTTTTGGCAGGAAAAAAGAAGAATCATAATCTCTCTATTGAAGTTGCCAAATTCAATTATTGTGACTAATGTGACGAATTCACAAATCATGCGCAAGGAGTACCTTTGCATTGTCACATGAGAAGAAGATGTAAATGGGCAAAACAATAGATATGGGAAATGGAGTCCTGAATTGGCGACAATGATACAGGAGAGTTGGGAAATGAGCATATCAATGAAACATGTGAAAAACTATATGGTTAACGAGATCCTTTGGAGATTGATTGCCATACCCCTCCAGAACCCGGTGTAAAGCCACATGATTTATAAAAGCTAGTTTTGTTTGGACTATATGTTACCGTTACTATGCTTAACCCAAAACGTTCAGACTCTTGTAGTAATGCTTGTACCAATTTACCCCCTAATCCCAGACCTTGATAATTTGGATGAACAATAATATCTTCCATATATCCATGTTCTAAGCCCATTCCGCAAACATAACCAAATGCAATTAGTTTATTATTTTCATTTCTAGCGCCAGCCCAAAAATTACATCGTTCAAACAATACCGGGTAATCTTCATTTCTTCTCCCCCACCCCACAAGCTCCCTTAATTCTGGCACTTCATTATTTGAAATCGGCATATTAATATTAACTTTATAAACCAAATTACTCCCCTCCCACCTTACCTACTTTAGGCTAATTCTTAGATTCATCCTCACTTTTTTTTCACTATATTTCTCTTTTTCGTGTCAATTCTTTTTAGAGTGCTAAATGCATCAAATTAACACTCCTAGTTATTTGTTAAAAAATAACGGCCTCTTTATCAACTAATTGCCTCCAAAACTTTTTTCATGTCATCTGTCCCACGCTCTTTTATCAATCGCTCTAGTGAGTAGTCTGATTTATTGAAGTCATGGACATTCGGTTTCTTCCTCAAACAACTAACAATGAATTCGTTTCCTTCTTCCGTGCGCTTTTTCAGTACTTCTAGACATAAGGTAAAGATGGCAGAGTTTGAGTATTTCTCGTCTTTGGCATTCAAATCAACGCCCATTTTAACCAATCTGTCAGCCACTTCAATCGCTCCTGGGAAGTTGTTATTTGCTGCTAGATAATGCAATTCATTACAGCCTTCTTTGGAAACAATATTGACCTTTGCTTTATTGTCTAGTAAATAATTGGCGATATCAAACTTTCTACTGATCAACGACTTTTCGAGTAAACTAATGCCGTTTTCATCAACAGAGTCCACTACCTCTTCAATGCGTTTATTTTCAACATTCAATTTCTGCAGTAACTTTTCTAAGTTCCCGAATTTTATTACCGTACCAAAATCTGCTTTACCGATATCCATTTATTACAATCCCTCTCAAAATATAATACAACTCATTACTGAAACTACTAACCAACGAATTACTATTCCTCTTCACAAACATTAATAATTTGGTTTGGGACGTCTTCAGGTAATAGTATTTCCGGTTTCCTATAAGGTTTTTCCTCTAGATATTGCTCTATGGACTTCATGCTCTTCCAATACTCTCTCACCCAATACTCAATACTCTCTCCCGTATCAAAGTTCCAAGCTTCTTCATCTGTATATTTTAAGTCCTCATACAAGGCTTGATCATAAATATTGAATGAAATTTCACCACTAAACACCTTTATCTTTTCTGTAAATACAGGGAAACAGAATGATGTAGAGTATCGGTTAAATAAATTCACCCCTACCGCCTTTTTGAAGTCAATCCAGTCTGGTGCCTCAACTGGCCTGCACTGTTCTGTACACTCTACCTTTATTTTCCCACCATTTCCATACACATAATTGGATGGAGTCGTACTTTTAATTCCCTCTTCCATGATTGTCTTTAGAGGAATATGATGTGGATGATTATCAGGCAGAAATGCATGGTATAGTGTAATCTCCAAATCTCACTCCCCCGTACAACCTTTTATAGCTTCAAGAAAAATAATTTTTTGTTTGCGTTAACAAGAACATCCCTTCTAATAGTTAACGGGAAATCCATCCGTTACCCATTCAACAAAATCAGGTGATAAGACAGTGGCGTTTTTAGGATCCATATCACCACAGTCGACTAGCAATACTTCTATGGCCTCAAGCTCTTGTCTCATTAAAAAGACGTTGCCTCCACCGTCGTCCCCAATCGCAACATATCCACCTGCATATTCACTTACTTCCCACGTCTCATTTCTTTCCATAAGGTCATCCGTTCCGTAAATAGCTAATCCCCCGCCAAGTGAAAGTCCATTGGTAGATGTAAGCAATTCCCTGTATACATTCGGCAGCGTGACCTTCATTTCACTCTCCACTTTTAACATCTCTCTACCATCTGCCGAATCATTTCTTTGTAAGCCTGTTATCAATGGAAATGTAATCATTTTATAAATCGACCTTTCTAAATCAAATAGAAATAATACTTCATCCAAACATATTCCATAAAATCTATTACGGGTTGTATTCAACATCGTTTTCGATTACTCCTTTTATTCCACATCCTTTCTTAATAAAAGCATCAACAATAAAATAAGCTATTCCGTAGCGAAGACACATTTCCCAAGCTATCTGGCAAACGGCTTACGCAACTTTCCTGCCATCCGACTAGCATGAACACATATTCAAATATCCTATTTCTCAAAAATCTTTCTATTAACCTACTCCCATCCCACCTAATTTTCCTCTATAGTTGTCATAACAATATTTCCGAAATGAGGGTGCCGAATGGTGAAATTAACGTATGAACAGTGCCAGCAGCTGTTCAATTTGAATGCTTTGTTGACACAGAGCTTGGATGAGCAGCGGGTGCTTAAAAACTTGATGGCGGCGGCGATGGATTTAGTGGAGCGAGCGGATACGATTATTATTTATGAGTGGCATGAGGAAGGGTTTTTACGTTATTCCGCTGGCATCAAGGTGGAAGAAGCCGCTATTCAACAGATCCGGTTTCGGCCGGGTGAATCCATTACAGGACGGGCTTTCCAGGAGAAGCAAATTTACAATGTCGCACTGTCGAAGGCAAAAGAGTTTATGCAGAACATGTCCCCGGCAAATGCCCGTTATTTTAGTGAGGCGGTTGGCCATCGCGAAATCCAAAGTGTTCTGGCGGCTCCGCTCATATATCAAAATGAAAGCATTGGTGTGTTGGTAGTTGATAATTTCAATACGTATGATGAGGAATTCACGGAAGAGGAGACCCTCATAATTAAAATACTGGCGGATCAGGCTGCGATTGCCCTGACAAACAGCCGGATCTATAAGGAATTGGAGCAGCGTAATGCCGATCTACTGACGATCCAAGAAATCCATCATCGGTTTTCGGCCATTCTATTAGAAGGCAAGGGCATTGACCAGATTGTTGAGGTGCTGAACCGAATCCTTACCGCCCCTGTCTCGTATGACGAAAGAAACGAGAGAGAAAGCATTGTATTTCCGATTGTCTCGTCGAATGAAACGCTGGGCTATTTTCTTCTCTCGCAACCGTTCGAGAACTATCCGAGCTTGGAGAAAGTAGCGATTGAGCAGGCATCGAATGCTATTGTTCTTGAATTAATTAAACAGAATAATCTTTTCGAACGGGAGACTAAGTTGAAAGAAGAGCTGTTCCTTACATTAATGGAAGGGACTTGGGACCATCAGATGACGTACTATCCCAAGTTCAACAAGCTGAAAAACTACAAGACGGTCACTTGCATACTCATTGAAGGCAGGGACAAGCCGCTTTGGCTCCATGATTCGTTGATTTCCAAAGAACGGGTCATGCGAAAAGTCGAAAGTACATTGCAGCGGCTGGATGCGGATGTCATTGTATTTAACCGGGGATTTACCGTCCTCATCCTTGCGCCTCGGCTATCGCCAGCCCTTTCCAGTGGGCTCAACGAACTCTCTCGTCATTTAATCGACCATGACATGGTCATCGGAATTGGTCGAAATGTAACGGTTCAACAAGTCGGAGAAAGCTACCGAGAAGCGCAGGATGCGTTGCAACTCGCCAAGAAATCACGGGAACGGCATATCATCCGCTTTGAAGAGCTCGGTTTCGAAAGGTTATGGCATAGTGTCGATACCGAGACCTTGCGCCAATATGTGGAGGATCATTTAGGGCCTTTATTGTCGGGCGATTCAACTGATTTGGAGACACTTCGGACATATTTGCAATTGAATTGCCGGCACAAAGAAACCGCCCAGCAATTATGCATTCATCCAAATACACTGGCCTATCGATTAAAAAAGATTGAAGATCTCCTCTCTATTAATTTGCACGACAAAAAAGCGCTTGTCTGCCTGATTACGGCTTTTGAAATTGTCGACTATTTGCCGACACATGCTGTCGTAAGCAACAAATAATAGAGGATATTTTCGTTGAAAGACACATACCCTCTCCTTTATCTAAATTTTATAATTAGTGAAAGCGTTATCAGATTAGAAAGGGAGAGGATTACCAAATGCACGGAACAGAACTGGCTCCAATCTATCAAAACTATATTAACGGCAACTGGGTTTCATCGGAAACCGGCGAATTGTACGAAAGCATTAATCCAGCAAATACTAGCGAAGTGCTCGGCCGCTTTCCAAAATCTTCGATTGAAGATGTCAGACTAGCGATAGACGCGGCAAAGGAAGCATTCCCTGGCTGGGCAAATACAGCTGCTCCCCAGCGCGGTGAAGTGATTTTCAAACTGATCAACTTGCTTGAGCGCGATAAAGAAGAGCTTGCGTACACGATTACGAAGGAAGTAGGTAAGTCCATTCGCGAAGCACGCGGTGAAGTGACAAAAACGATTCAAGCGATGAAGCAATTCAGCGGTGAGGCAACCCGGCTTGCTGGGGAAACCCTGCCTTCTTATAATGAAGAAATTTTTGCGTATACGATCCGGGAACCGCTTGGCGTTGTGGGCGTCATCGCGCCGTATAACTTCCCTCTCGGAATCGGCGTGTGGAAAATCGCTCCGGCGATCATCGCTGGTAATACGGTCGTCTTTAAGCCCGCCAGCACCACATCGCTCATCAGCGTAAAAATCATTGAGCTGTTTGAAGAAGCAGGTGTTCCTGCTGGCGTGATCAATATGGTATTCGGCTCTGGCGCTGTAATTGGCAAGGAATTCGGTGAAAATAAAGAGCTGAAAGCCGTCTCCTTCACGGGTTCCACCGATGTCGGGGTGGCCCTTGGCAAAGCGGTGACGCAGCACGGCGGGAAAATGCAGGCGGAAATGGGAGGGAAAAATCCGGCCATCATTTTAGAGGATGCCGATTTGGATCTCGCGATCGACAGCATTGTTACGAGCGGTTTTTATGATAACGGCCAGCGTTGTACCGGGACAAGCCGATTATTTGTCCCAAAATCGATCTATCGCGAAGTCGTGGATCGGCTTGTAGCCAAAGCAGAATCTTTTATTATTCAAGATGGCTTGAATGAAGAGACAACGAACGGCCCCGTCATCGATGAAAATCAGCTGAATACGTATTTGCATTATGTTCAAACCGCCATTGATGAAGGCGCTACACTTGAAACGGGTGGCAAGCGATTGACAGATGGGGACCTGAAAAACGGCTATTTTGTCGCACCGACCGTATTCAGCAATATGCGTCCAGACATGACAATCGCAAAGGAAGAAATCTTCGGGCCTGTCATTGGCGTGTTTGAAGTAGAAGATTACGAAGAAGCACTCGCCATGGCGAATGCTATCGAATTTGGCCTTTCTTCGACCATTTATACAAAAGACTTGGAGAAGGCATTCCATTTTGTACGCAATATCCAATCCGGCGTCACGCATGTGAATTTACCATCAACGTATTTTGAAAATCACTACCCGTTCGGCGGCAAAAAGGAGTCCAGCATCGGACCGCGGGAACAAGGAAGCACCGCACTTGATTTCTGGACAGATTTGAAAACGGTGTATATGAAGCCGTAAGGGGGATGCCAAAATGAAAATTCGAATGATTGGCTGCGGTGCAATGGGCGCCGGCATGGTGAAAAATTTACTGAAGAATGGTTTTGAAGTGACGACCTTTGATCCGGATTCTGCGAAGCAAGACGAGATGAAGAAGCTTGGTGCTGTGCCGGCTTCTTCTTCAACTGAAGAAGCAACAACAATTGATGCAGTTCTTTTATCCCTCCCGACTTCCTTGCTCGTGGAGGAGACGTTCATGGCACTCTTGCCGCACCTGAAAAAAGGCGCCTTTGTGTTAGATATGAGTACGACAGATGTCGGAGTAACCAAGCGGCTGGCAGAAAAAGCGCAGGAGGCAGGCATCTATTACTTGGACTGCCCAGTCAGCAATGGGCCAGCCGGGGCGAATGACGGGACCTTGACGATAATGGTTGGCGGCGAGGTGACCGCATTCCAATCGGTCTTGCCGGTGCTGCAATCCATCGGCAAAGAAATCCGCTATATCGGCTCTTCCGGTTCCGGCCAAGTCGTCAAGTTGTGCAACAATATGATGGTTGCCGGTATTATGGTGCTTCTGAGCGAAACATTGCTCACCGGCGCCAAGAATGGCGTGAACCCGAAAAAAATAGCGGAGCTCATGTCGATTGGTTCCGCACAAAACAAAGTTCTTTCTGTATTCGGACCGAATCTGTTAAACAATACACATGACGACGTCAAATTCTTTTTAGGACATATGACGAAAGACATCAATCTCTATTCAGCCATGTCTCGGGAGGTTCATTCCCCCGCTCTGCTCAGTTCTGTCGTTGAACAGCTGTACGAGGTGGCGAAAGCCCAGGGGAAAGGGCATCTGGACACAAGCGCCGTAGGGCAAGTGGTGGAATGGATGGGAAATACTACAATTTGCAAGTAACGCAAAGGGAGGGGAAAGGGATGAAAAACAGCGTAAAGCTTCACATCATTGTGCTCGCTTTTGTTGTAGTGGGTGAATGGATCGGAGCGAAGCAATTCAACATCGGGGTAGGCACCATCGCTCTGTTTCCTATGTTGTATGTGTTAATCTGGGGGGCCATTGTCAGTTGGCCGAAATTCAAACTGATGAGCGACAAGCAAATGAAACATGCGGCAACCGTACTCGGCATTTCGTTCATGCTGTTCGTTGCGAAGCTGGGCACGATGCTCGGCCCATCCTTGCCGAAAATATTTGAGGCCGGACTGTCCCTCGCCTTCCAAGAAGTCGGCCACGTCATCGGAACGATCGCGATCGGATTGCCAATTGCCATCCTTCTTGGAATGAAACGCGAAGCAATCGGAGCCACTTTCTCTATCGACCGGGAACCGAACCTTGCCATCATCGCCGAAAAATACGGTGCGGATTCTCCAGAAGGACGCGGTGCCTTGGGCGTATACGTTTGCGGTACCGTATTTGGTGCCATCTATTTGGCATTGCTAGCCGGCTTCCTCGGTAGTCTTGGCATCCTGCACCCTATCTCACTCGCCATGGGGGCAGGCGTCGGATCTGGCAGTATGATGGCCGCCGCTTCAGGCGCATTGGCTGTCACTTTTCCAAATGACGCGGAAGACATCGCATTGTTTGCGGCAGCAGCCAATTTGATCACAACCATTCTCGGCACCTATATTTGCGTCTTCTTCTCCCTGCCTGTTACAGCTAAACTGTATAACTGGCTCGAGCCGAAGCTTGGACGCAATAAGCTGTCCATCGATAAAGGGGGCGACCAATCATGATGGAAAAAGCAAAAATCCTATCATTGATCGGACTCATTGCCATCATCGGCAACTGGGTCGGCTATAAAGTCAACCCGATCGAAGCATTGCCTGGCATGATCTTGATTGTGCTCGTGACTGTAATCGGGCTCGCACTTGCTACTTATTTGCCGGTGAAGATCCCGGCAGTCGTTTGGATCTCTTTCATCGCGCTTATTGCGACAACACCAATTTTTCCGGGGAATGGCTGGATAGTAGAACAAACCGGTAAGATTAACTTCATGGCAATCGCCACTCCTATTTTGGCGTACGCCGGCTTGTCCCTCGGCAAAGATATCGAGGACTTCAAAAAACTCGGCTGGCGGATTGTCATTATTTCATTAGTTGTGTATACGGGTACGTTTTTATTCGCTTCGGTATTTGCGGAGATTATTTTCAGGATTCAGGGACGGTTTTAATTTGGAATAAAGCCATGTGGAGCGGTGTTCTCTGCATGGTTTTTTTGTGGATTGGTGGAGTGTGTCTGCTCTCAACAACAAGGATTATTATACAAATTATATTTACCTTTATACAATTAATAGATAGTATTGGAAAAAAATACTGAAAACCGAATCACTAGTACTGGAAATAAAAGAATAAATTAATAGAATAAACTACTAAACTATTACTCTATATAGTACTTTTGTGTAATAATAATTCTCCAAACTTCCAACTTTCCCCCTCCTACCTCCGTCCTCTTGCCATACCCAAATGGAATTTGAGATAATGACTGGAAATATATAACTTGGTAGATTGTAGATGAAGGTGGGTGGTATCTGGTGATTCGAGCAATTATCGTGGATGATGAGCAGCTGGCATTGCAGCAATTGGAGAAAAAGCTTGCTAAAACGAATAAAATAGAGGTCGTCGGGGCCTATCCGAATGGGACGGAGATGCTGAAAGACATGCACCATCTTCAGTTTGACGTCGCCTTTTTAGATATCGAAATGCCAGGATTGAGCGGATTGGATCTGGCTGATGTCATTAAAGAGTGGAACAAGGATATCTTCATTGTCTTTGTTACCGCCTACCGGGACTACGCGGTTCAAGCTTTCGAGTTGGACTCCATTGATTATCTCCTAAAACCAATCATGCAAGAACGTTTGGAAAAAACGACACTGCGTATTCAAGAACAAATGCGGATTCGTTCCAACGAGAAGAGCAACACAACCCACCAACTAAAAACTTTGAAAATCATCTGTTTCAAAGAGTTCAACGTCTACCATCACAATACGCCGATTAAGTGGAAAACAGCGAAAGTGAAAGAGCTTTTCGCATATTTCTTCACACATTTGCATAGCCCCACTCAACGCGACACGCTTATCGAAATCCTGTGGCCAGATGTAGAGTATTCGAGAGCCAAAATACAGCTTCATACGACATTGTCGTATTTGCGAAAATTATTAGGCTCCATCGGGCAGCCGAACGCCATACTTTTTTCCAATGGCAGCTACACGATGAACTTGGAACAGTTCGAGTGTGATGTACACCAGTTTGAAAATCTGTTGGAGGAGCATCCTGAGATTGCAGATGATTCAATCGAGATGTTCGAAGGGATCATCGAGCATTACACCGGGGATTACTTGGAATGTACGGGGTATGACTGGGACTTGCCGAAAGCGCAGAGCGTGCGGCAGAAAATGTTGCATTGTTTGCAAAAAATGGCGGACTATTTTAAGCAACAAGGTGCAATCGATAAAACACTGGACTACTTGCGCTTACTTGTTACGTTTAACCCCTATTCCGAACATGCCGTGCAACAATTGATGCGATTTTATGTAGAGATCGGCAATCGGGGGGAAGCCGTGAAAGTGTACCATGAGATGAAGTCGCTGCTGCTGGAGGAATTAGGTATTCTGCCGGATCAGACAACGACAGAATTGTATGACATGATCGTTAAAGGATAGTCCTGAATTTAAGTGCAATGGGGCGGCTCTTGTGGTACTGAAAACAAGTCTGTTCCCACCAAGATTAGTGTGGCAACAGACTCCTCCAGATTCCATAATGCTTTCTCTCCACTTGTAGTTCAATTATTTTCACCCGATATACGGAAATCCAGCGAAGCTCCAGCGAGTGGATTCCCCGGCTTTCGCCTTGAACATTGCCTGATCTGCAAGTTGGAGCAGCCGAACCGGATCTTTGCTATTTTCAGGGTAAAGACTGATTCCTATGCTTGCACTCAACTTGACACAATACGTATCCATTGTAAAACCGTCATGGAATGCCAAAGTAATAGAAGCAATCACATCATCCAATGATGCATAATCGTCCATTAATATAACGAACTCATCCCCGCTTAAATGATAAAGTTCCAATTCGTAGGGCAGATTCCCAAGGCGTTTTCCTATTTCAATCAGCAACGCATCCCCGACATGATGTCCATACGAATCGTTAACGGATTTAAATCGATTTAAGTCAATAAACAAGACAACAAAACTGGAATCATTCTGTTCCGCCTCAAAAACATGCCGTTCCATCGATAAAAGCATTTCCCTTCGATTCGGCAAGCCAGTCAGCTCATTCTGAAACGCCAAACGTCTATATTCCTCGGCTCTTTTTTGTTCCGTACAATCCAAATGGAACGAGAGGATCTTGGCATCCTCTTCACCTTCATTCAACAAAATAAATGTCGATTTTACCCATTTCAAATCGCCCCGCTTGGTCACAAGACAACTCTCCACTTGCCAGCGCTTCTCTTTCGCAAGGATCTCACGGAGTTCCGCCCAATTCGGTCCATCATTGATTAAATCATCGTATTCCTTTAAGTAAAACTCTTCTATGTCATATTGAAGAAAACTTTGGAATGCCGTATTGGCATCAATGATTTCTCCATGTAGTGATAGAGACACAACTAAAAAAGATTCGTCTAGTATCTGGTAAAGCATATCTATGCTACTCAAGTCTTGATTGCTAATAAATGACATGTGGACTCACCTCAATTTCCATCTTTCTACATCATAACAAGCGATACTTACAAAACACTTAAAGTTAAGTGAGCAATAGGACACGCTTTACTCCTTATTTATGTAAAAAAGAACTTCCATAGAACGAGAGAGAAGAAAAAAATCGAGCCATCCCCCTCTAGAGGAAATGACTCGATCGTTACCTATTTTCTTGTCGTTCGTTCTACGAGTTCACCCTTCACAGCAACTCGGTTCTTGCCGGAAATGGTGCAAGTAATCATGGTAATCTCATTCTTGCCTTGCGTATCATCCAGAACCTCAACAAAAGTCGGTTCGATGACTTCAGAGCTAGTGATTTCATAGACGTACGTGTCTTTGCCTGCATGCAGATACACTTTTTCGCCAATCGGCACTTTGGCAAGATTGCTGAAATGACGCCCATCGCGATAGCCCCGATGCCCCGCCACTGTAAAATTCCCCACCCCCGGCACTTGATCCGGTTTGATCTGCGTCAGCGCGATATTCAGATTGTCATCTGTCGTTTTCTCCAAAATGTGCTGCTTCATTTCGATATATGGAATTTCGAGTTCCATCACATGGCTCAACTCTTCTTCCGTCAGAGTCAAGTTCGGAATCGCATCCAGCGCAACCGGTTCGGCGCCATCCGACTGAGCAATCAGGGACAACGCCTGCTCCATCGCCTTCACTTCTTTATTCTGATTCCACTCCACATAGAGCGGAATAGAAACGAGGACGAGCCCCGTTAGCAAAAACAAAATCCCAAGAATCGATTTTTTGTTTTTCAAGGTTCTCATCCTCTCTTCTAGTATGGCTTATTCATTTGTCTTACGACGACGTACGAGCAGCACTCCACCAATCAGTAACAGGACAGATCCAAGAATAGTCATGTACATCAAGGTTTCTTCGCCTGTTTGTGGAAGCTTTCCACCCGCTGCTGTTCCTTTATTGCCGTTTTGGCCTTTGCTATTTGGAGAACTGCTATCTGTTCCTTTGCCATTCGGTTTTGAATTGTCGGTTGTGATTCCGTCACTTCCAGAGCCACCTGGTTGGTTCGGCTTGCTAGGCTTCGCCCCACCAGATTGGTTCGGATCGTCCGGATTTTCTCCGCCCGGCTCGTTAGGATTCGTTGGATTCTCTCCACCTGGCTGATTCGGATCGGTTGGATCTTCACCGCCTGGGGTGGATGGATTGTTTGGATCCTCTCCGCCTGGGTTAGATGGGTTAGATGGATCTTCTCCACCTGGGTTACCTGGTTGATTTGGATTTTCACCGCCAGGAGTTCCTGGATTGGATGGGTTCTCTCCGCCAGGAGTGCCTGGTTCGGATGGATATTCAGGTTTTGTAGGTCTTTCCGTATCAGGAATCTCAGGCATTGGTGGTGGAGATATTACTCTCCTATTTTCTTTCGTAACTACTTTTGTTTCCGTTTGATTTTGCTGGATCTCGAAATAAACTGGTGTAGCATCTAATCTATAGCCGGTTGGTGCTTTCGTTTCAATAATTTGGTATTCTCCGACTTCCAAATTAGTCCAGATAATTTCTCCATCTTCATCTGTCGTATTCGTTCCAATCAATTCTTTATAATCCCCATGAACATCTTTTTTACGCAACTCAAATTGTGCACCTTTTAATTTGAGAGTTGAATTGGATGAATCGACTTTAATAACTTTAAACGAGCGATCGATTTTCTTATTTTTAATTGGTAAGAGTTTTATCTCCTCTTGGTCAAGCAATATTTTAATTTCAGCTTTATCGATAACATAGTCTTCTGGTGCTTGAACTTCTTTTACAATATAGTTGTCATATGGCAAATTTTCGAACACGATTTCGCCATTAGCATCCGTTGTTTCTGTAGCCACGGAGTTAACTGGATCTGCACTAGTAAATAACTCAAATACCGCACCTTCTAACGGCTTGTCATCTGCCGCATCAACCTTTGTCAGGATGATTTTTCCTTTTCCTCTGTTGTTCACTTTGTCTTCCAATTTTAATACTTCGGTCTGACCAGCCATAATTGTGAACTTTATAGGTTCTGCATTCAACAGATAATGTTCTGGTGCTTTAATTTCAATTAATTTATAATCACCAGCTTCTAATTCACCGTTAGGAATTACTTTTCCATCTTCACCTGAGGTAAGTGTATCAACAAGTACGTCATCTTTCCATAATTCAAATTCTGCGTCTTTTAGCCCCTTAGATAGATCGTCGTCTCCTACTTTTATTAATTCGAAGCCCTGACGGATTTTTTTGTTTACAATTTCAAATGGTGTTTCTGGATTTTTAAACTTAATCTCATTAGGCTTTTTATAATCTTCTGCAATAACATAGCCTGTAGGTGCTGAAATTTCTTTTAGTTTGTAAGGTAGCCCACCATTATTATCGTTAAATCTATAGTTTCTCTTCGTTTCGACTTCACCATTTTCATCTGTGACAAGTGTTTCGAGAAGAGTCTTTCCTGATGCATTATATAATTCAAATATTGCTCCTGGGAGTGGCTCTCCTTCATCTCCTAGTTTAACAATTTTAATTTTGCCTGATCCTGTCGATGCACCACCGCCAGCTCCTGCCAAGGCTACTTTTATTCCCTCATTACTTCCTCCACCTGTAGCGTTTTGAGTTTGTCCTTGAAAGGTAACTTCATTTTTAATGACATCACCGTCATCTGCATTAATAAATGACTCATACTCTAAGATATACGAGGTTCTTAAATCTCTATTAAAGGTAATGATAATCTCGTTACCCTCTCCTGAGACTGTGTAATCACCGTTGTCTACTGCAACACCTTTGGAAATAGTATTAATATTAGTTTCTGGTAGTACCGTCGTATAAAGCTTGATCGAATCTCTTAACAAGATTTGATTGTCCGATAAAGTGTCAGTTAATACAGCACCTGCTTTAATAAATGACTGACTTGGATTAACGGTTACACTCCATTCAGCAATATCGACTGCACCTGTTTTTTGTTTTCCAGTTTTATAAACAAATTTACCATCATGTTGAGGTGTAATTGGTTTAGCTGACTTTTCAAATAATACCCCTTCTTTTCCTCCATCCGTTAATTCAGCATAGTTAGAGAATGAACCTACGATATTACCGTCCTCTCCATCAAGACTCGTTTTGTATATAATTCTAAAAGCTCTTGTACCCATATTCCCCAGATTTAACGTAAAACCACTCTCACTTAGAGTTAGGTCTTTTTCTGTAATAGTTTCAATTAGGTCTCCCTGACTTACTGAGTTATTTTCCTTGTTTTGGATTAATTCACGGACTTCTAATGATCCTTTTACAAATGTTTGGCTAACAGCATTCGTTCCATTACTATTCCACTTGTCTTTTAGAATAGCATTTTCTATTTCACGATTATTGTAGTTAACATCAATTGTCCAAGTAATCTCTTTCTTTGCAGGATTATATCGGCCGGTTTTTTTTCCATTGTCTTCCGTATAGTTTAACCAAGGTTCTTCAGCTTCTTTTTCTATTTGGTTTTTAGACTCACCGTTCTCCTTCCAATCCAATATTGCGATGTTTTTATAACTTCCGTCCTTTGGTTTTCCCGCTAAGGGATCAAACTTCGTCGTGTAAGTGATGACAGCTTCTTCTCTTATTGATTGGTTGGATTTTAATTTAATTACGAAGCCATTATTATAATCTGTTTCACCTGGACGATAAGCAAGCTCGAAGGATGAATTTTCAAGTTTTTGTCCATCCACCAAAATAGTATCTGGAAGTAACTTCATATGGTTACCATCGTAAGAATCAGTAATCACGATATCGGTCATTACTTTATTATCTGAGTTAATAATAAGCTTCCAATCAATTGTCTTATTAATTGTGAAGTCTGCTCCAGCATTTTGTTTTTTGAAAATGACTTGACCGATTCCTTTTGAACCTGTTTTATTCGTTCCGTCATGAATTGAGACTTTATTTTCTATGGTTTCAGAGTCATACACACGACGATCTTTTGGTCTAATTTGATATTCAATTTCGTAGGCGGTATTAATTGAGTTGTTAAACTGTAGGATAAATCCTCCATCTGTTTGACTTACAGTCTTGTCGTCTACTTTATATTTGTCTTTCTGTAATTCAGCATCTCTTTTACCAGTCCCATTGCTATTAATTGTTACGTTATATACCTTAACTGAATTTGGAACCAGCTCATATTTTGTTGTATCAAAAGTATCTTCTATCCACGCATTCTCTTTTTCAATCGTTTGCTCATTATAGTTATATTGAACTTTCCAAGTCGTGGTTTGGGTGACAGGATCGTAACCAACTGCGCCACCTGATGATTTTGTTAATGGTTCACTAAACTTTACCGTTGCGCTACCTACTTTAGAAGTTTCCCCATCCGTTCCATCACCAGTAAGCACTGCATTGTTTGTAAATTTCACCTCGCCCCCAGCAGCCGGAGCTTTAACAGTCGTTATATATCTTACTTCGTATGCTTTATTAATATCATCAAAATGTACTGAGAATTCTTTACCTTTCAGTTCAACATCTTTTTTTATAGGCGTATCTGCTACTACTATTTTCCCATTTGGTTGAACAGTTAGTTCATAAACGTCAACAGTATTTCCTTTAAGGGTCAATCCCTCTCCTAATGTATCGGTTAGAATTGCATTGATAATGGATTGTTCGCTTTGATTAAATCGGACAGTCCATTCTATTTCATCGGGGTTGATAGTGTTATTTTCTCCATTCTTCTTTGGCTGCCCTGTTTTAGTTAATTCACTATTCTCAAAAGGGTTTGCGAAATTAACTACGATTTCCGTTCCTCCAAGAGATTCAAAATTAACCGTATTTTTATCTCCCTCACCAAAGTACTCTTCGTCGTATTTAATCCAGACATAGAAATATCCACTTAACTTTTGTCCTAAAATATTCTCATTAAAAGTCAAGGTAACTTCTCCATTTGTGTAAACGTTGTAAGTTCCAACGTCACCAACTAGAACTCCATTTGTAATATTATTAGGAACTTTTAATCCCTCAGGAAGTTGAAATGTAAAAGATGCCCCCTCTTTATAAGGGTGCTCATCATCTTTTAACTCCCATCTAAAAAATACAGCAACGTAATCGCCTAGTTTTGGTTTCACACTTGAGATTTCAGAGATTTCTTCTCCTTGAGCTGTGCCATCATCTAGCGGTTTAGCGTTATACATTTTAATTTCAGTAAAAATAAAATCTTCTTTAGAAATTAACTGTGCAGCTTGAGTAATTGATTGTGAATCTAATGTTTCAGTTGTCTCTTCATTTGCTGTAGACTCTTCTGCTTCAGTTATTTCCTCTTCAATTGAGGGCTCTTCCTCCTCAATTATTTCCTCATCTTTTGGAGGCTCCTTCTCTTCAGTTATTTCCTCATTTTTTAGAGACTCTTCCTCTCCATTTTTTTCATCATTCTGTGGATCATTGTCTCCCTTATTATTAAGGGAAACATCATTTACTACTTCTGTACTTTCGGGATATTCCGCACTATTAATACTGGAAACACTCTCATCGCCAGCAGCACTCACCGTAGCTATCGGCCCCAAGATCGTTTGGCCAATCAGCAACAGCATTAGCATAAATACATAAACTTTTTTCATGCTTTTCGTCTCATCCTTTCTTCTTTTATTCTCATCTCACGTCAGAGTATCTAGAGTATTAATTTCCTTGACGGAGTCGGTACCTGCAAAAACAGAGGTCATCTTATCAATTGAAGGTTCCATCTAGTACATATGGAATTCATCACTCTCCCAATTGATGTTGTCAGTCGCTTAAGTTGAAAAAACCTTTTGCAACACATCTATACTACCGTTCAATACTTATACATCTCTTACACTTCACTTAAAAATGCTTGGAAAACGATGATTTACAGCTTGTAGAATGAACTGGTCCCCTATCTTTTCGACCGTAAATTCTATTGAATGACAAAGGCCTTTTGTCGTGAAGAACCTCTTGCCAAAGAAAAAAGCGACATTTCATCCAATTAGGATGAAATGTCGCTTTTACATTATGCTATTTAACTATTGATGCTTCTATCTGTTTCTATTAATTGACTTGGATATACTGATTGAATATTGCTTTATTCCCCTGCTTGTCTTGAACTGGGGTTATTTGGTCCTCAATCAATCTAACTCGCCAGTTATTAGAAACACTTTGTATATTTATTGGTATGTTGTTTGCTGAATTCGAACCATAGCTATTGGAGTTGGAAACAATTTCGTAAACAATATCGCTACTGTCATAATATCCATTTCCATTGACATCGAAATAAATGATATCTCCATAACTTGGAACATTTTTAGCAAAGGATGCTCTGATAGTCGCAACGTATTCTTTTGCAACAGAGTTGGATTTCTCGATTTGCAAGAATGAGTTAGGGTGTATTGACCTTCCATTCAAAGTAATGTCCAAATCATTCTTATCCAAAGACCAAATCTCATGAGTGAAACCAAGCAACAGGGTTGAGCTATCAGGACCCACTGTCGCGTACTTCAGTTCAGGCTGTTGTCCACTAATGAAAGTTACCATGCCGCTCCCCGGAGTAAGTATGATATTTCCGGCATTATCCCGAATATTATTGACAGTGAACAGTGCCGTTTTAGTAGACTCAATTCCTGAAGAAGGTACATGGACTGTTACGACTACCGTTGTTGCACGATCTGCCGTTCCGGTCCTAATTTCAGTCGTGACATATGAGTTAGGCGGCAATGCTTTACCGTCCCACGTATAGTTGTAAATATCCTGGACTGTATCTAAGTTTACGCCGCTTTCATTGTCACTTACTATATACGTAGCCGCCTGTTCCCCGTAATAGGCACCGTTTGGCAAAGACCCTGTCGTCACGTTACTTACCACCGGCCGAATCCCATCAAAAGAAGCGTTGTTTTCTACAATAAACGTTTGGGTTGCCAAGGCATTGGGATTTGGATTACCCGCTTTATCTACAATGGTGTTGGCCGGCAACCGCAGTTTATAGGTTCCGTTTTGCAGTGGATAATGGATCGTTAACATATTATTTGCAATTACGGCGTTTGGCGAACTGCCATAATAATTAAGATTTACAGGCGTATCGACTCCCGTTTTTTGATCAATAATTGTAACTCCATTATATCTGCCTATCGCAATTTCTTCAGAAAATACCGCTACAATTTTACCGTCCTTATATTCCACTGATGTAAGCGTAGGAGCTATTTTATCTCTCGTAAGAATCACATTTGATGAGTAGGCAGCTGTGCTGTTACCTACCGTATCTTTAACATCGGCATCGACAAATAATACTGCATTATTCGTATCCGAATAAAATATTTGATCTCCTGACAAGATTACCGTTTTGGCATCTTTTCCTGCAGTGGCAGTCAAATTAGCAATTGTTCCGTTAGAATAGACAAGTCTAGCCTTTCTAGCGAAAGATGAAATGTTCATATCCTTGTCATATGTCAATTCAACTTTATTTTCTCCAATCACTTTCATTTCCTTCACCGTCGGAGCGACAGTATCTGCTGTGATCGTGATAGACGCTTCTATTGGATTTGGTGTAGCAAAGTTATTCTTATAATCCTTTACACCAACCAATTTGATTGTCGCTGTCGTTCCAGCAGCCACTTGTTTGGTGCTTATCACTGTTAATTTTCTAGGATTAGACGGATCACTCACAACTCTTGCGACCACATCATTTACATAGGCAATCGCACCGGAATCATTTACTGGTTCATCAAAGAGAACAGAGAACGTATCTGTTGCTGTCTTTGCTGTCGAAGAACCTGATACATACTTCGGCCCAACATCATCCTTCGCCTTCAATATCGCCGTATACTCCTCAAACTTCCCGCCAGTTGCAGCCTGAATCGCTTCCGTCGTTTTCACGGCATATTCGCCGTCAAAGATTAACGTTGCCGTCATCGTCAACGTTTTGCCGTCTTCTGATAAAGATCCCGTGAGCTGGCCAGGGTTGACAGAGGCTCCAGTCACCGTGGTGAAGGTAATGTTTTTGACTGTGTTTGTTGCGTCTAAAACAGATGATTTTGAGACTGGCGTTGCGAAATGGACTTCCACTTGCTTTGCGTTCATTGCTTTGATGTCAGTGATGAAACGGTCGTCTGCTGTGTAATCAAACTTCATGTCGATTGTTTTTTCCGCTTTTGCTTCGCCTTTTGTCAGAGTCACAACATAGGAACCTGCTGTTTTTCCTTCTGCGGCTTTGATTGTAATGCCTTTATCGGTCATTAAGGAGGCAACGTATTTATCCACAGCTGCCAATTTCGTTTCGGCTGTTGCGAGTGGGCCGCGCGACACATTGACCGTACCTGCTTTCACTAGTTCCAACGCAGCATCGATTGCCACTTGGTTTTCATCCACTTTCGGCTCCAAGAACGCTTCCCCACGGAATACAAAGGAGGCCATTTGACCGCGCGTCACATGAGCATTCGGTGAAAATGTTGTTGGTGTCGTGCCCGTTGTAATTTCATGGCCATAGAGGGAGCGAACGAATTCCATATGCCATTGCTTCGAATTAATGTCACTGAATGGAAGACGGACATTTTCCATATCGTCCAAATTAAAACCGAGCACCAAGATTTTTGCCATTTGCGCTCTTGTCAGGCTGTCACCAGGACGGAAGGTGTTGTCCTCGTAACCCGAAATGATTCCAGCCTCCACAAGTGCCGCGATGTAGCGGTAATACGGGTGGCTTTTGCTGACATCCTTGAAGCCCGGGTCGACTACCTGGTTCATGTCCAAATCAAGGACAAGCGCCAATAGCTTGGCCGCATCCTGACGTGTAATGTTCTGGCCCGGTTTGAATGTGCCGTCCGGATAACCGCTCATCATGCCGGCGTCCGTGTACTTCATTACCGCGTCGTAAAAATGATGGCTCGGAATGTTTTTCACATCTGAAAAAGATTGCGCTTCGGCTTTTGTTGCAAGCGGACTGGCTGCTACAACCGCACCTGTCATCATGGTCGTGGCGAGAGTAGCTTTGAATAGTTTAGTAGGTCGATCTTTTCTCATTTTCAATCCCCCTATTTTTGTCAATCTATGTCTACTAGAGAAGAATACTAGTTAGATAGTTAGCTACTTCCAGTATAATTTGATTGGAAAATTAGTGCAACTTTCGTTGGTAGTTCATACAAGAAAGTATTATTGATTTCTTGATTATTCCATGTAGAAACAAAAAAGACAGCATTTCATTCAATCATGAACGAAATACTGTCTTTTCTTCTTACTATCTGACCTAACAGCCCACATAAGAACTTGACTCCCACACTCAATGAATCGTCAACCCATGTGTCTGCTCCTGCAGTTTGTCTTTCAATTCATTGTAGTTTTTTCTGCTTAACGGGACGAGCCCTTCATAGCCGGTCAAATGAACCGAGTACGAGCGGGAGAATGTGTCCGGCGTAATCGATTCAATGGAACGGAGCGGGACGAGGAAGGATTGATGGGTCCGGAAGAACTCGAACGGAATGAGGATTTCTTCCAGCTTCTTCATCGTTTCTCTCGTTTCGTACCGGGCGCCCTCTTTGTTTTCCACAAAGATTTTCCGGCCTTTTTTCTCTATCATCCGAATGTCGCTCACCATGATCATATGAATGCCACCTGGTACATTCAAGCCGATTTTGGCGTCTCGCGGCAACCGGCTTTCCTGCAAGCGTTCTTCCACTTTGCCAAGCGCCTTTTGGAGTCGTACTGGGTTCACCGGTTTTGTCAGGAAGTCGACTGGATGCACTTCATATCCTTCCAGTGCGAATTGGGGATGGCCCGTCACAAAGACGATCATCAGTTTTGGATAAAGGCTTTCCACGCGGTGGGCAAATTCGATTCCGTCCATCCCACCCATTTCGATATCCAGGAAAAGCAGATCAACAGGATGCGTCTCCAAGAAGACAAGCGCATCCTCAGAACTGTTCACCTCCCCCGCTACACTGACAAAAGGATAGGACTCAAGATAATTCTTTAACGCGTCGATGCAGCTCCGGTCGTCATCGACAATCAATGTTCGCGCATTCATGGGACTTCACCCCCTTGTTGTAGTTGGCCCTTCCGGAATGGAGACATGGAAACGGATCAGGCCATCATCCAATTCCGGATAAACAATCCCTTGATACTTTTCGACAATTTTCTTTACCGCCGGCAAGCCAAGGCCTTCATGATTCACTTTTGTGGAGAAGCCGGCTTCAAACAGATCGCCTAATGTGTCACCGAACAAATCGGTTTCATTGGTGACCGTGATGACAAGTTGATTCCACTCCGTGGTCATTTCGACCAGGATTGGCTGGCTCTTCTGCGGCAGCTTTTCCACTTCATCCAAAGCATTTTGGATCAGGTTCCCAAGAACTTTATTAATTTCATAGACTGAACTTGGACAATTCCGCAAATCATTCAAGATCGTATACTCGATTTTTACTCCCTTCGATGCGGCCCTCTCCTTGAACGTGCTAAGCATGGCTGCGGTCGCGGGATGATGGAGCGGCAGCAGATCGTTAATTACCGTTGCGGACTTTACCATCTCTTTTATATAGTTTTCGCATGCGGCGTATTCCTTCTTTTGAATCAACCCATTGATCGCAGTTAAATGGAAATTGAAATCATGCCGTTGCGATCTGATCATGCTGAAGAAAGATAGAAGCTCTTTTTGGTATTGTCGATCCAAGAACAACTGGACTTTTTCATTTTTAAATAAAATCAGCTGGCGTTGGAACAAGATGATCGCCACCGTCACGGCCAGTGACCAGAGGGTGAGGAACCAGCGATAGTGAACCCGAATATGCGGAAGCTCCCACACTGTATAGTATAAGCCGACAGCAAGCAGGAACAGAATCAAGATGACTGAATAGACCCGTCCGCTGAATGAGATTTCCGGATCATCGTCATCCAATGATTTCTCAAATAACGTCTTTGGGAATAAAACAGGCGATTTTGAATAGATAATTATAGCAATGAAGATATTATTCAGTGACACAAAGAGATCGATGGAAACTCTCGTGCCCGTGTCCAATGAAAGACTTTCCAGCTCGAGTAAAAGATAAAATAAATTATATTCAATCAGGGAAATGACAGCTAAATTAAATATGACAGCAAGCAACAAGGCAATTGTCGTTTGCGCCATAGGAATTTTCATCAAAAAATAGAGAACAGGCAGCGACAAGATGACAAGAAAAGGAATAAGCCAGATAGAGGAAACAAATCCGGCAAAACCAGCATAGGCGATTCCAAAGAACAGACTGATGATCAGTAATCTAAGAAAGGATTTCCTCGTTTCCAGTCCAACAAAAGAGAAGCCGAGCATCAGCCCAGTTAAAATCTGTATAGTCCATACGAGTGTTTCCATGATGTGGATAAAAGAAGTTGCCGTGTCCATTTCTTCACCTAATCTCAGTCTTTGATTGCTCGTCACGAGTGGTGCTGTATTTCCTTTTAAAATATTCTTTCAATAGTTCTTAATAAGATATTATAACGAATCAGAATGTTGATTTCAATTTGGTTAATATGGATAATTAATCCATGCGGGTTGTGTCTATTGTTTTTTTGCTAGTACTAATAAGGGAGAATCGACAAAACGCAAACAAGGATCAAATCCTCATTTGCGCTCTATCCTTCGTATTTACGCATGGAGCTTATGGACACTCATGCCTTCGAAAAGCTTACTTCAATTTTTCTTCAAGAAGCTTATAGATATCTGCTTGGTCTGGATGACCTTCAGCTAAGAAGATGTAGTAATTATCGATGATAAGAACTCCTGGATAATCTACTTTTTCACCTTCAAATTCAACTGGCGCTAATCCTGTTTCTTTTGCTTTTTTCAAACTCTCACTGTCTGCATCAATTTCAAATACTTGCAATGGCAAAAAGTCTTCACCGTTAATATCTGCTTTCATTGCTGCCTTCGTATCAACAAAGAAATCTGTCTCTCCCGCTTCAACTTTTTCCACTTCATAGCCAGCGTCTTTCAAGATGGTTAACACGTTATTGGAGAATTCATTGTCCAACATTTCGCCAGAAACTACTGCAGTATCTTCAGAGCCTTCGGCGTCATCTGTTGTCCCTTCCGCTTGCTCCGTATTATCCGTACCGTTCGTACCCTCTGCCTGACCTTCGTCCTTTTTGTCATCTCCACAAGCTGCCAAGGCCATAACTAGCATAGCCATCAAAAGTACCATTAAAAGCTTTTTCATTTTCAATTCCCCCTAAGGATGTAATTTATTTTGAATACTGGAACACCAGTAACTCAAACGTATTAGTTGAATACCAATCTCTCTTCTTTCGAAGTTTGAATATCAACGAGAATTTTGTATAGCTCATTGGAGCGCATCAAGTCGGCATGCGTACCGTATCCGGATACCTCTCCTGCATCAATTACAATGATTTGGTCCGCTTCTTTGATCAACGACATATCGTGTGCGATCATAAGAGTCGTCCTGCCTTGCATCAATGTTTTCAAGGATTTTTCGATTTGGTCTTCCGATTGAGCATCCAAGCTGGATGTTGCTTCATCAAGCAATAGAATGGAAGCATCCTGAATGAATGCGCGGGCAATCGCGATTCGCTGGCGCTGTCCGCCTGATAGCCGTGAACCGAACTCACCGACTTCCGTTTCGAATCCTTCCGGAAACTCCTCAATGAATTCCAGAGCATCTGCCAGTTCAGCTGCACGCCTTACTTCTTCGGCACTGACTTCTCTTTGCAGACCATACGTGATATTATCACGGATCGAACCGGATATGAGTGGACTTGATTGAGAAACAGATGCGATGGAACGTCTCCATTCATCCACATGCACTTTCTCCGCCGGCGTGTCTCCAATGAGAAGACGCCCAGCATTCGGCTCGTAAAAACGTTCGAGCAACTTAAATATCGTCGATTTTCCACATCCACTCGGACCGACGATGGCCGTTACTTTGCCAGCCGGTATTGTGAGATTTAAGCGAGACAAAATATTTCGTTCGTCATAGCTGAAAGAGACGTTTTCCAACTTCAAATCTTGTTCGTTCAAATGTGCAGGCATGGATTGTTCCCGTTGCAGCTGTTCACTCTCAGAGTCCAAAATCGACGATATTTTTTCGGAAGCTCCTTTCGCCTGCTTCAACGTTTGCCAGAACAAACCATATTGCAATACGTTGCTATGGATAAACTGGACATATAAATAGAAGGAAAGGACCTGGCTTACCTTGAGTTCGCCTTGCCCAACAAGGTAGGCTCCATAGAACAGAGTTGTTCCGACGATGATCGCCCGTACACTTTGCATTAAAGGCTCTGCATACAGATCAACGATAATCCGTTTCTTCTCCGCTTTATATTGTTCAAGCAAGATATCTTTCCCGAGGTTAATTTCCTCATTTTCTTTATTGAAGGACTTTACCATACGAATCCGCGGTAACCGTTCAGCAAAGAAGGCAGTAACTCCGGAATATTGCGCCTGTACGCCCATTTGGGTCTTTTGCGTACGATTCCCGACGATTGCCGAGACAATCAAAATATATGGAATGACCGGTAATAGCGCAAATGTCAGTTTTGGGTTCATGTTATACATAATTACATACGAACCGACGAGTGAATACGTCGATATCAACACTGTCTTGACTCCAGAGACGACACTGTCGATATAAAGCGGGTCATCTGTAACCCGGCTGATCAATTTCTGAGATGGTTGCTTGGAATAATCGCGCATTTTCATATGCATGATTTTTGACCAAACCGTTTTCTGTACATTTCGCATAGCAAGCGGCGGTGTGAGTGAGAAAAACAAAGCCGAAGCCGAGATTAACACTTGGGAAAGAACACCTAGTAATATATAGATTCTGACAGCTTCATCATTAAAGATATCACCCGCAAAAATGGCTCCAGTATATTTTGGCATGATTAATCCTACTGTTGTAGATGCCACTGTTACAAGGAATCCGATGATATACAAAGACCACGGCAGCTTGGATTTGAAAATCAGCCTAAAAAACTCTTTCCAACCCCGTTGTTTAGTTTCCTCCATAAATACCCCCCCTAACCTAGATTGCAAGCATTAGCTTGCGGACGAACCTGTATGGAGTTGAACTAAATGACGATACAACTCATTTGTTTTCAAGAGTTCTTCATGCGTTCCGAAACCGTCCACCGTTCCGCCGTTCAACACGATAATTTGATCGGCATCATGGACATTCGATAGGTCATGGGAAATCATGATAGTCGTTCTTCCCCTCATCAATTCTTCCATCGCTTCCTGAATCGCTTTTTCCGATTGGCTATCCAAGCTCGCTGTCGCTTCATCGAGCAATAGAATGTCTGAATTTCGTAGTATGGCCCGTGCAATGGCAATCCGTTGACGCTGGCCTCCCGAAAGGTTGGAACCCGCTTCTCCGACATACGTATCAAAACCATCTTTGAATCCTTTGATAAAGTCCAAAGCATTCGCTTTTCTTGCTGCCTCAGAGAGTTCGAACTCCGAAACATCCCAATCGACGCCGTAGACAATATTCTCGCGTATTGTACCCGAAATCATCGGACTGTCTTGTGCAACAGCAGCAAAAAGATTTCTCCAATCTTTCAAATGGATATCTGAAATCGGTGTATCGCCCACAAGAATTTCACCTGCATCCGGTTCATAGAACTGTTGCAGCAACGAGAAGAGGGTGGATTTCCCGCTTCCACTCGGACCGACAAGTGCTGTCACTTTTCCGACCGGTATTGTCAGATCGACATGGCCCAATACAGGCTTGTCACCATAGCTGAATGCGACATCTTTAAACACAATATCGTTTTTCAGATTTTCGATACCGACTTTCCGTTCATTCACTTCCAAATCGCCATCCATCAATGCGGCAATCCGGTCTGTGGCTCCCTGGCTTTTCTTAATTTCCACGTACATCATTAAATAAGAACCAAGCATTCCCCATAGCATTCCAATATACATGAAGAAGGCTAACCATTGATTTAAGGTAATAATGCCCTGTTTTACGAGATAGCCACCGTAGAGGATGACCAAAATATCAGATGTGATGCTCAGGATCCCATTGATCGGGTTTTCCACCCACATGATGACATATCTTCGCATATTCGCCTTAAAATAATATTGTAGGTTCTTATGACCGCGCTCATCCTCTTTCTTTTCAGTGACAAACGTCTTGATAAGAGGCACGCTCATGAGAAGCTCGGATAAAAATTGCGTCAAAGTAGATAAACGATTATACGTCTCTTTAAATGCACGGTAATTCCACTTACCGTAATACATATTGAAAATCCAATACAGTGGAATATATACGACCACTGAAAGCGCCAGCCGCCAATCATAAGAGAATACGACCGCCACGACACCGACAGTCCCGTAAATGGTAGCCGCCATGGATGGCAAGTAGGACCCTAGTACCGTACTGATTTTCGAAGCATCTGTTGTAATCCGCGTGATCATCGTAGTCGGCTTCATGGTATCGAAGAAGCGCAACGGTGATTTGATGACCCTCTCCCAAATTAGCGACCGATAACTGACATCGATTTTAGCTACGAGAAGTTTATTATAGAAACGGACAATTCCCGACATGATTACATCTGCCACAATCAGTATGACGGTTCCCCAGATGGTGTATTTTGTTAATACACCTGTCATTACTTTAGTAGAGAAGTTCGGAAACGCCAACGTAATCGTGGCTGACAATATATAAAGGGCCATAACAAATATAATCCAACCCCATGGTAATTTTGCTTTGAACATTAAGCGGAAATAGGCTTTCCAGATTCCCTTTTCAGCCTGTTTCCTCAATTTCTTTTCATTAGTTGCCATGCGTTTCCCTCCCTCTTTCTCCATTCAATCGACTTATAAAGCGGCTTCAACGAAGGCTAAAAGCTCTTCACGATTCATTGCCCCCAAGTGGGATTGTGCCACTTCTCCGCCTTTAAAGAGAAGGAGTGTAGGAAAACCCATCACTTCATACTTTTCAACGATTTCATTTGAATTCTGTAATACATCATCCATCGTGACATAAAACTTTGTGAATTTGAGTTGATCGCCATAATCTTCGGCAAGCTCTTCCAAAATCGGTGCGATAAATTCACACGGCCCACAGCCATCCGCATAAAAGTCCACTAAAACGGGATGATCACAAGCCAACACTTCGTTTTCAAAATTCTCTTTGGTTACATTCAAAACACTAGCCATTGCCAGTTCCCCCTCTACCGAAGTGCAGTATATCTCTATGTCTTTACACTTCTTTAACTTTTCAGAAATCTATATTTGTAGATGTAGATAATTTATACGTTTAATAGCTTGGTTTCAATAGGTTTTGACGAAAACGTCCGTTTTCATGTCAATTTGGGGTAGTCCACCAAATCGCAAACGCTTTCAATCGTTTTCAAAAGAAAGGACGGGCCAAAACTTGCACCCGAACCTCTCTATCTTTCCTTCTGCTCCCGGACCGTTTGTGTGCTTCGCTAGTTTACTTGCGTAGGGCGGATATGGTTATGGCTGGCTCGATTAAAACCTGCATGCCCATTGACGTAACCGTACTTATGGTCTGACAGACGCGCATACACCAGGCGCGGACCCTTGCATAACGGACACGCAACCGCGCATACACCAGGCATACTCGCGCATAACCGACCCGCAGCCGCGCATACATCGGGCATACCCGAGCATAACAGGTTCACAACCGCGCATAAACCTGGCGTACCCGAGCATAACCGAACCTTACCCGCACTTAAACCACACACAAATCAACCTTTTCGATCCCTCGCTCCGCTCCACTTAACTCGACAACTCCACTCACTGCTCGCTCGACTGGCTCATCCTAACTCATCTGGCTCATGCAAGACCTATCCCGGCAACCGTGACAGGTCCGCGTACTTTTTATTCTATCGTCTCATTTCCTGAAATTTGCAATCCGTTCACCTTAATAGAAGGAAGCGTGATGGCGCTGCGGAAACGGAGATCGTTTCCGATGACGCTGACATCGTTCAGGAGATCAAAGACGTTGCCGGCAACAGTAAACTGATCGATGGCCCGGGTGATTTTCCCGTTTTCGACCAAAAAGCCAATCGCTGCAAGAGAGAAATCTCCTGCGGTAAAGTTGATGCCCGCATTCGTGCCTTGCAGCTCAACAATCAAAATGGCCTTGTCTGAATCTGCAATCATGTCATCCAAGGAAGCCGTGCCCGGTTCCAAGTACAAATTGTACGGTCCAACGCCTACTGTCGAACGGAATCCGCCTTTCACAGCATTGCCCGTCGATTCGACGCCGTCTTTCTTCGCTGTTTTACGATTGTGCATGAAAGACACGAGCTTCCCGTTGCGAATCAAATCCTTTTTCCGTGTAGCGAAGCCTTCCGAATCGAACGGTGCATACGTGATCGTATCCTTCATTAACGGATCATCGACGAACGAAATGTTCTCTCCCACAATCTGATCGTTCAGCTTCCCTTTTAATTTGGTGTAGCCTTGCTGCACGGATTGGGCAGAGAGTTGACCTAATAAGGAACCGATCAATTCCGTTGCTGTATCGTAACGGAAGATAATTGGGTACGTGCCTGATGCAATCGAGCTGGCATGCAGCTTGGATACGGCTTCGTGCACTGCCTTTTCAGCGATTTTCCTATTGTCCAATTCATCGAAGGACTTGATCGTAAAATCGGACTCGCCCCCGGTTGCTGTTGACTCGCCATCTTGTGCTGTCAAATAGAGGCCGAGTGAAGTGAATGCCGATTTGGAATGGCAATGAAGCCCTTTCGTGTTGGCAATCAACGTTTCGTTTACGCCTTTCGATGCGTAAGACACTTGGACAAACTCCACACGGTCGTCCGTTTCATACGCAATTCTCTCCATCTCCATAGCCGCTTGGATCATTTTTTCAGGCTCCAGCTGTTCAAGCTCCTCGGAAAATGGTCTTGGCTCGGCATACTCTGCTGATCCTTCAAACAAATCTTCCCCGTCATCGACTTCGATGACTTCGGCATTGTTTAGTGCTTCCTCCAGCAATAAAGGAATAGAATCCGCAGCGATTCGTTCCGCATAGGCATAACCCATTTTGCCCTTGAACAAACCGCGGAAGGACACGCCGCCCTCTTCCATGATTGTGTAGTCATCAATTTCCTGATGGTAAACAGCGATGGATACTGCTTTGCTGGAAGAATAGAAGAGTTCCATTTCCTCAAATCCAACTTTTTCGCCAGCCGCAAACAATTCTGTTTGAAAGTCTTGAATGTTCATTAGCCATTCCCCCCTCTGCCGCCAATTGTCAGCTCAGATACACGGATCATCGGCTGGCCGACCGTGACCGGAACCGTTCCGCTGGATGCGCCGCACATGCCGACGCCGAGTCCAAGATTGTTCCCGACCATATCGATTTTCTTAAGCGTATCAATGCCTTTTCCGATGATCGCAGCACCCTTGATCGGCTCGGCAATTTTCCCATCGCGAATCATATAGCCCTCACTCACCGAGAAATTGTAATCGCTCGTCGTCGGATTGACCGAACCGCCGTCCATATACTTGGCGAAAATGCCAAGCTCGGTATTGGCGATAATTTCTTCCGGTGTCGACTGGCCTGGAGCGATAAACGTATTGTTCATCCGGGAAGTCGGCGCATATTTGTAAGATTCCCGGCGCCCAGAACCTGTCGGATCCATGTTCATCTTCCGGGCTCCTAATTTATCAATGAGGTACCCTTTTAGAATCCCATTTTCTATTAATAAATTCCGCTGCGTCGCCATGCCTTCATCATCGATATTGAGCGATCCCCAAGCGTTCGGAATCGTGCCGTCATCGTAAGCAGTAACGAGAGGCGATGCCACATACTCACCAAGCTTATCGGCAAAAATAGAAGCTTTCCGGGCAACCGCATGAGATTCCAACCCATGGCCACAAGCTTCGTGGAAGATGACTCCCCCGAATTCATTGTCAATGACGACCGGGAAATTGCCGGATGGTGCATGATCCGCAAAAAGGATCGTTTTGGCGCTGCGTGCCGCTTCTCTCGCAATTCCTTCAATATCGAGCTGCTCCATGAATTCCAATCCGCCAAAAGAGCCCGGGCCAAAATCCGATGATTCCCTGTCGTTCCCCGATTCCGCAATAACACTGATTCCCATTCGGTTATAAGCGCGACGGTCCTCGACGAACAACCCCTCAGAGTTGACGATGCAAATATCTTTGAGCGTATCAATGAAAGTGGCTGTCGTCTGAGCGATGACCGGATCAAAGGACATCGCAGACATATGCGCACGTCTGAGCCATTCCACCTTCTGCTTTTTCGAAACAGAATTCGGCAGAATGCGGATATGGTGTTTATTCTCAATAATCTTCTTCTGGAAATTCAACGTCACATCAATTGGATTGCTGCGGATCGCTTGTGCTGCGGATCTCGCAACTTGCAATAAATTCTCTTCGCTGTCATCACTCGTAAAGGCGTACACGGAGTACTCCCCTTTAAGAATCCGGATCCCAACCCCATAATCCCGTCCTGCTATCGCACGTTCAACAACTCCGCCAATCATACTAATTGTCGAATTCCTTTTATCTTCAATGAATAACTCGGCAAAATCTCCGCCTGTTTCAAGCGCCGCTTGAATCACATTTTCCGCTACAGACTTCTGTATCATGTCCCCACCCCTACTTTTCTCTATTTGCCAACGCCCGGCCTGAACACATGATTCAGCCGGTCGAGCACTTCTTTATTTCAAAACAGTTCCAAGAAACTCTTGTAATTCACTTCTGCTCAAACTTCCCAAATGGGACGAGACAACTTCGCCATGCTGGAAAAGCAATAGTGTCGGAAATCCAATCACATCATATCGGTTCACCATCTCGTTGGATTTCGTCAGCACTTCGTCAATGTCTACAAGAAACTTGGTAAATTTCATTTGTCCTTTGTACTCGCTGCAAAACTCCTCCAGCATCGGAGCGATGACTTCGCATGGACCACAGCCGTCTGCATAAAAGTCGACCAATACCGGCACTTCGCTATCGATCACTTCCCGAGCAAACGTTTCTTCCGTAATCGCTACAACCGCGGTCATTTCCTATCCTCCTTGCCGACTCGGGGAATTTCAATTCCCTGTTCGGAATCACTAACAATGGTTTGACTTTACCGACTCGCCAATTTGTTTTCAATATCCTTTGACAATACGGGCTTTTTTTGTGTTGATTGGGTCAGTTTCCACTAGGTATCACAAATAAAAAACAACCAGATCCCCAATGTTCTGGAAATCCGGTTGCTTTTTATTTTGTATTTATTCATTCACCGCTTCATTCAATCGTTCATCCAACGCCCGCGCATACTGCATCGTTTCACCCGATGTCCATTCCATGCGTTCCGCCATATAATCGATGACGTCCTGCTTCCATTTGCGCACCCACTCGATATCAAAGAATACGGCACCCGTCCGGCGCATGAAGAAGTCGACAGGAGTCAATGCCATCTCGTATTCCATCGCATATTGCAAGACGAGCTGAATGGATAAAGGCAATGGAGACTCCGGATTCACTTGATCCGCTAAACTCGCGATCACCTTCGTGTTCGTCCCATACATCGCAGCTATGCTCGTCGCATCTTCAATCGACATTCCGAGCGTTGCAAGCTTTCTCGATTCGGCTGCAATGAAAGGATCATACTCCAACGGATCATGGAAATCGCCGCCGGACAACCGAAGTTCCTTCGTCACAGATTTCTTGCACGAAATCCCTTCCGACTCCAATTGTTCACATAACAGATCCGTCACGGTTTCGGCCATTTTCCGATAGCCTGTCAGCTTGCCGCCCGCAATCGTAATGAGCCCGGTTTCAGACGTCCAGATCTCATCTTTCCGTGAAATCTCGGACGGCCCTTTTCCTTCCTGGCGGATCAGCGGCCTGACGCCAGCCCATGTCGATTCCACGTCTCCTCTTCCGACCTGGACATCCGGGAACATGAAGTGGATGGACTCGAGCAAGTAGTCAATATCCTCTTCTGTAGCATGCGGATGCTGCAGATCGCTCGTGTATTCTGTGTCCGTTGTACCGATATAGGCTTTGCCGTTCCGTGGAATGGCGAAGACCATCCGTCCGTCCGGCGTATCGAAATAGACTGCTTGCCGCAGCGGGAACTTCCGGCTATCGATGACGATATGGACCCCTTTGGAATGAAACAGGCTCTTCCCTTCTATTTTTCGATCCATTCCAATCACGCTTTCCACCCACGGACCCGTTGCGTTGACGATTCGGGTGCCTTGGATCCGGTAGCGGGACCCGGTTAACGTATCTACAAAATACAAGCCGCTCACCTGACCCTGGCCATTGTAAATAAACGCTTCGGCTTTGGCATAATTAATAAGGTCTGCCCCAAGCTCAGCCGCTTTCTTCGCCACTTCAATTGTCAGCCGGGCATCATCTGTCCGATATTCCACGTAGTATCCGCTGCCGAGCAGTCCTTTCTCATTCAACAATGGCTCCCGGCTCAATGTCTGCTTCCGATCAAGCATTTTCCGGCGTTCCTTCTTTTTAACGCCCGCGAGGAAATCATAGACTTTTAGCCCGACCGAAGTGGAATATTTGCCGAATGTCCCTTTCTTATAAATCGGCAGCAACATCCATTCCGGATGCGTTACATGCGGCGCGTTGCGATAGACCACTTCCCGCTCCTTGCCGACTTCAGCCACCATGCCGACTTCAAACTGCTTCAAATAACGCAAGCCCCCGTGAACCAGTTTCGTCGACCGGCTTGACGTTCCCGCCGCAAAATCCTGCATCTCAATCAAAGCCGTCTTCAGCCCTCTGGACACACAGTCAAGGGCAATGCCGACACCTGTGATGCCGCCGCCGACAATGACCACGTCATAGTGTCGATTATCCATTGCAGCTAAGCTAGCTTTCCGATCCTGATATGAAAAAGTTTTCAAACCTAACACGCTCCTTCATAGAAAATGGCCATCACAAGAGCCCTGCAAAAAATGCGGGGATTGCAATGGCCTTCTCTTTACTCTTTGACCTAATATTCTATTCTATATTTTCGTACTTTCCTTGTGATAGTATAATAGGAATAGGCTATCTACAAGAAAGGATGAAACAACTTGCGTCTAGTCGATATGGTCGAGTCCCAAATGATCGCATCTGTCAAAAGTGAAGAAGATCTGCAAGCGGCGTTAACGTCCAACTCCAATATCGTGTTCCTCTTGACAGGAAACCTGATGACGATCGCTGAATACATAAAACAATTGCGTGCAGCTGATAAGCATGTCTTTCTCCATCTCGACTTTATTGACGGGCTTTCCAATTCCAAAAATGCGCTCAGCTATGTGAAAGAGTATTGGAACCCTACCGGCATCATCACAACGAAAAGCCATATTGTCAAAATGGCGCACGAAGTCGGATTGCAGACGATCCAGCGAATTTTCCTGCTGGATTGGGGTGCCATTAATAAAGGCATTGAAATGGTGAAGTCATGCAAACCGGATGCCGTTGAAATCATGCCCGGCATCATGCCCAAAATCATCGACGAGCTCTGCAGCAAACTGGATTTCCCGATTATCGCCGGCGGCCTTATCACTGATATTTCTGAGGTTCACGCCGCACTGGAAGCAGGCGCACTTGCCGTTTCTTCCGGCAATCCAGCCATGTGGAATTTCGACTTATAAAGAAGCGATGTCCCGCACGCTTTCCAGCACATACGAAGGACGGTCCGTTGCGGCTTCCAGCATAGCGGAAGTCGTAATGCCCGTCATCACCAAAACGGAGTGGATGCCGGCTTCGTTCGCCATCCTGATATCCGTTTCCAAACGGTCACCGACCATATAGCATTGGTCCGCTTCCATTTTCAACACTTGCTGTAATACATAAGAGGACATTAAGGCGGAAGGTTTGCCGGTAATCTGTTTTACAGGTTCCCCTGTCGCTCCTTCTAACGCACCGATCATCGCGCCGCAGTCAGGGATTTCCCCGCCTTCCACTGGACACGTCCGGTCCGGATTCGTCGCAATGATTTCTGCCCCGTTCCGCCACGCCTGGAACGCATCGTTCAATTTCTCATAATTGAACTGGCGGTCCCATCCGAGTACGACATGGGATGCGTCTGCCGCTTCGGATGCGAGCTGGATGCCGGCTTCCTGCAATTCATCGAACAGAGGCTGCTCCCCGATGACATAGGCAGCGTCGCCAACTGCCATATTGTTTTTCAAATAATGGGCTGTGATGTAGTTGGAATTAATCACCTCATCCAACTCGACTTCAATTCCCATGCCATTTAGTTTTGAAACATAATCCGTTCGCCGGGCAATGGATTTATTCGTCAAAAAGACGACTTTGTCCCCTCTATTTTTCAACGCCTGGATGGCTTCCGGAACACCCGGAATTGTATGATCTTCCAAGTAGATCGTTCCATCCAGATCGAATATAAAACCTTTTGTCAACCTGCTCCCCTCGCTGTCAGCTAATAATTTCTACGTTTTGAACATAATTGATTTTCTTGATCATCGTGTAAATTTGTGGGACCGAATGTCTCACATTCACCCTCGTTTTCACCTCGATCAATTGCTGCTCTTCCCCTTGCAAATCCTTAATACGGGACTGCGAAATGGAGAACTTCTGCTTATTTAATTCATCCATAACCGTCTCAATGCCCTCCGGCTGATTGACGGTAACCCGGATCGTCAAATCTCTTTTTTTCAAGTGTTTCGGCCCAAAACGGATGACGAGAAGCGGAATCAGTTCCACACCAATAAGCAGGAGGAGCACGCCGAAAACCGCTTCGATGTAAAACCCTGCTCCAACCGCTATGCCGATTCCTGCCGCTCCCCAGATCATTGCCGCCGTCGTCAGTCCGGATATCCGTTCGTTATCCCGTCGCAGGATAACCCCAGCGCCAAGAAAACCGATGCCTGACACGATTTGTGCTGCCAGTCTGAGCGGATCCATCTGAATCCGGACATCTTCACTGCCCGGGAACGTATAGGCCGCTTCCACAGAAACGATGGTCAGCAAACAGCTGATAATCGAAATGACGAGACTCGTTTTTAACCCAAGCGGCTTTCGCTTCAACTCCCGCTCCAACCCAATCACCAGACCAAGAACCGCCGAAATACTGAGCTTTGTAAGCATTTCAACATCAGCCAACTGCAACCATTCCATCCGCTCACCCCCTGATCCGCTCATCCTGGCACTCTGTCATCAATTCGAAAATTGCGCAGATGGATGCCGAATGATATCTTCCAAATTATATGTGTAAGGATTGATTTCAAACACAATCGGTCCGTCAAACTCGTTTTCGTTCAGAATGCGCACGAGTTTTGCCGTATCCAGTCCTGTGACACCTTCACCAGGCAATTGATGCAAATCTCCCTTTGCATCATTGTCGGAGAAGTGGACAGAAACGAGACGCTTTGCTAAGCGAGCTACCGTTTCTTCAAGCGGAGCGCCGAGCACGGCCAGATGGCCAGTGTCCAGGCATGCTGCTGTCCCGGTAGCATCCAAGATCTCGAGCCATTCGTCGACGGACGAAGGGAAAATATGTGTATAGTTCAACCCGTCCGGTATTTGATTCTCAAATAAAATCGTACAGCCAAGCTCTTCCGCCATTTGACGAGTGCGGCTGAGCCGATCGATGACCCGAAGCTTTGCCTCTTCCCGGCCTTCCGAAGCCCAAGCCATGCCGCCGTGAATGACAGCATGTCCTCCGCCATACGCCTGAAGCTTTTCGAGCCATTCCTGATTCACGCGGAAAATCAAATCTTCTACTTCTTGAAAAGGTGAGGCCAGATTCAAGTCATGAAAAGGAAGGTGCAAACCGATTTTCAGTCCTGCTTCCTTCGCCAACTCCATATCCTTCTCAGCCGTCAGATGCTCTGCCCAAATTTCGATGCCGTCAAATCCGGCGTTCTTTAATGCCGCCATATCTTCCGCTGTCTTTTCCTGGCCGGCCGACCAAAGACTTAGCCATTTTTCCATCTGAAATTCCTCCTCTTAGTTCAAGTCTTTCGCTGTTTCAAACTCTGCATTAATTTCTTCCAGCTTAATGCCCTTCGTTTCCGGTGCAAGCGTGTAAGTGATCAGAAGGCCAATCAGTGCAACGCCGGCAAAAACGCCAAGCGCAGCGGAATTGCCCCATATAGCCACGACATTCGGGAAGACCAAAACGCCCATGATCGATCCGATCCGGCTAACAGAAGTTGCAAATCCGGATGCCCCTGCCCGAAGGCTCGTCGGGAACAGTTCCGTCGGATAAACGAAGTTCAAAATACCGCCGCCCATGTTAGCGAAGAGAACAGCGATACTAAACAGAACAACCAAGAATACTAGAGTCGGGTGCGGATTGAATGTCAGAACCGCAAGACCCGCCGTCAAACCTGCGAATGACGTGATCAGCAACGGACGGCGTCCCCATCGTTCAACAAGGTTCATCCCAATGATGGCTCCACAAAGTCCGAGGATACTGACGATCGAAGAAGCAACATAGGTCTTATGTAGATCTCCTTGTGTAAAGGCTGACAAAATAGTCGGTGTATACATCGAAATACCATAGTACGAAGTGGAATAGCAGAACCAGAAGCCTGAAACGAAAATTGTTCGTTTAATTAACTTTTTAGAGAACAATAAACTAAGTGGAACCTTCTTCGTTTTGGGTTCCGGTTTTAGCTCTACTTTGCTGCCCGTGATATTGAAAATAACATCTTGCGCTTCCTTCTCACGACCTTTGGAAACAAGCCAACGTGGAGATTCCGGCAAACCGATCCGGAACAGGAATATAATCAAAGCAAGAATCGCGCCCAATAAGAACATGTAACGCCATGCATGGTCACCAAGAGGGGCAAATAGAATACCGCTCAAATAAGCGACAACCGCGCCGACAAACCACATCGCAGCAAGGAACGTTCCCTGCTTACCCCTGTTTTTGGTCGAACTGAACTCAGAAACAAGTGTCGCGGAAATCGGATAGTCCGCCCCAATCCCAATCCCGAGTAAAAATCGGAAAACAATGAGCCAAAGCACATTCGGTGCAACCGCTGTCAAAACTGCAAATAATACAAATGCAATCAAATCGATCGTAATCATCGCCTTCCGGCCAAATGAATCCGTCAATCGGCCGAGCCACGCCGCTCCGATGAACGAACCAATAATAGCCGAAGCCGTCAGGAAGCTCTGCTCCCCTGGTGAAATACTCCACTGTTTCAAAATAAGCGGCATCGCAACTGCAATGATCGTTAAATCAAAGCCATCCAGAAATGTGCCCCCCGCCGATACAATCTTCACCTTGCGCTGAAACTTCTCCAGTTTCTTCGCGTCTGCAGGCGAATCCAAATAATCGAATGCCATACATACTCCCCTTTTCCATTAATCTTCTTCAAACTCATCTATGGTACTTCCCCTGCTGCCTGCCTGCGCCTCCAAGCTCCCCCCTTTGATGAACACAAAAAACCCGGCAAAGCCTAAAAGATGCAGGGCCCGTAAACAGGCTGCATGACTGGCTTCGCCGGGTTCTCATCGTCTCTACCCGGAAATGTTTTATTCAATTCCCGCTAGAAACGGGATTGAAACTAGGATAACAATTTTGATAATTCGTGTCAATAATCTATTTAATTTTTGTGAGATTCTATTCCTAAACAAACAAATTAACTAATAACCCTGCCAGTAATATAATCAATGCACCACCAAGCCTCGATGAAATCTGGGCAAATGGCATGAGTTCCATCCGCTTGGCTGCAGACAAGACTGCGACGTCTCCGGTTCCACCCATATTGGCCATGCATAGACCGGCTGTGATAGCAGCTTCAATCGGGTAGAAGCCGACTAGTTTACCTACAATGGCAGATCCGAGAATCGCCCCAAGCACAACTGCGACTACGATGACGACATACTGAATGCTCAATGCCGCGATAATAGCTCCTAAATCTGTATAGACTACACCAACCCCAATTAACAAGGCTAATGTGAAATTCTTTGCAACGAATTGATACCATTGACTTGCGCCTTCCTCCACGGAAGCAGGCAAGACGTTCAATGCTTTGACAATTGCGACTAAAATGATCATGATCGCATACGGGTGAATTGGAATAAACTCTCCGAGCAACGTTCCCACCATATAGAAAGAAGCTGCTGCAAGCAAACCAATTCCCATCTTGCCAAAGTCCAATTGCAGCTCCTTCTGCTCATAAGTGAAGCCTTGGATTAGTTGCCCGTTCCCTGTCAACTTTGGAAACTTCTTACCTAGCACATTCAAACCAGCAGCGAAAATGATTGCGAACACATTCCCAAGTGCGAGGGCAGGTATCAATAATGACATATAATAACTTGTGTCTTTGCCTAGCAGTTCAGAGTAGACCTGCGCCATTGGAACTGCCCCTGCTCCAAGTCCGCCACCCATGATAGGTAGAGTCATTACAAGAACGGAATCTTGCAGCGTGAAGCCGACGAGCCAGCCAACCAAGCCAGCCAAGACAATTGCCCCTACCACACCAGCCAGTAAAGGAAATGCATACTTTAAGCCGGCTTGAACTAACACTTTTGAATTCATTCCTAAAATACTGCCTGTAATTAAGGCGGCGATGTAGAAATTCAGGAAATCTCCAGCCTTCATGAAATCCGTAATCGTAGTGATGGTGCTTTCGGGCATGAGACCAGCATAAGCCAAGTACGACGAACCAAAGATGGCGATAATGGCACCGCCCCCTAAGAAGCTTTTGACAATCGGCGTATGATCACCTAACCAGCCCAACAACTCTCCAAGCACAATCATGATCAACAACGCGCCAATCAATCCTGGCGGCAATAACTCCATATACATACACGTTATAGCGATTGCGGCAAATGCTAAAAACCACCCGACAGGCAAATTAAAGATTGTCACTTTGGGTGAAGCCAATGAACCCGTCCCCACACCAAAAGCCTCTTTTTGATTAATCGATGCCATCCTTACTCCCCCTTATTCTCCCAAGTTTTGATTTTCAGCAAGTTCTAGCACGCGTTTCGCACGTTGGATGATTGGTTCGTCAACCATTTTTCCATTCAGTTGAAAAACGGATGCGCCGTATTCCCTTACATGCGCCATAATTTCTTCTGCTTCTTGGATCTCCGCTTCTGACGGTTGGAATGTCCTGTTTATGCCTTCTAACTGTGAAGGATGGATAGCGAGCTTGCCCCCAAATCCGAGACCCTTCACCATAGCGGCTTCCCGCACCAAACCTTCCGCATCTTTAAAATCAACATAAACGGTATCAATCGGCTGCTCCAGCCCACCAACACGGGAGGCTACAACGAGTTGGGAGCGAGCTAATAATAGTTCCGTCCCTTCCTTTGTTAGCGTCGCTCCAATATCCAAGGCAAAATCAACAGAACCGAATGCCAACCGTTTCACCCTTTTAGAAGATCCTGCAATTTCTAATGAATGATAGATGCCTGAAGCCGTCTCAAGCAGTGGAATAATCTCCACCGTCTTGAACACATCGAATAAATCCAGCATCCGATCCAGCACCGCTACATCAGTTCCCCTATTAGACTTTGGCAGCATGATACCCTTTAAGGCATTCGTCCTCAAATCAGCAATTGCACGGACATCTTCAAAAAAATACGGCGTCTCCATCGAATTGATTCGAACAACAACCGATTTGCGAGAAGCAGCCAACGCTTTGCAAACTCTCTCCCGCGCCTCCGCTTTTTGTTCAGGTGCGACGGCATCTTCCAAGTCATAGATGATAACATCGGCAGGTAATTGCTCCGCTTTCGAAATGACTTTTTCATTATTTCCTGG
This sequence comes from Sporosarcina sp. AD_1, assembly GCF_057373025.1. Taxonomy (NCBI): domain Bacteria; kingdom Bacillati; phylum Bacillota; class Bacilli; order Caryophanales; family Caryophanaceae; genus Sporosarcina; species Sporosarcina sp. AD_1. The sequence continues at coordinate 68,410 of NZ_JBPVIR010000004.1, forward strand.
TACAAACAACAACGAGCGCATGATCATAGCGGATTCCTCCTTATATCGCATGAGTTGCTTTGCATTTCTGAATGAACTCCTTATCAAAACCGAATTCCTGCAAAATCGCATCAGTATTTTGACCGACATCTGGAATCGCCTCCATGACAGGCTCAAACTCTTGGAATGTCGCGGGAGGCAACAGAGACTTGATCGGACCATTCGGCGTGTCCACATTTCGCCAGCGATTCCGAGCCTGCAATTGTGGATGCTGAACGAACTCTTCCACGGAGTTCAACCGTGCATTCGCAATCTTCGCTTCTTCCAGCAACTCAACCAACTCCGCAGCCGTGTATGCAGTAAAAGCGCTTTCAATGATGTCCTTCAAAGCTTCCCGATTCTCAACACGAGCCGAATTCGTACTATATTTTTCATCCTCAATCAATTCCGTACGCTTCATGACCGTCTCACAAAGACGGGCCCATTCCCGTTCATTTTGAATTGAGAAGAACACATACTTGCCGTCATTAGCAGGGAATGGACCGTATGGAAAGATGGTTGCGTGCCGTGCGCCCGTCCTGGCTGGCTCTTTCCCGCCATAATGTGAATAATAGAGCGGATACCCCATCCACTCGCCAAGCGCCTCCAGCATGGACACTTCAAACACGGACCCTTTGCCAGTTTTACTGCGCTGGATCAACGCCGTCAAAATGCCGGTATAAGCGTACATTCCAGCCGCAATATCGGCTACAGAAATCCCCGCCTTGGATGGAGTTTCATCAGTTCCTGTAATGGAAACGAGTCCAGCTTCACATTGAATGAGCAGATCGTATGCTTTTTTATCTACATAAGGCCCATACGAGCCATAGCCTGAAATACCACAGATAATGAGCTGATCATACTTTTCCTTCAATTGCTGCGGACTGAATCCCAGTCGATCGACAGCACCAGGCGCCAGATTTTGAATAAACACGTCTGCTTCCGCAAGCAGCGTATGCAAAATCTCTTTTCCTTCTTCACTTTTCAAATTCAATGTCAACGATTCTTTCGACCGATTAATCCAAACAAAATGACTCGCCATCCCATTCACAGTCGTATCATAGTGCCGGGCGAAGTCTCCATCACCTGGTCGTTCAATCTTAATAACCCTCGCTCCGAGATCTGCCAACTGTCTTGTTGAGAATGGAGCGGCGACCGCTTGCTCAAGAGAAACTACCGTAATTCCTTCAAGAGGCAACATTCCAACTACCCCTTTCTTTTCTATTTTGGATTTTGGATACAGAATACATTTAGTTTATAGCGACTCTTTTAAGTTGTCAATCAATTTTTACAACGTTGTACAATTGCTTCTTTTTATCGATATAATAGGAGTAATAGAATGAAGGAGTGTCGAAACGGTATGGAGCCAATTGCAAAACAATCCACTCGGGACCAAGTCATCGCAACTTTACGGAAAGCGATTTTCAACGGAGATTTGAAGGAAGGCGAGGAATTGATCCAAGAGGAAATCGCCAAAAAACTTAATGTCTCTCGTATGCCTGTGCGGGAAGCCTTTTATGCACTGGAGCGTGAAGGCTTGCTCCTGACCAATCAAAATCGCCGCGTCACCGTAAAAGGCTTTACGAGAGACGATATTCAAGATCACTATGATATTCGTGCGATGTTAGAAGGAGAAGCCGCTGCACGGGCAAGCTTAAAGGACTTCGATAAACAGGAATTGTTGGAGATTCAGCAAGACATTGAAAACGCGGTCGCCAACCGCCAGGTCAATGATTATATCGTCGCCAACGAACATTTCCACCGCATCATTTGGAAAGCTTCCGAAAGCGAACGAATCCAGTCCTTCCTCGACCAAATGTGGAATGGTCTTCCTCCTCACTTGGCGGAAATGGTGGAAGAACAAATGATCAAATCGATCAAGGAACATCAGGTCATCGTAAGCGCCATTCTCGAAGGCAATGCGGACAAAGCAAGAGCAGCGACAGAATCTCATATCCGGCGCAGTATGACCGATTTTCTAGAGAATTATTGAGCATGGGAAAAAGCCTTGCAGCTTCTACAGTTGCAAGGCTTTCCTAATACATATTTCACCTAAAACTCCAGGGTACTACATGCACTCTCACTACTTCAAAGCTCCCCCTGCAAAACCGTCATCGGATACGGACGGAGTAAACGATCCACATCCTCCACGCTTCCTACATCATATTTCAAACAAAGTTCCCGCACCGGCACGCCCGTAGCAAAAGCTTCTCGCGCGATTTGGGAAGATGTTTCATAGCCAATGGCTGGAATGAGTGCGGTCAGAATGCCGATGCTGTTTTCCACGTTTGCTTTTAATTGATCCTCGTTGGCAGTGATGCCGGCAAGGCAGTAGCGCCGGAAGACGTCGATGCCGTTTCGCATGATGGTGATGGATTGGAGCAGGTTATAGACCAGCACTGGTTCCATGACGTTCAGTTCAAATTGGCCGGCTTCGGAAGCTAGACTGATCGTATGGTCGTTTCCGATTACTTGAAAAGCGATTTGATTGAGAACTTCTGCCATGACCGGATTTACTTTTCCGGGCATAATGGAAGAACCAGGTTGCCTGGCGGGCAGGTTGAGTTCATTGAGCCCAGTGCGCGGGCCCGATGCCATCAATCGCAAGTCATTCGCCATTTTGGACAGGTTGAGCATGCAGATTTTCAAGGCAGCCGATATTTCGGTGTAGCAGTCCGTGTTCTGTGTTGCATCAACGAGATGTTCCGCTGTGCGGAGCGGGAGTCCGCTGCTTTGGCTAAGCAGTTCTGTCACTCGTTGTATGTAGCGTACGGATGCATTTAGACCTGTTCCGACAGCGGTCGCTCCCATGTTAATCTCTTCGAGTTGTGTGCGAGTCGCTTTGATTCTCCTCACGTCTCTCTCCACCACTCGTTTGTATGCCCCGAACTCCTGTCCCAGCCGGATCGGCACTGCATCCTGCAGATGCGTTCTTCCCATTTTTATAATGGTATCGAATTGTTCCTCTTTCGTCTGCAGCTCTTCAACAAGGTCTTCCACTGAAGCGATCAAGTCATCCAACAAATTATGAACCGCTATTTTCACGGCAGTCGGGAATGCGTCATTTGTGGACTGCGACATATTGACATGATTGTTTGGGCTGATGGTGCCATAGTCGCCTTTTTGATGACCGAGCAGTTCCAACGCACGATTGGCGATCACTTCATTAGCATTCATATTAATGGAGGTGCCAGCTCCCCCTTGAATCGGGTCGACAATGAATTGATCGTTGAGTTTGCCGTCCATCACTTCCTGTGCCGCTTCCACGATGACCCTGTATTTATCAGCAGGCAGCCCGTTCACTTCATGATTCGCTTCGGCAGCCGCCTTTTTCACCACGCCAAGCGCGCAAATTAACTGCGGGTGGATACGTTCATTGGTGATAGGGAAGTTCTCAAGCGCACGCAAGGATTGTATTCCGTAATATGCAGCTGCAGGCAAGAACCGCTCACCGAGGAAATCGCGCTCCACGCGTTCCTCGATTATGGCCGTCTGCCTTTCCTTCTCTTCAATCAACTCGTTTCCTCCTCGGCATAATTGTACAAGAACATCGCCATGAACTTAATGCCTTCCAAATAATCCTCTACAAAAATGCTCTCATTTGGAGCGTGGTTTCTTGAATCTGCATGCCCTACACCAAAACCGGCGGACGGAATCCCGAACTTTTGACAGAATGAATACATCGGGCCTGTCCCCGCCTGGGAACGCAATATTTTAGGCGGTTTGCCGTAAAACTGCATTGCATTCTGCTCGATTTTCCTGACGAGCGGATCTTCCAAAGCAGTCGTCGCCGCCCGGGTCCCTTTCAAAGGAACAATCTCGATGTCTTCGAATCCATGTTTATCTAAATGAATGCGTAGAAGTTCCAGAATTTCATCCGGATCTTGATCCGATACGAGACGAAAATCCAATTTTACCTTTGCCACACAAGGAAGAACCGTTTTCGATCCTTCCCCCGTATAGCCCGATTCCATCCCGCAAATCGTACAGGTCGGCTGGAAAATCAACTTCTCCTGCAGATCGAATCCAGTTAATCCGTTAATATAACGAAAAATCCCCAATTGCTTTAGGTCCTCCTCTTCGTTATACTCCATCTGTTCTGTCAGCTTCCGTTCCGCTTCAGTCATCGGCCGGATTTTATCATAAAACCCGTCAATCAAGATTTCGTCTTTCTCGTTTTTCAAGGTAGCCAATGCCCACACGAGCCGCCATGCAGGATTTTCCACGATAGCCGCCCTTCCAGAGTGCAAGTCCGTATTCGCTCCATGCGCATGCAATTCCACATAGAGCATCCCTTTGCACCCCAGGCTCACTTGTAGATCTCCATCAATATCTTTGAATCCATTTTCCCAAATATTCGCATCGGCTCGAATCAAATCGATATGCTCATCCGCAAATGCCTCCAAATTTGGACTGCCGATCTCCTCTTCCCCTTCCACGATAAATTTCAGGTTCACAGGCAATTCACCCAGCACTTTCTTGTATGCATGGACAGCACAGAGCCTTGCCATTAATGTTCCTTTATTGTCGGCAACGCCTCTGCAAAAGATTTTTCCATCACGGATGGTCGGAACAAAAGGAGGACTATCCCATTTATCGAGCGGGTCTTCCGGCTGCACGTCATAATGGTTATAAAACGATAACGTCTCCGTCGTCCGGGATGTCGGAAGACTACCGAAGACTACTGGATTTCCCGGTGTTTTGATCACCTGGACATCAGCATCCAGTTCGAGAAGCTTATTTTTCACAGCTTCGACCGCCTCATCGATGCCTCTCGACTGGGCAGCGACACTCGGAATTTCGCATAGCTCAAAAAGCCACTTCATGTAGGTTTCCTTATGCTCATCGATATATCGGTACACCTGCTCCAACGTCCCTTTTTCAGTGAGTTCCATGCGACATCACCGCCTTCTCCCTTTTTTCAAGTAAAGGTTCCGTGATGCCCGCGCAGCCAAGCAACGCGAGTACGGTAAGGAAGACTTTTTGCACGCCGATATAGGCATCGGTCGGATCATAATATTCCTGCAACGTGTGGAAGCCGCCTGCTTTCCCTCCACCTCCAAGGGTGACAGCCGGGATTCCCAAGTAAATCGGAACGTTGGAATCTGTACTCGATGCTGCATCCAAGACTGGCGTAAACCCGAGCGCAGCGGTCGTTTCCTGTGCGACTTGCACAATGGTCGCATCCGCAGATTGACTTCCAGCCGGCCGGTCGCCGACTAATTTACTCGTCACTGTGATTTCATTCGTCTTGCCGCGGAACGCATTTTCCTCGTCCGCTGCCTGCTGGATAAGAGAGAGGACGTTAGTCTCCAACTTCTGCAATTCCTCTTGTGAGTTAGAACGCATATCGACAAACATCGTCGCCGTTTCTGAAATCGTATTAATGGACGTTCCTCCATGGATGATGCCGACATTGTATGTCGTTTTCGGCTCTGCAGGGACCGATAAGGTGGATATTTTGGCTATCGCTTTTCCTAACGCATGAATTGGATTCGAAGTGCCAAAAGCGCCGAAACTATGTCCACCAGGCCCTTCGTAAGTTACCTCATAACGCTTACTGCCAGTTCCGAGATATGTCGTTCGCTCCGGCTCTCCAGGTTCGATGGAAATGAAACCATCAATATCATCACGAGAACTGAATAAATGCTTCACTCCGCGCAAATCGCCCAGCCCTTCTTCACCGACGGTCGCGCCGATAATCAAGTCGCCTTCCGTCTCGATCTCGGTATGCTGCAATGCCTTGGCAATGGCGAGCACGACAGCCAGTCCTCTGCCGTCATCCGCAATACCAGGCGCGTACACTTTTCCGTCCCGCCATTTCGCTTTCACATCGGTGCCGCTTGGAAACACGGTGTCCAAATGGGCACAGAGAACAAGCGCTGGGCCGTCCCCTTTTCCTTTGCGGGTGCCGAACACATTGCCCACCTCATCGATTGTGATGTCCTCGATGCCCGCTTCCTCTAATTTTGCTTTATAAACGTTTCCTCGCACCTGCTCTTGAAACGTCGGTGCCTCAATTTCTGTCAGTTCGATTTGCTCTTCCGTCGTTCTGTCGTTGTCAGCCTTAATGAACGACAGCCCTTTTTGTACCGCCTCTACTTCCAGTAACCGTGTGATTGACCCTTTGATATCCAAATGTGCTTTCTTCATTGTAAACACTCCTTTGGGTTCGCTTTTTCAAGATAGCGGCTGAAAAATGCCACTGTCTCGGTATGCATCGTAATATGGTTTTCAATCCGTTCCGTCTGGTGTCCTTCATCTTCAAAGATGATCAGTTGCACTTCCCTGTCCCGCGCTTGCAAATCCCGGACGAGCTGCTCCGCCTCGCTGACTGGAACGCGCGTGTCATTCCGTCCGTGGAACACGAGCAACGGCGCTTCGATGCGATGCGTTAAATTCATCGGCGCAATTTCATCGAAGTACTCGCTGTACTTTTCAAGCGACCCATATTCGCTCTCCCGCAAATATCTGCGCCACTCGCCTGTGTTCATTAAGAACGTTTTCAAATTCGACATGCCGACGATGTCCACACCTGCAGCCCACACATCAGGATAATGAGTCAATGCTGCGAGTACCATGAATCCTCCGTAGCTGCGTCCCATAATGCCGATTTTATCCGGATGCACGCCATGCGCGGAAACCAATACCTTTGCGAGACTCGCCAAATCGGCAACTGCATCCAGCCGTTTGTCCGCATCATCCAGCTTGAGATACTTCCTTCCATAGCCATTGCTGCCTCTAATATTTGGAGCGACTACGACGAAACCTTTGTGAAGCAAGTATTGGAGGACCGGGTTATACTCCGCTTTTGTCTGCCCTTCCGGACCCCCATGGACATAAATGACGGCCGGCTTATCTGTTTCCTCGCCAGATGAATAAATGAAATAAGGAACTTCCAGTCCATCAAAGGAGGCGTACGTATGCAGTTTCGGATTCTTCCAAAGATGCCCGACCGTATCCGACTTCCCGATAAATGTTAGCCTTTTCGCTTTTTTATCAGCCAAATGATACACCCAAATATCCCCTGGGCTTATAGGGGTCTTCAAGGTGAAAAGGATGGATTCATCAGATCGCCACGACATGGAACTGATGACACCTTCGGGCAAATCTTCCGCCAGCACACAGTTACCTGTTTCCGTTTGATAAATGCCCAATTTGGATATACCGCCTTCATTCAGGCAAAACGACAACGATTTGCCGTCCGGCGATAAGGCGATCTCATCAATATCCCATTTCTCCCAATGAATCAGCTTCTCCAATTGTTCCGGATTGTCTAAAGGAAACTTGCAAATATGCACGGTGTCCTCCTGATAATCTGAAAGAAGATACCCATACCGATCTCCTTTTCCGACAATCGGCGACTCATAGCGCGCGGCTGTATCGCCGTTCCCGACACGAACTGACTTGCCATTATGGATATTCACAATGTAGAGGGAACTGTCGATGTTCGTTTCCTTCACCGAAATGAACAATTCTTCCTCGTTCAACCAGCCGAGTGGAACACAGTTTGCATCCGTCGTGAATACTTGCCGTGTTTCCATCGCCTCGACGTCCAACACAAAAACATCGAAATAGCCGGGATGCCGCCTGTTGCTAGAATAAGATACATAGCGGCCATCTTTGGACCAGCCGCCGCAGTAATGGAAATGCTCAAGCGACTCGACAAGCACTTCAAGATTGTCACCCTTCCGGCCAGTCAGATAGAGCTGCTGCTTTTCATTCCCTTTCGAATCAATTCCGAGCACCGTCTTTTCCCCATCAGGCGAATGAAACACACTCATTACCCGGTCATGGACTTCAATAAATTGAAACGGTTCACCGTTCTCATCCAGCTTCCACACTTGCGGAAGGCCGCTTTTCTTTGTTATGAACGTGAAATCTTCAGTCCCTGGGATCACACTGGCATCATACGCGGAATCAACTTTTAAAAAATCGAGCAATATCTTTTCTTCCTCTTTCAACTCATTACCCCCTATCTTTGTCCCTCTTTTCAATCGTATAAATGGCAAGCGACCGAATGGCCCGGAGCCATTTCCTTGCTCTCCGGCACCTCTTGGTTGCATCGATCCGTCGCAAACGGACAGCGGGTATGGAACACGCAGCCTGTCGGCGGATTCAATGGAGACGGGATTTCGCCCTTCAGTGCAATGCGTTCTCTTTTCATCCTCGGGTTCGGTATCGGAACCGCGGAAAGAAGCGCTTTCGTATATGGGTGAAGAGGATTTTGAATCAAACTGTCCGTCGGTGCAACTTCCACCATATTGCCCAAATACATGACGCCGATCCTGTCAGAGATATGACGCACGACACTGATATCATGGGCCACAAACAAGTACGTCAAATTGAATTCACCCTGCATGCGCCGAAGCAAATTAATAATTTGCGATTGGATGGAAACATCCAGAGCAGATACCGGTTCATCGCAAATGACAAGCTTTGGATTTGCGATCAACGCCCGCGCAAGTCCGATCCGCTGCCGCTGTCCGCCTGAAAACTCATGGGGAAACCGGTAGTACTGCTCCGGCAGCAGACCGACTTTTTGCATAATATCCATTACCCGGTCTGTATGTTCATTCCTTTTTCCAATTGAGTGTATGATTAGCGGTTCCTGCAGTATGCTCCCAATCCGCTTTCTCGGATTTAAGGAAGAGTACGGGTCTTGAAAGACCATCTGAATTTCTTCCCTCGTTTTGCGGAGTTCTTTGCTTGATTGCTCAAAAATGTTCTTTCCGCGGTAAATCGCTTTTCCTTCGGTCGGTTCTATGAGTCTCATCAACGTTCGGCCAGTCGTGCTTTTGCCGCAACCAGATTCGCCGACAAGCCCAAAAGTTTCCCCTTCATACAATTGGAAGCTCACATTCGACACGGCTTTCACGGACGGCCGGTTGCGATTGAACGCATCCAATGAGCCTTTCACAGGAAAATGCTTGGTAAGCCCTTGGACATCGAGCAGAACGTTGTCTTGCCTTTTGTCTTCCTGCAATAACCTATCCGAAGCCACTTCAGGTTGTCGCATACAGTTCCTCCTCCTTCCGTTCAGCGATTTGTTCCGCATGCCAGCAACGCACTTTTTGGCCATCGCCGATTCCACGCAGCTCCGGTGCCTGGCTATGGCATTGCTCATCGGCAAATTGGCATCTTGGCGCAAAACGGCATCCTGCCGGCACATTTTCAAGAGATGGAACGGTCCCGGCAATGACATGCAATTCCTCATCGCGGTCTCCATCCATATGCGGAATCGACTGGATCAGCCCTTTCGTATACGGGTGCATCGGATTCTCAAACAGATTATAAATATCCGCCTCTTCCACGATTTGGCCGAGATACATGACAACGACCCGATCGCATAACTCCGCCACGACACCAAGGTCATGTGTGATGAAAATGACGCCCATCTCAAACCGTTTGTTAATATCTTCAATGAGATCGAGAATTTGCGACTGAATCGTCACGTCCAGTGCGGTCGTCGGCTCATCCGCAATTATTAGTCTCGGTTTGCAGGCGAGGGACATCGCAATCATCACGCGCTGCCTCATTCCACCGGACAGTTGGTGCGGATAATCATGCACCCGCTTTTCTGGAGAAGGAATGCCAGTCAGCCGCAGCATTTCGACCGCTTGTGCCATCGCCTCTTCCTTCGATGTATTCTCATGCAGCATGATCGCTTCCGCAATTTGAAAACCGATCGTCAGGACAGGGTTTAATGAACTGAGCGGATCTTGGAAGATCATTGAGATTTCATTACCCCTTGCCTGGCGCATTTGAGCTTTTGACAGCTTCAATAAATCTATTTCGTTTTTAAAAATGATTTCCCCTTCGTACTTCACCAAGTACTTTTCATCGAACAACCGGAGAATACTTTGGGATGTCACACTCTTACCGCATCCCGACTCTCCGACTATCCCGAGAATCTCGCCTTTATTCACATGAAAGGAAACATCATCGACGGCGGTCACGCTTCCGGTCTCCGTCTTGAAATGCGTCCGGAGACGTTTGACTTCCAATAATTTTTCAGGATTCATTTCAGGCCCTCCTCCTTCTCATTCCACCGGCTTCTATCCTTATTTCGTCGTATGCGGATCGATATAATCCCGTATGCCATCCCCCAGCAGGTTTAGGCCCAGTACGGAAAGAACGATCAGAATCCCAGGGAAAACGGTCATCCACCAGGCAGTGAAAATAACGACCTTTCCGTCGTGAAGAATATTTCCCCAGCTCGGATCCGGCGCGGGAATTCCAGCACCAAGGAAACTCAATGCCGCCTCCGTAATGATGGCATCCGCAAAGATGAAGGAAGCCTGTACGACAAGCGGCGCTACTGTATTCGGTGCGATGTGAAGGACGATAATCCGCCAAGTTTTTGCCCCTTGCGCACGGATTGCTTCTATATAAGTCTCTTCTCGAACTACGATTGCGGCGGAGCGGACAACCCGGGCAACGTTCGGAATAAACACGATTGTCAACGCGATGATGACGTTTTCTTTTTTCGGTCCAAGTGCAGCAACCAAAGCGATGGCAAGCAACACCCCAGGTATGGCCATCAACCCATCACAAATCCGCATCAATATATTGTCGAGCGACCTGAAATAGCTTGCGAGCAAACCAATAATCATGCCAAGCAAACAGGACAATAAGGCGACGGAAAGCCCGACACTCAAGGAAACCCGGGCTCCATAGGCCATGCGGGTCAGCAAATCCCTCCCAAAATTATCTGTCCCTAGAAGATAATCGCCTCCCGGAGCCTTCAGCCGGTCGGTCACGATCATTTCATATGGATCGAACGAAACGATAAGCGGTCCGAACAGGGCAAAGAGGGATAAGAAAATCATCGTGCTGCCACCGATCACAATTCCCCGATTGCGCATGATGCGCCGGAACACGAGCAGCTTCTGCTGTTTCTTCAAGCGCTTTTTCGCCTGTTTAAAATCATCTTGGAATGTACTGTTTTCCTCCTGAATCACCTGCATACCGATCCCTCCCCTTTATTTTTTGCTCAATCTGACGCGCGGATCGACAACCCCATACAATAAGTCAACAGCCAGGTTGATCAATACATACGTGCATGTGACAAACAGGACGACCCCTTGAATGACCGCGTAATCGCGCCGTTCCACCGAATTGATGATCAGCTGTCCGATCCCCGGAATGTTGAAAATCGTTTCGGTGACGACAGCCCCGGCAATCAATGAGCCGAATGTCTGCCCAATTACCGTCAGAATCGGAAGGAATGCATTGCGCAGCGTGTGCCGCATAATCAGCAAGAATTCACCGACCCCTTTTGAGCGGGCTGTCTTTATGTAGTTCATGTTCAATACTTCCAGCAAGCTGGAGCGAGTCATCCGTGCAATCAAAGCCGCATGCATCGAACCGAGGGCGATGGACGGCAAAATGAGATATTTAATGTGTTCAAAGAATCCAGCCGTAATCGGCCGAAATCCCGCGACAGGCAGCCATTGCAGCTTAACCCCGAATAAAAGAATCAGAAACAGCCCGAGCAAAAAGCTAGGAACGCTCATGCCGATTAACGAGAACCCCATTACCGTACGGTCTGTATTTGTGCCCCTTTTCGTTGCTGCCAAAATACCGATCGGAATGGAAATAAGCAACGAAATGATGCCGGCCATGATGGCCACTGAAATAGTCGGCGCCAAGTGGCTGAGAATGGAAACCATCACTGGTTCTTTCATGAAATACGAAGTTCCCAAATTGCCTTGAACCGCCTCTGTGATCCAATGGAAATACTGGACGACAAGTGGCTCATCCAAGCCCATTTGCACGCGGAGCTGTTGGATATCTGCATCCGTCGCTTCTTCTCCAAGCAACATGGCAGCCGGGTCACCCGGTGTGATATGGATGATCAAGAAGATGACAATGGAGACGACAAACAATACAGGAATCAGCGACAAGATCCGTTTCAAAAAATACGTCTTCATCAGAAGTTCCTCCCTTCATTCGGCTTACAATCAGATTGATACTTAGAAAAACGGCCCTTACCTTCATTGAGTAAGAAGAGCCGTTTTCTGTCATTACTTCTTCTTTACTTCCCAGAGGAGCGCATTATTGAAAATGATCAAGTCCTCCAATTGGTCTGTTGTTGTGATAATGGATGCGTAGTGTCCGAACAACGTATGCGGCATGTAATCATCCCACATGTATTGCTGGAGCTCCGCCCATTTTTCCTTTGCCGCCTCTTTCGTTTCCGCCTTGCGGATTTCCGTAAGCATAGCAGTCACCTTGTCATCTTCCGTCCATCCAGGGAATGTCGGGTTAATGACTAGCAATTGAGAAGGCGTCGTTACATAACCCGTCCCAAGAATCATGACATCCCAATTTTCAGGATTCGAACGCTTTTCCTGCAACGTGGGCCAGTCGTAAATCTCTAACTTCGCGTTGATTCCCATCTTCGATAACTGTTCCTTCAATACGACGGAAGCATTGTATTGGTGATCATAATCACCTGTCGAGTAGAGGATAACTTCTTCATTGTTGTAACCTGCGTCCTTCAGCATTTGTTTCGCTTTTTCCACGTCAGCCAGGTTGTACTGCTCTTTTCCGGCATCCGTTGCCCAGTCGATATTGTCAGGACTGATATAGCCAGGATCCAACTTGAACAGCTGCTCATTGCCAACTGCCGCTAGCATGACTGCATGCGCATCAATTCCCGTGTTAATCGCTCTGCGGATTTCCGGATTCGTCATAATACCGGACTTTTTGTTATAAGCTACATTGATCGTTCCGTTATCGAATGAAGCATATGTCTTCAATTGGCTCATGCTCATTAATTGATCGTAGTTATCGAATGGCATGTTAAGGGCGATATCATACTCGCCTGTCTGCACACCAGCCATCCGTGTAGAAGAATCGGTCACGATATGGAATTCTACACCATCCACGTACACCGTCTTCCGGCCAGCTAGTCCGTCTGGCTCACCATCCGCCTCTGCATAATCTTCAAATTTCTCAAGCTTGATATATTGATCCTGCTTCCATTCGACGTATTTAAAAGGTCCCGTTCCAATGTATTCGGAAACGCCATCATCACTGGCCGATTCGATAATTTCAGCTGGCATAATCGCCGGGAACTGGCCTCTCCCCGCCATAATATCTAGCACATCCGATGCAGTTTCCTGCAGTTTCATTTCCACTGTGTATTCGTCTTTCTCTTCAAACGTTGCCCCTTCCAAAAGAAGTTTGGCGCGCGAAGATTTTTCAAGCCATCTGTTCATGGAGGCAACAACGTCTTTTGCCTTCATTTCATTGCCGTTGTGGAACTTGACGCCTTGGCGCAATTTGAATGTGTACAGTAAGCCATCGTCGCTAGTCTCCACGGATTCAGCCAACATCGGCACTGCCTGTTGCTTTCCATTTTGCGTGACAAGCGTTTCATAAATATTGGAGGTCACGTTAATCGCATCCGAAGACGTCGTCAAATGCACATCCAATGTCGGAGGCTGCGCACTGATCGCAACTTTCAGCATGCCGCCGCTCTTTGTGCCGTCTTCCTCCGCGCTTTTCTTATCTTCACTACTACACCCCACAAGCAGTACTAACAGCAACAACGTCATTAGAAACCAGCCAAACTTTCTCATGATCCATTCCTCCCGTTTTGTTTTATTCAAATAAAGCGTTTACAACCTATACCGGCAATTGCGAATGAAGCAAGACTTTCGCTGCCCCACCGTCGATTTCAATTTCCGTCCCGTATGCCTTGGACAGCTCGCATAATCGTTCCAGAATTGCTTGATTGGCACTCAGTTCCGGCCATCCCCGTTCGTACCGTTTTTTTCCGAATCCCAGTTCAACCGGGTGAAGCACCAGCTCCGTCAGTTCCCCATCTTTCATTTTCCAAATGGGCAAAACAGTTTCCCAGATAGACGGGTTGATACCGAATCCGATCGTATTGCTCCGGCTTCTTGTATCCAGTGCATCCGCCACATTATGTTGGTCCGTCAACCCGTACGCTTGATAGAAATCTGCCGGCAAGTGAGCGACCGTCTCATTTTGAAATATAAAATTACCAAGGCTATAAAAAATTGGCCTGTTTTTGTAGATTTCGATCCCGCGAAGTATATGGGGACCATGGCCGACAACCATATGGGCTCCCTCATCTATGCATCTTCTTGCAAATGTCTCGATGAAACGTGCGGGCTTTTCTTTGTCCTCCCCTTCCATCTCGTGGGCATGGAGACTGACAAACACGTAATCCGCCTGCCTTTTCGCCTCATGGATGCTGCGGATGACCCGGTCCATATCTTTTGCAGCAGGAGTCGTCATTTTTCCAGGATGGTCGGCTTCCTGGAACAGATGGCCGCCAAACGAAAAAACGCCATCCGTCTGTTCTTTTTTGAACCCTTCTTTGATGCTGAGATTCTGTGTGGCATTGATGGCAGTAGAAGCGGCAATTTGTTTCAATTGCTCCAGCTGTTCCTTTGAAACGAGATGCACTGTGTCAAATCCGAGCGGATTGACTCCGGGTCTCCCCGTCATATCGGGCCGTTGATCTCCAGCTGCCCATGACTCATGGAATGTTGAAGTGGCTGCGATCATGGCGACACGCCCTGCTGTCGTCTCCAAATACCTCGGCTCTGCAGCGCTTGCTAAATTGGCTCCGGCACCGCCATGAACAAAGCCGTATTCCTCCAAGTAACGCTCCGTTGCCAATAACCCCGGCACGGAATAATCCAACGTATGGTTGTTTGTCCAAGCGACGAGATTAAATCCGTAGCTTTTGATATCCTGCAAAACGGAAGGCTTGGCTTTTGCCCATGTCCCGCCGCTCACTGCACCCGGAATGCCTTCCCCATCGTGAATGGTCACTTCCAAGTTCGTAAAACGGACATCCGCCTCTTTCAAGAGCGATGACAGCTTGTCGAAACGGTCGTCCTCTCCGGGCAGCCTCCTTGTAATAAAAGAGTCCCCTGTCGCTGTAAATACAATTTCACGCAAATCCTCTCCCCCATTCCTTGTCATGTTCTCTCCCAACTGTCGTAGGTCGACTCCACATTTGTGGCAAAGGAAGCCAATGTGATGTATGCCACGCCTCCACTATTCACATAGCAACGCAGTGCTGGATGCCCTTTACTTCATCCAATATGTATAGGTCTCGCCAGCATACTGCCTGGCTTTTTGAAGGCATACCGAAGTTATTTTGTTCCTGCTCAGAACGATTAAAGGAATTTTCCTTTATCGTTCCGTTAATATTAATTTGTTTGCAATTGTTTGTCAATAAAATCTATTAATTATATTAAAAAAATACCAACTAGATAGATTTTTAATCTACCTGTTGGTATTTCATTCGTTTTCTTGTGATTCCAAAAAGCTAAGTCGGTACACTTTACGGGGCCGTCCCCGCTGTCCAGATTGTTCTTCGCCCATCACTTCCACTAGGCCCGCACTCTCCAACTCCATCAGGATTCTTCTCGCATTGCGGTCGGTACTGTTCATCCAACTCGCTAATTCATTTGATGTAATATCGGTTTTCCTGTAGTGCAAAGCGAGTGAATGAATGCGATTGAGCGTGGCGGAGCTAATATTCGCTTCCTTCAGCTGATTACCCCATTCGTCAAAGAGAGAACGGCCATCATACGAAATTTCATAGTCTTGCTGTTCGATTTCTGAAACTTTCTTGTTTTCATCCACCGTAATAATGCTTCCGGCTTGCTTGCTCCTCGCATATTGAATGGCCAGGCGGGTATTCTGTTCCGACTCCAAGGAAGTGATTCCGTAGCCGACACCAATTTTAATGGCAAATTTACTGCGAAGACTCACTTGATTAATCAATGCGAACAATGAGTTCTCCTTCAACTGCAGCTCTACCTCGCCGCGCGTTGCATAAATGAAATACCGGCTGTCCCCGATCTCTACAAAAGAACCATTCACACTTTCGGCATATTCGAGCAACAAGCGCTTCAACTCCAGCTCCCGGTATTTTACTTTATACGAAAACTGTTCATCGACAGTGGATGGCAAAACTTCAATTCCCGTAATCGCAATCTGCGCTTTCCGATACCATTGGGACACCCCGCGCTGCTTCAAATACTGGATAATGAGCCGAATTGAATTCTCATCAGGCGCAACACGATAACAAGGAATCCCCATCTCCTTCAAAATATTATCCACCCGCTTGATGCACGTAATAACCACTTCCACTTTGCCCTGCTCAATCAAATCTAAATGAAACTTAACAATTTCTTCAACCGGAATATAACCGGAATAAGGAAAGGTATGGAGCTCCATCGAAGGAAGTTCAGCTCTCAATTCACTCTCCGTTCCTTGGAATGTATCCAAGCTAATCCTGTGAAAAATTCGATTCTCCTGCAATTGTGCTTGCAACAGTGTCTTATAGATACTGCTGCTATTGAGCGGAGCAAAACTCCCTTCTTCTGCCCGGATCACCTGATGGTCCACCGCGAGATGGTAAGGCGCTTGTCCCGCAAAAAACCACTGATCCACTTGCAATCGATTTTTCGGAATGATGTCTAACACTTCTTCCATCGAATCATATGGGAAAGGAAGCATGATGATCTCATGGAACTCTTTCACCACCTTCCTGACTATTCCAATCGAATCACGTGCCCCCACTACACCTAGTCTTATTTTCACTTCATTTACCCCCTGCTCATGCACCGCCTCTAAACTATCTTCCTATGAGAGGCGGCAAGTAATTCAGTTTAACACTAACGGACTATTCTTTCAAATCTGTTTCTTCCAATTGAAGTAGTTTCGGTACTGTTGTACTTTTACAGCATATTGTAAGAATGGGAGGTATACATAGTGTGAAGACGAGCATCAGACATGCCATCAAGACTTGCTAGCTTTGGATAAAAAATCAGCCGATAAATCCGTAGTCCGCACGGAACAGAAAAAGGCCGCCCATGAGCATAAACGTAGACACCCGCACTTCAATACCGCTACTACAAGAAATACAGCAGGCTTCTTTTTCATTAATGGCAGTTAAGAGGTTAACAAGTCATCCCTCTGTCAACAAGCGCCCCACTACTCCCTCAAACTCTTCACTTGGCACCATCCCAAGTTCCGTAGCCAACTCTCGCCGAAACGTCTCAATTACTTCAACCGCCTCGTTCTGTTTCCCTTCTTCAACGAGACACTTAAAAAGCTCAAGCAAGTACCGTTCATCCCAAGGATCAAACGTGATCAACCTTTCCAGCGTCTTCTTAAAGATAGGTTCCCTCTTAACCGGCTCTGAAGCAGATTGAATAAATTTCTCAAGAACTTGGATGATCTGCTTTTGGAGAGTCTCCCGCCTTGCCGTGGCCCATGGATAATCTTCCTTTACTAAATAATCCTGTTGAGCAAGTTCAAGAAGTGGTCCGATCTCCCCTGCTTGAAGATGTTGATTTAACAAATCTACGTCAAGGTCCATCTCGACAGCCAATTTATATCGTTCGTCGGTAAATCGGATGGAATGCTCGATGTCAGCATCCTTGAAGGCTTTGCGCAATTGGTAGATCGTCGTATGAAGCAGCGTCGAAGCCTTTTCTATGGGAATATCGGGCCATAGAGCTTCGATGACCGCATCGCGATGGACAGGTTGCCCATGGTGTATCAAAAAAGCACATAGTTCCTTTACTTTTTTTGTTCGCCACTTTATTGGTTGTTGTTCGATTCCATTCAATTGAAAGCTGCCTAATAAGTGCACTTGTACCCTGGATTGCTTTCTTCGCTGTAGCAACTCGCCAGCTTTCCTGTTCCATAACCGCTCCACCGCCCGCTGTAAACGCATTTTATCAATCGGTTTTAAAATGTAATCCAACGCCTGTACGGAAAAGGCTTCCAAGGCATAGTGATCATATGCCGTCACAAAGACGATGTCGGTCGCGTGGATGTTGACGCTCTCCGCCAGCTTTAATCCGGTTAGTTGAGCCATTTCAATATCAAGAAACAATACATCTGGTTCGAGAAGCTTCACTTGCTGCAATCCTTCCATGGGCTCTGTGAATGTTCCGAGTACTTCCACTCCCCCCACTTCTTTAAGCATCGCTTCCAGCAAGGATAACGCCAGCACCTCATCATCTATTAGCATGGCTTTAAGCAAAGTCTGCTCTTCCTTTCTGATTCTCTTTTATAAACGGAAATTCAATATCAACGGTTGTGCCTTGTCCTTCACTTTGAATCGAAATGGAAGCCTGTTCAAAATGCTTTAGCCGCTTGGCAATATTCCATAGCCCCACTCCGCGGCGATGCTTTTCGTCCATCTCCCACACTCGCTCTAATTCTTCTTTCTGAAAACCTGCTCCGTTATCTGTCACTCGGAATAGCACATGGTCCGCCGTTCGTTTCGCCGTGACTGTAACAACACCTTGCACATTCGTATTCCGTAAGCCATGCAGTATGGCATTTTCAACAAGCGGCTGCAATAGCAGCGGTGGGATCAAACATTGCAGACCTTCTTCTACATCCACATCCAGTACCATTTTTTCAGGAAAGCGGATTTGCTGAATGTTGGCATAGGATTTGATTAACGACAACTCTCTCTCCAAAGGGACGAGCTGACTCGTGTTTTCAAAAGCAAAGCTTCCTCGTAAAAACGTGGCAAAGTCGTTGATCAAGGAACGGGCTTTTCCGATATCTGTATAGCTTAAAGATAATATCGCATTTAAAACGTTGTAGATAAAATGCGGTTTAATTTGCGCCTGCAAAAAAGCAACTTCCATTTTCGTAATCGCTTCGGACGATTCCTTCATAAGAAGAAGGTTTCGAAGTCTCGTCTTTAATTCAGAAGAAGCGAAGGGCTTATGCAAGAAGTCATTTGCTCCGGATTGGAAAGCGGCAATCATGTCGTCCGGGTTAATGGCAGCTGTCAGCATCAAGATCGGCAATTCTGTCAGCTGATAGATTTTCCTGATTTGCTGGCTTACTTCATATCCCGATAGGCCTGGCATCATAATATCTAAGATGATCAAGTCGATCTCTGGGTCACTTTGAATTTCCGTAAGCACCGCTTCGCCGTTATCCACTGCAATGACCGAATAATATTCGGATTCGAGCACATCAATCAGGACTTTCAAATTCACATGGTTGTCGTCCGCTATCAATATTCTCTTTTCACCTTTCTTATTTCGATAAGGCAGAGAAAAATGGATAGATTGCTTGCCAGTGCTATGTTTCGCAGGCTCGAAGGCTGCAGGTGAGCTGCTTCGAACTGCCGCAGGCAATGTAAAGGAGAAAGTTGTTCCTTCTCCGACAACTGAGGCCACTTCAATTTGACCTCCCTGGATTTCCACCAGCTGTTTCGTCACACTTAAACCGAGCCCCGTTCCTCCGATCGAGTTTTCAAACTGCTGGAAGGGCTCGAACAATGTAGCAAAATGTTCTTTCTGTATGCCAATGCCTGTATCACTCACTTGAATGACCACAATTTCGTCGTGTACAAGACAACTTACTTCGATTCTTCCCTGGTCGGTATATTTCACTGCGTTATCTAGCAGATTGTATAGAATCTGCCGCAGTCTTCCTTCATCCGCCAAGACATACTGCCCTTTCGGTACGGCATTGACCAACTGGATATCTTTATCCGCAAGATGCTCAAACACTTTGACTGCAACATGGGTAATGGAATGCAAATCGACAGAACCCCGCGACAAACGCAACTCTCCTTGCTGCAATTTCGAGTAGTCCAGAATGTCTTTCACCAAGTTCGATAGCCGCTCCGCGATGGTATTGATCAACTCTAAGTCTTCCTTATTACGACTCGTCATGTCCCCGTCTTTGTTATCGAGCATGGATCGGGAAATGGCAATGATTCCGTGCAACGGCGTCAAAAATTCATGGGAAGTGCTGGCCAAAAATTCATCCTTGAGCTTATCCACTTTCATGAGCGCATTGGACAGCTCCTCTTTCTTTGAAAAGGAATGCGAAAATCGATTGGCAATGAACAAGGAGAGCATCGTCAGAATGATGAATGGCAGGACAGGCGGCAAAATAATCAATTGGTAATTACTTATGACATTTAATGTTGCCACAATAAAATAGACAAAGATTGCGACGGAGCTGATCGTCAGATAAACAGCACCAACGGAGTTATTGCGTATCGTTTTATATTGCAAATAAAACGTATAGCAAATGACAAGAAAGAGATATAACGAATAGGTTATTTGCAGTTCTGAGTAGATCCTGACAGGCAATAGAGCAGACCCCAGCAGCACGCCACCTAAGATGCAAAGACATTTCACGACCGTGACATGCGCATGTTGTTTAAAAGAGAAGTAGAAATATAGAAGAAGAAAGGTACCAAATAAAAGGCTGGATGAGGCTTGTATAAATTGGAATACCTCATAAGGCAAATCTTTGAACACCGACATAATAACTTTGTTGTTATGAGAAGCCGAGTACAGCGCGACCGACAGACAGAACAATGAAAAATGGAGTAACTCGATTGGGGTTTTAAATTGCAACCAGCTGCCTAAAAAGAAGACAAACATGACAAAAAACGCTGTAATTGTCACCCAATCGTATACTAAAAAGCTCTCATTCAACTTCTCTATGCTTTCCTGGTCGCCAAAATAAATGGATCCGATGATTCCTCCACCCGTGGCATAATCGTAGTTTGCCACTTGCACCACCAATTCAATTTCGCTTTGACCCGCATGAAAATAAGCAGTATACGGCGTATTGTAGGGTGAATAGGTGTTTTCGTCACCCGGTTTTCCGCTATGCCCTATTTGTTTCCCGTTGGCAAATATGGCATTGGACATGCGAATGTTTGTTGTTTTAATTCCAAGTATCTGATCAGTATCCTTAAGTAAAATACGCAAGCGGTAGGTGCCTTTTGAATACTTCGGCATACGTTCGCCAGCTACGTTATATTTTGTCCAAAGGGAAGGTACTGGAGCGCCCTGAGCCAGCTTGTCATCAAATGAGGTTGGATCAAGCAACTGGTACGGAACAAACTCCCATTCCCCGTTCAGCTCAATCGCACCTTCTTCAAGGCGGTAGTCCCGCAAATCAAGAATTCCCTTCTTGGCAAGCGGCGAATAGGCATCGTATTCCCCCGTATAAAGATTAAACAGAACAAAACTTCCGATAAATAGCAGCAGACTCCATATGGTGACTGATTTTTTCATTTTATTATTCCCTTATGACAGAATGAACGATCTATTTTTCTAGTAATAGCAAACATTTTACTCTACACTTTCCTATTCATCAATATAGAAAAGAAGGAGGTGACTCTTAAGTAGAGCCACCCCTTCCCTATGCCATTATTGCAATCTTTCTTTCCCTTCATCATTTCGAATGGCAGTATGCTTCATCGCAGCTTCCGCTATTTCTTCATATGCCCAATGGGTGGAAGGCACGTCTTGGAAAAGCGTTTGATTCACTCCCGTCAGAGGGCCGCGGTTGAATAGCCGATTTAAGACCTTCACAGCTTGAGCACGCTTCAATTTTTCATTTGGACGGAATGTGCCATCCTCGAACCCTGTCATGATGTTATTTGCTTTTAAAACAGCAATGGCTTCATATGCCTGATGTTGCGTAGAGACATCCTTGTAGCCTGCTTTCGTACTCACTTTAAGGGATTCACAATAGCCTGATACAGATGCATCATTTTTGCATTCCTGCTGAATCCAGCGATAGGCGATGAGCGCCATTTGGCTGCGTGTCACGTCGCCCTGCGGATTAAATTCGGAAGAAGAAACGCCTTTCATAATGCCTTCTTTCTTCATCTGCATGATGTTGTTGTACGCCCAATGGCTTTGCTTCACATCACGGTAAGGTGTCACGTCAGCTGTACTTTGCTTGTCCAAATTCCTTGCAAGCATGGCCGCCATTTGTGCACGTGTGACAAATGCATTCGGACGAAACTTGCCGGCATCCCCATAAATATATGGTTGATGGACTATCGGCTCTGCAGTTTCCTGCTGATCATCATTCCAGCCTTTTAAATAAACCATCGTAAACGTACTAAACTTCGTAACAGAGAACTCAATGCCGGCAGAGCCATCTGTCGTTTTCACGAGTTCCCCTGGAATCAATTCCTTTGTCCCGTCACTATGCTCAACGAAAATGCCGAGATGATCTACGATCTCTTTCCGCTTTGCCTCATCCTTAGGCAAGTTTTCTTCAATTGGAAGAACTATCGATACCGTATGATTCTGCATATTTGTTTCAATTTCCATCGGACGGCCGAGCACTTGGACGGTATTGTTTTGAATCGCATCCTGAATCAGCTTCTCCGCTTTCGCCCGTTCTTCGACCTTCTTCTGTTCGGATGCCGACTTGATTGGGATGATACGGAAGTATAAGTCTTCGTCGAAACTTGTGATAGAAGCGGCCGGAATAGAGATCATGCCACTAGCCGTCACAATTTCCACATTCAACTTGCCTTCTTTCAATTGTTTCAATGCGGACTTCGGAATTTTCACAGTGATTTCGGAGACCTTATCATCCTTGTCCGGAATGATGATCCGCGCCGTATCCATGCCTTTTTCTTTCGCTTTGCTAACTGTGTCTTTCGCAATAGCCTCAGACATGGATACCTTATCTTTCACAGTTCCGTCCGTTTCAGTCGTCCGGGTTATCGGCGTTTTCGTCAGGTTGGAACCGTCTTCCCCGTCTACATCAACGACAATTTCTTCTGTTGTCGGTTTAGATGGAAATTCAGGTTTAGAAGGCTTTTCGATATCTTCTCCACTTGGAGGAGTTGGTTTCGTCCCCCCACCTTCAGTGCCCGGCGGATTTGGGTTTGAACCACCATTACTTGGCGGATTCGGATCCGTTCCTCCATTGCCCGGAGGTGTAGAAGGATTATCCCCGCCACCATTTGTTGGTAGATTTGATCCACCTTGATCAGGCGGTGTTGTACCCCCGTTAGAACCGACCTTTTTCTTGTAAATCCCCTTAGGCGTAACGACATATATCCAGTCACCATATTTTTTAATGGAAGATGGATTATAGAAGCTCATGCTATCTTCCGTATCCAAAACGTCAACTGTTTGATCTCGCAGTACGCCGTTCCATACAACGATAGATTGTAAGCTTTGATCATAGCCTACCGCGTATAAGTTGCCTTCTGAGTCCACATCAATAAATGAGATAATTTTTGTTTCGACATTTTGCATGTCAAACGGGCTCCAGGCATCCTCAACTAACTTATAGAGAGTTTGCGGCCGCTCTGACCCGCTTGCACGTTCGTATAAATAAACCGCTCCGTTTTCATCCGTTGCAATAGAAGAAAGATCGGCAAACGTGCGGTCTCCAGTACGATCAAAGACGCCATTTTCATTCACCATTTTCACTCCGCGAACGAATTGCCCTTCTACATTTGTATGGCCGAAAGCAAACAATTCGTTGCCGGATGCCGTAATCCCAGCTGTATGGCCTAATCCATCCTCTATCAATTCCCATCCTTCGCTTGACCACTTTAACAAGCGGTTTACATTTTGATAACCTTCATAATGGCTCTGCACAGCATAGACAGTTCCATCTGTAGTAATGGCCACATCCAATAAACCATTGCTCAACTCATCCGACATCGACACCCATTCATCTGAACCAGCTTGTTTTTTCAACAGCTCACCATTGTGAATGATATACACATTGCCTGCCGCGTCAAATTCCAAATCTCTGACGTTGGTGAACGTGTCAAAATCTCTCACCCAGAAGTTCGACTTTTTCACAGTTACATTGAATTCCTTTGTAACAATCGCTTCATTTTTTGTAATGGTTGCGGTGATTGTGACCTGCTCATTATGTTCCGTTTCAGCAGGTCGATGAACCGTCCCATTCGCCTCAACGACAGCTGGCCGGCTTGTCTCCCATGTGATGACTGTCCCGTAATCGCCTGATGCCGGGAAGGACAAATTGCCTGTCACCGATTTTGCAGAATCGCCTTGTATATAGCCGATCGCCAGCTGTTCTTTCACTAGTTCAATCGCCTTTTGATCTGGGATGGTCGAAGCGAAATAAATCTCAACTGGCATTACCTGTTTATCTTTTTCAAGCCCAATCGCCCCGCTCATATTCATTCCCATTCCCCAAAAGGTATGATCCTCTTTTTCTAAGAGAGTATGATAAGGGCCTGTGGAAATCGAAATGATAGGTTCCAGGCCGTTAATCTTGGCTGGCTCCAACACATCTCCCTCCACTTCCGGATGGCCCAGCAATCCGAAGCCGTTCATGCCCCACGACCAAACATTCCCTTCGCCGTCAAGCGCCATTGTGTGACTAGTACCAGCGACCATGGATACAATACCGCTTATGTTTTTCGCTTGAACAGGTGTCCAAGAGTCCACTTTTGTGCCATTGCCGAGTTTGCCGTAAGCATTGTTTCCCCATGACCAGATTGTACCGTCATTTTTCAATACAACCGCATGATAATCTTCCATTTCAATTTCTTTCACATCGCTTATGCTTTCTATGCGCTTGGGTTTATTGAGAGAGAGCTTATCTCCATGCCCCAATTGGCCGCTCCAATTATTTCCCCATGTCCAAACACGGCCGTCTTTGTCTAATGCCATGGAGCTGCTATCTGAAGCAGCGACTGCCACGATTTTTTGCAACCCGACGATTTGAACTGGTTTTTCAGAAGAAGAATTATCTCCTGTCCCGAGCTGGCCATTGTCATTATTGCCCCATGCCCAAACCGTACCGTCTGCTTTTACAGCAAGGGTATGCCAAAGACCCGTAGCAACCGACACGACGTTGCCGAAAACAGCACCCGTTGCATCTGTCTCCACTTTTTCAGGTGTGTTCACCTGTAAAGCTGCGCTGCCTAGTCCAAGCTGTCTCTTATCGTTAGATCCCCAGATATACAGGTCACCCGTCGAATCAATTGCAGCCACATGAAACTTATAGGCGCTGACACTAACAATGTCGGTTACAGCATTTACTTGGACAGGAATATTGACTTTCCCCAATTCCATATCGTTCTTTCCGATACCAAGTCTTCCTGAGCCATTGCTGCCAAGAGACCATAAACGATTCTCCTCATCCAGCAAGAAGGAAATATTATCTCCGGCAAATACAGATTTTGTGCGTGTTAGCTGCACTCCCTCATCCACTATTGGATCTTCGGTGAAATAAATTGTTGCGACCTCACCCGCTGGAGCCGTCCCAGTTTCACGAATACGGATGAGAACCGTTACATTCCCTGTAAAAACTGGCTCATGTTCTAATACAACATCAATCCAAGTTTCTCCATTGTCCACAGAGTATTCCATTGTACTATCCAATCCGGTGATGCGATTTGTTTCATCCTCCGCAGTAACAGTAGGAGCACCAGGCTTTACAACCGGTGGTTTTTCTGGCAAGACGACTGGACGAAGGAATGGATACCCGTTATTAACCATGGAATCCCAATCCCAAATCGAAACAAAGTCCCAACCTGTAAACGTTTCTTTATTTTGCATTTCTTCAGTTGTTTTAGCAGTTCCTTTTCCGTTGGATTCTGGATTAACGGTACTGTCATAAAAACTATTTATAATTGTTGGTTCACCAATTCCAGCCAGACTTCCAATTCCATTATTACTTGTCGAGAATAATTTACCGACTGCATAACTGTTTTTAATCTCTGCACCGTACGCGTATCCGATTAGACCGCCAAGAAAAGCTTGGCCAGTGACAGTTCCAGTCGCATAACTATTAATGATATGCGAGTTTGCTCCTGTACGAGAGGAACCGACAAGGCCGCCAATGGAGCTTGTCCCGGTTACAGTACCGGTAGCAAAGCTCCGTTCAACTGTCCCTAAACTTTGCCCAACCAGCCCACCTACATTCGTATAGCCAACTACATCCACATGCGCTGAACTATTAGAAATAACCCCTGACGTATTTAAACCGATCAAACCGCCAAATTTCTCTTCCATGGCTGGATCATTATTCGGTCCGACTACTTTTCCTGAAACCGAAACATTGGAAACTTCCCCTTGAAATTGGTCTCCGGCCAGTCCACCGACATACCGGTGGCCTTCTATATCCACGTTCTCCAAATTCACATTTTGGATGGTGGCGTTTTTCAGACTCGCAAATAAACCGACATGTGCGGAGTCAATTCGCTTAATACGTAAATTACGAATGGTATGTCCATCCCCATCAAAACTTCCCGTAAAATAAGCAACGGGGGAAGAAGACGGATTGGTCGTACCACCGATCGGCTCCCAATTTTCATATGAACTTACATCTATATCGTTTACCAGGACAAAATGTTTGTCCAAATAATTCCTGACTTCGTTCAACTGTTCCGGTGTAGCAATCTGGTATGGATGTGCTGCTGATCCATCGCCTGCTGCAAAAGTCGGTACACTGGCGTTTGCCTGTTTCCCAAAACCACCCAAGTAGACCGGCTGGACAATTAAAACGAAAACTAGAAAAATCTTTACCCATTTGTTCATTCGCATACTTGTGATAACCCTCTCTCTTTTCTTAGTTCATACACCATTCGTCAAATGTTCTTATGTATAGTTCTTACACTTCCACCGCCTACTGTTTATATATGGGGTTAGGCTGATATAAAGCCGCCTATAGACCTATCACCATTTTACTAGTCGCCTCTGAACATTTTCTGAACAAAAGAGAGTCATTTCTTATTCAACTACATCTCAAAAAGCACATCGAAATTTTATTTTTTAACAACACATCATATAAGTTATTCAATAAAAATATAAATCCATTCCACATACTTCCTTAATATAAGTTTGAAAATGCATGATTTTATTGTTATGCTTATAAAGTCGTTTCAAAAATACAATAAAAGGAGTTGATGGCGTATCCAACTGACACAAAAAAATATTGACGAGACTACGATTGCCCCTGCCGATGATTATTCTTTGGACCGGGTTCCTCGGAAGGACCGAACCAAAGGCTGGTTAAGCATCACGAATATTACATTCGGAATTGCGACAGCTATTTTTTATTTTCAAATGGGAAGTGTGATGGCGCTTAAATTCGGAGCAATCAATGCGATGATTTCCTCTGCTTATGCGATACTTGTCGCCGGTTTGCTTGGAACCGTTGTTGCCTACCTATCTGCCAAGTCTGGCATGAATGTTAATCTTCTCTCGCGGAGCGGTGGCTTCGGCTACATCGGTTCATCTCTGACATCATTAATCTACGCTTCGAACTTCATCATGTATTGCGCATTTGAAGGGCTCATTTTAGTTTCCGCAGTTCACTACTTTTTCCCTTCCCTGCCGAAATGGACACTCATTGTACTATTCGGTACCATCGTCATCCCCCTCAATTGGTTTGGAATCGACCAATTGGATAAATTGCAGAAATGGTCTCTCCCCCTATTCATTCTCTTTCTGCTGACAGCGATTATCGTTTCCCTCTATCAACCTTCCATTTATCAAGGCTCTGTTTTCACTTATATGCCGGAAGGTGTACAAATCGGCGGCGAAGCGTTACTGCTTTGCATCGGGATGCATCATGGCATTATGGGGTTAACTGCTCTTCTCGCCTCCGACTATGCACGTTTTTTGAAGCCTTCTGACATAAAAATCGGTTCTGTGGCAATCGGTTTTATTCCGCAGATTTTCTGTTTTGGCGTCATGGGCGGGCTCGGCATCTGGTTCGGCGTCCGTTTTCTCGAATCGGATCCCGGCGTCTATATCGTTCTGCTGCTTGGCATCGGCGGTGCCCTTTTCACGATGCTCACCCAGCTGCGAATTAATGTAACGAATATTTACAGCAGCTCGCTCTCGCTTTCCAACTTCTTCGAGAACATCTTTCACTTTACACCCGGCCGCCGATTTTGGGTCGTGTTCGCCGGCGTGACGGCGATCCTTCTTATGCTGTCTAATATTGTGGAACATGTCGACACACTCATGACATTCCAAGGAGTATTCCTGCTTGCATGGGCTGCTATCCTAGTGACCGATGCTTTGGTCGTCAAGAAATGGCTGAAGATTGGACCGACGTATTACGTAGCCCGACAAGAGTACTTATATAAGTGGAATCCCGTCGGCACGATTTCACTCATTGTCGCCAGCGTTCTGGGCACCATTGCCGCTCTTGGCTACATGGGGCTGTTCTTAGAAACAACGGCCGCCTTCTTTGCTGCATTGCTTGCCTCCATCCTTACGGTGGTCATCGCCTTCCTGACGAAAGGAAAATATTATTTGGTAAAAGAACCGGAGGATATTGTAGATGAGGATAAAATCGGATGAGGTAATGAAAAAGATAATATGAAACGATAAAGAAGAGAGTACAGGATTGTAACACTATTCCTGTACTCTTTTTAATTTGTCTTCGATTCTCCCCTAGTTATCGTCATTCCTTTTCTTAAGAAACCCTAAAGTTTCTATTCTCGAAGTAGATAGTTAGCGATTTATCTATCAATTAAATATAATCATATTATTGCAGATATTTTTTCTGTAATATTCATATCAAATCGAAAGGAGCTAACAGGAAAGGGAATTAGCGTTGAAAACTACTATTGAAGGGGTGGGACAATGAGGAAGAGTGTAAAAAATTGGTTTGCTGTAGCTTTAATTATTTTACTGACATGTAGCATGGTGCCTGGGGGCGCTTTCGCTAAAGAATGGGACATGAGTTATGACAATCTACGTCAAGTGGCGATTGGAACAGACGGCATGGTGACAACAGCACATCCACTTGCAACCCAAATTGGCGCTGACGTGCTGAAAAATGGAGGAAATGCAGTTGATGCGGCGGTTGCGATCCAATTTGCATTGAATGTCACAGAGCCGATGATGTCAGGTATCGGTGGTGGCGGTTTTCTCATGTACTATGACGCCGAGTCAGGAGAAACACAAATACTGAATAGCCGGGAACGGGCGCCAGCCGGAGCAACACCGGATATGTTCTTGGACGATAAAGGAAACCCTATTCCATTCGCAGAAAGAGCGACTGGCGGCAAGGCCGTTGGCGTTCCGGGTACACTGAAAGGGCTTGAAGAAGCGCTGGCACGCTGGGGAACGATGTCGATGGAAAAATTGATTGACCCATCCATCCAATTGGCCGAAGATGGCTTTCCCATCGACTCTGTCCTAGCACAAGCGATTGAGGATAACAAAGCGATGCTTTATCGGACGGCAGCCGGCAATGTATTCGTTCCAAACGGAAATCCGTTGCGCGAAGGCGATCTGCTCGTTCAAAAGGACTTGGCCAAAGCATTTACACTCATCAAAACGGAAGGCACGGATGCTTTCTATAAAGGAGAAATAGCCAAAGCGATAGCGGACGTCGTTCAGCAATACGGCGGGTCATTAACAGTTGAAGATATGGCAGCGTATGATGTCACAATGGACAAGCCGATTTGGGGAGAATATAAAGGCTACCAAATTGCCAGCATGCCTCCACCAAGTTCAGGCGGAGTCTTCTTGCTTCAGATGCTCGGCATTCTCGACGGAGTCGATTTGTCTCAATACGACGTGAAATCATGGGAAAAATATCACCTGCTCGCAGAATCGATGCATTTAGCTTACGCGGATCGCGCTGCTTATGCGGGAGATCCAGAATTCATTGATGTACCATTAGAAGGTTTATTGCATCCCGATTATATTCAAGAACGTCTCAATTTAATTAGCCTGGATAAAATGATCGAAAAACCGACGGCAGGTGATCCTTGGGCGTATCAAAATACGAAACAGGAAACCGTCATTGTAGAACAGCCGAAGGACGGACAGCCAGGCGAAACGACACACTTCTCTGTTGCCGATCAGTGGGGGAATGTCGTTTCCTATACAACTACCATTGAGCAATTATTCGGCACAGGCCTCATGGTACCTGGATATGGTATTATGCTTAACAATGAATTGACTGATTTTGACGCCATGCCTGGAGGAGCGAACCAAGTGGAACCGAACAAGCGGCCGCTCAGCAGCATGACACCAACGATTGTCTTTGAAAACGGTAAGCCTGTTCTCACAGTCGGCTCTCCGGGTGGACCGACAATCATCACATCAGTTCTTCAAACGATCATTAACTCCATTGCCTACGACATGGAACTGAAAGCAGCTGTCGAGGAGCCTAGAATTTATACGAACAACACATCTTCCTACCGATATGAGGAAGGTATTCCTGAAGAGGCAATGGATGCATTGCGCAAGCTAGGCCATAAATTCGGAGAAAATCCGACTGTGATTGGAAATGTCCAAAGTATCTGGATTGATCAGAAAGAGGGCATCTACAAAGGAGTTGCCGATTCAAGCCGGAATGGTACTGCTATTGGAATCGATTTTTAATTAACAGTTTGAGCCCTACCATGTATTTGTGGTAGGGTTCTATTTTAGTAAACAGAATTCCATCTGCTAAACACTTCATCCAGTTAAGGAGAATACAATGACAAATTACATACATCTCGACGATGAACAAATTATGTACTATGTATACAACTTGAATTGGCATCTTCCGCAAGAAATACAGAACGAAGCAATGGAAATACTCGTTAACTTGCCTCCAGAAAAAGCAGGGATGTTACTTCCTACTTACGGAAAAGAGTGCTGGGAAAATGCGGTCCACCTTCTCAAGGAAATGGGCTATCCTCGGAATAAAGAAGCCTTGCCGAAAATTGCCGGTTTATTGCAAAACAGAAATTGGCCAGGAGCTCTAGAAGCAATTCAACTATTTGATGAGTTAGGTAAAACCATTAGTGTTCCGCACATTGAAAAAGAGTGTGAAAAAGCGGCCGAAGCTCATGATGGCGACTGGCTAGAACACCTATATTTTGCTGTGGAGCAATTAGGAATAGATGCACATGACTTCAGGAATCCCGTCTTATATGAAACTATGAAGAAGGCTGCTGAGGAATTGGATTGATTACATGTGTGATGAATCCGGTCAAATACTAGCGCAACTAATAAAGGTCGACTGGCATGCCCCCGGTATTTTACCGTCTGCATACCAGCCAACCAGCTGAATCACTCTATGTTATTTGGTTCCCAGCAAGCTTATTAAAGCTGCAATCGTTTTTGTGCAAGTCACTCTTCCCAGTAGTAATCATACGTGCCATTATAGGAGTGAAAACAAACCAGCTCCACCACTTCATCCGCTTTCACTTCAAATAGATAAAGGTCGTAGGTAAAAGTCTCACCTGTCACAATGTCCTTACCTGTCTCCTTGGCAGTAGATTTGAATGTCACCGTAACATTTTCGTAAGCGGCTCGGTAATTCTGTTCTAGGATCGTTTTGGCCTCCTCGGCAGAAAGTTGAAAGTTCTGCTTACCAGCCATCTTATACGTGTACGAATCCATTTTCCAAGTCCCGTCTTCTTTTTTCAGCTGATAGGTGATGAACCCGCCTCCACTCAAGGCATTTCCTAATTCAATCGTTTTGACAGACAGCAGATTTGCGGAAGGCTGCGTGACTTCAAAACGATCAGATGGCAGGTTTGTCGGAAATGGAAATAAAGTCGTATCACATTCATTGCAGGCATACGGATAGTATTCTTTTAATGTACGGTCTGTAAACTCCTTGGTTGCGTGCTTCAGCAGCTCAGGACGGAGCTCTTCAAATGTTTTTTTCTGGCTGACCCCCTCAACCAGTATCCATTCAATGGAACTTGAAAGTTGGCGGGTTAGATCCTCAACTTCCCCTGTACTTCCCCTCTGTTCAAGAGTTTTCTTAGCAACGATCGCTCGCTGCAAGGAAGTCACATAATATTCCCGGGTTACCGGCTCATTCGGTTCAAATTTACCTTTCACTCCATCCACCACTCGGTTTTCATATAGGGCATTTGCATGTTTGTAGCCCCAATGGCTTTGGGGTACATCGTCAAACGCCTGATAGGAAGATGCTTGGAAGGAAAAAGCCAGATCAAGCACCTTCGCAAGTTGAATACGGGTAATGGGCTCATCGGGGTTAAACTTGCCGACCGTTCCGCTCATGATGCCCGCCTCTGTCAATTTCATAATCGGTTTATAGTACGGGTGGTTTTTCGGAACGTCCTTGTAGACAATCTTTGATCCGGTCGGGTCTGGTAACTGTAAGGCCTTATCCAAGAGCTGCGCAACGTGTTTGCGGCTAATCGTGTCATTAGGCCGGAAAGTGCCATCCGGATAACCGCTAATATAGCCGGCTTTCTTCATCTCCTGAATCACTGAGTAATTTGGATGGCTTTTAGGAATATCTTTAAATTCCGCTAAAGCCGGCTTTGTTGATACCGTGCCTGATGATAAAACCATCATGATCGAAAAGAAGAATGTGATAAACACCTTTTTCATATCTCCATTCCTTTCTTGATTGATTACAATCCATGTGCATAAAACCAAAATGACCAGCAACACAAGATGATATGATATCCGGTTTATTATATGTGTAAAAAAGGCATTGCGAAACTTTACGCAATGCCCATTGTTTAATTGACTATTTCACTTCCGCTGCCATCATTTCACGCAGTTTATATTTCAGCAGCTTCCCTTGCAGACTCCGCGGCAGCTCTTCTACGAAATCGACAGAACGAGGCTTTTTATACCCGGCAAGTTTTCCTTCACAGAAATCGATGATCTCCTGCGCATCCGCTGTTTCACCAGGTTTTAGGACGACAATTGCTTTGACCGCTTCGCCCCATTTCAAATCGGGCACGCCGATGACAGCGACATCCAATATTTTCGGATGGCGATGCAGCACACCTTCGATTTCAGCCGGATAAACGTTCAATGCGCCCGACAGGATCATGTCCTGCTTGCGGTCCACGATGGAATAAAATCCGTCCTCGTCTTGAACTCCCATATCCCCAAGGCCAAGCCACTCGCCATGAAACGCTTCGGCAGTTGCTTCCGGATTTTTATAGTATTCATCACATAGCGTGAGGCCTTTTACTAAGAACTCACCCGGCTGTCCCGCTGGCACTTCATTCCCCTCATCGTCGACAAGCTTCACTTCCATGCCAAGCATCGGCACCCCGACGGATCGATCTTTATCCGCCTGATATTCTGGGAATAAATTCGTCGAACCACCATGCTCAGTTGCTCCGTAAAATTCATTCAGATCAGCACCCTTGAAGTATGCCATGATTTTCTCCTTCGTGCTCGAGTGAAGCGGGGCACCAACTGAGATCAGGGTCTTCATGGAACTAACATCAAATTGGCCAAGCACTTCTTCGGGCAATGAAAAGATCGCGTCAAACATCGGTGGAGCGAGAAACCCGCTCGTTGTTTTTTCGGTATCGATGGCTTTCAATACTTCGACTGGATGGAATTTCGGCAGAATATGCACAGGGTTTCCTACAAGCAGATTTGGAACAGATGTTGATAAAGCAGCCGCGCCATATAGCGGACCCGCCACTAATCCTTTACCCCCTCGCCCGATTCCAAACTCAATGCTGAAGAGCAGAGCAACCAAGTACATACTGCGATGAGAACGCACCGCCCCTTTCGGATATCCCGTCGTCCCGCCTGTATACATAATGCAAACGGTGTCTAGCTCCTCAACTGAATAGGAGAGACTCGGTTCTTCCTCTCCGGAGTTCTCAATCCAAGTCTCATACTCGAGCGACGCCACCTCTCCCATTCCACCAACTGACACGAAGAGCTTAACGTCCTTGGCCTGGTCGATAACCGTTCCAACTTCAGCATCAAACTCACTTCCGTAAATCAGCGCGACTGCCTCCGAATTATTGAGCACATACTCGATCTCTGGCCCAACAAAACGTGAATTGATTGGTACAAACACAGCCCCTACTTTCGCGCATGCGAACATCACCTCAAACAACTCATTGCAATTCACAAGCATGAACGCAATCTTGTCCCCTTTAGTCACGCCTGTTTCCAGCAATGCGTTCGACAACCGATTGATTCGTCTGTTGAATTGGTTATACGAAAACCGCTTCCCCTGATAGGACAAAGCCTCTTTCTCCCCATACCGAATCGCATTTTGCCTAATCGGATCCCCAAATAACATGTGTTGCATCATTCTCCCCCATTTTTCGTGTAATGACAATTGTTTCGACGGGTTGAGTGTAAACTCCTTCTTTTATCGAAATAGTATGATATTTCGAGAGATCGGTTGGTGTTTTGCTTAGCCATTTCAAACGGAACATATCCTCGCAACATTTTCCTATCTAAATAAAATCCAGCGTTTAACTATTTCTTCGAATATTTACTGTGTTTCTTACTCGTAGAATTCATCGATTTCAAAGTTTCTCTCATTCAGTTTCTTTATCATGTGATAGCTCACTTGCGTTTCCTTCACCTTATATGCAGGCCGTCCTTCCAGCCTGCACCGCAAATGACTGGCCCGCTTCACTTTTCGGTCGAATGAATAATAACTGATTTCAACGGTAATCATGCTACCGTTCATCATTTTCACCAAAGTACTTTTCTTGTCGATTGCTGTATAGCTATCAACATGGTGCAGCGCAAACCAGATACATTCAAAGTTTTCCGGCGACATACTTGGAAACCAATAAATCCCCATCTTTTCGCTTACCACAACAGGTTGCATGCTAATTTCACCAAGTATGGTTCTCGTTCCGTCTTTCGCCCCTTTAAGACTTGATCCATAGTAACGCAAAGCGGCATCCATTGTCTCTGTCGGGGACATGTCCATATCCTCTCTTCCATCTGTTCTCAAAACTACTGTATAAATACCTCCGTCGTCATTCCACTGTGGTAAGAACATCATTACTTCAGGATTCATCAATTCCGCCATGTTAATCTGCATTTTTATTCCTCCTCAATAGTTTTAACTTACTTTTTTCCGCTAGGAGGAGTATACTGACTATAAGTTGGTATACTCCAACCCGAATCCTCAGGTGTTGTCTACCACGACTCATGCACCTGGGGATTTCCTATTCACATATTGCTTTCACATATCCCTCACCCCCTTTACGCACATACAAGCTTCCAGGCGTGCTTTGATCTCTTATGCATGGTTTAAGCTTTGTAAAATCACCTTACATACCACTAATTACTTCATTTGATTCCTCTTTTTTCGCCTCATGTGCTAGATTGGTAAGTTGCGTTTGTAAGCGACCAATTTGAGCGATCCGCACAAAATTTCCATTGTATTTAATTTTTCCTGGATGTTTCTTTACTCCGGATATTCAGCTATTTAAATAGTTGAAAGACAGCTAGATTAATGCAATAGTTTCGAACTTGTAGACAATAATAGACAAAATGGGATATGGATGACGAGGGACGTTGGACCATCCGAAAAGTTGAAAATGGAAAGGAGTTTGCTGATATAGATCTAAAGGAGAAGAGTACGTTCGTTGGTAAATCAGCATCTTTCACGAATGGACAGGACTTCCCTGAAAAAATGGCCGACTGGATATGTAATGGTTCTATGTAGCGAATAATGCAATGACTGACTTCTGCAGAAATAAACGAAACTCTTGAATTGTGGCGTGAGCCAATTATAGAAAAAAGAGGTATGAGCTCACTATGTTTCATAATCAAAATAGGAATAAGACTACATGAATACTATTCGCAATTAAAGAAGTGGATTAAAGAAGTGGCTTAATTACACCCAAAAAGTTATTTTCCTAATCAATTGCCTGATACATGTCGTTCATAATTATAATGTTGATATATGCCAATATTCCTGTTCAAAGAGCTAAAATTGGATGAATGGCACTATTTCGAACTCAGTTCTTTTGTTTAAAATACACCTAATTATTCCATCTATGTACGAATCCTTCCTTACTTGATTACTCGATTCCAAGTATATAGCAGTCAATAATAAGAGTCAAATCATTCTGAAAGATTTTTATTTTTAGTATCTGCGCAGTTTATTTTCTCCTCTTTATATATTCTCCCCTCACTTAACTTATTCATTAAACAAGCTACAACATCTTTCTCTCCCCAAAAAAGAGACCGAGCGGCTTATACAGCCACTCGATCCCGTTCTTATTTCTATATTTATTCACCACTCACAGCTAGTGTATTACAGCATACAAACACCCCGCATTTCACTACCCTTGGGTTACCAGCAGCCTCCTCATCTTCAACAGGATCCGTTCCCTCCGTTTCTTAATAGCCGGAACCGAGACACCTGCCAAACACGCACACTCCGCCTGTGTCCGTCTTTCCGTAAACAACCACTTGAGCAACTCTCTTTCTTGCAGGCTCAACGCCTCAATCGCCAGCAGCAAAGTCTCATTCACCGGTTCCAACCATTCTTCCTTTGCTTCCACCCACTCCGTAAGCATCTCATTTTCAGTAGGAATCACATGCTCCTCAAACCGGCTCTCCCTTTTCAACTCATCCAGCATCGCACCCCGAATTGATCGATAAGCAAACGGCGTGAAATTGCCCTTTTCTTCATCAAAACGCAGCCACGCTTGCCAGAGGGCCACCCGTCCAATCTGCCGATACTGCTCAAAATCTCTATAGATATGCAGCTTTCGAATGTTCGCCGATATCATCGGCTCGTATTGCCTTAACACGTCTTCAAACTCTTTCAATCTCTTGGCCTTTCCGATCGTGCACGATGCCTCGTATTCCTAGGTGCCTTTAGAATAGTGGGACGGGACCTGTAACACCAATCGGATTTTTTACCATTTGACGGACGATATTATGAGTTTGATTAGAGGTTTCGAATCTTTCCAATACGGGTAAAGGATAAAAGTATATGGATTTTTACATCCTGGTTACTTTCTTACTCAATCTCTCCTCCCTATTTGCTTCTAAGTGATAAGTAGCAATTACCAACTAACAGATTACTTTAATAATGTTAACCCATACTTTCAAAACCTTCCTTCACAATCCTACGAATGGATACTTAGTACTATGAATTCTTTATACATATTTCTATATTTAAAAATGAAACAAATCTTTATTTAACAAGTGTTTTCTCATACACTAAAATGTATCCGCTTTCTTAACTGGATTATTTGTGGAAATATTTTTAGTTATAATGTACTATTGAAAGGTAAAGAGAAAATAGAACTAGGAGGGGGATTTTTTGATTCTCACGGACACTACATCAGAACGACATCTTTTGAATGATTTTCTCACTTTCACATTTACTCATCCGCTTCTCATTCATGACAAGAAGAGACGGATTTTTATATGGGGACATTCAATGGAACTCCCAGTTCAAAATGGAAAGTACACCGGTGATTCATTAGATTTGATTGGTACAGATGAAACCGGCAACGTTTGGCTCATCTCGAAGAAAACGACCGAATCCCATGAGGACAATTTAAAATACGGTTGGTCCCTACTCAATGCTTATGCCAATACACTACGGAAATGGTCGGAGACTGAACTGGTCTTAAGTGCAAGGCGATATTTACTAAAAGTAAACAAAAGCTTTCCCTACCCGCCATACCTACCGCACGCCACAAGCGGGCTTTCGGATGCGTTCGGCCAATGGGCCATGACATTAGGAAAAAAATATGTGGATGGCCTGGCGCTCTACGAATTGACAATGCTGAAAATAAAGAACAAGGAAGCCATTCACTGCTTGTTGTCCGATCAGGATGAAGAGGAGATTTGGAATAACCGGCCTTCCGATACGGTTACGACCCGGGCAATTATTATGTTCTCGGGTGGAGAGGCGAAGATTTGGAGGGAGGGGCCTCTTGAGAAGGATCCAGGCGTCATTGGAAGCCATTGGAAACACGGTACATGGACATCCGTCACGGAGCGTCCAGGACCGGTGAAACCAACTCCGGAGCGGCTTCCTCTACTGTTGACAGATAGCGTCATCCCTACCTATACTTCCATCTTAAGGTTCATGGAGGAGCTGGGATGGAACGGCAAATATACGGCCAATCCCAAGGCATTCCGCTTCGACCTGCCAACGATCTACGGCGAGCCGATACGGATCCATATTGGCTGGGTGAAAGTAGAAGAGACGAACAGCAGCCAAGCACGCACACCGTATCAGCTCGGGTTGAAGTTCAATATTGACTTCAAGCAATTCATTCGTTCAAGTAATAGAGAGTTGCAGGACATAGGTTATTCGCTTGCTAAGCGGTTAGCGAGAAAAGCACGTTATCACAATAAAGGGACGGACTTCTCTATTCTAGAATCCGGTTGGACAGTCGAGGATGTGCGATCGACTAGTTGGGAAGGCGATATGTATCGATTTATCGATGACAAAAACCGATACTTTACCGGCCTGCCGGAAGAACAACAAGACTTAGAGGAAGTCTTTCTCTTTTTACAGGAAATTGTTTCAAGGAATGGATAAGAAGGAAACGTTATTTGGAAGAAAGCGGACAGCAGTCAGGAGTAGTAGAATTGAAAAAAATTAAAATCAAGATACCAGATGGTTTGCTTGAAGGGAGGATATGTTTGGCAGAATTCATCCATCCCGAGCAGCAAGAGATCGCCATTGTTCTAGTAGGAGATAACATGGATGAGAAAAAATTAAAGACACATGCTTCCCACATTATCCGAGTCTGTTTCTTTCTACTAGTAGACGGTGAATATCATTACGTAAAGGAGTTGGAATCCTTCTCATTTAATGATTTCCGTACTGCTCAAGCCCTTCTCCTGTCATTGCCGAGTATGTCGGCTTTTGATTTGATGATCTATCAGAACGGGATTGGGTTGTCGCAAAGTAATATGCTGCAATAATTTTTGAAATAAGATACGAAATAATAAAACAGCAATCATTCAGGAATCATATGAATGGTTGCTGTTTTATTATTGTTTACAGATTCTAGTTTTGAGCGAGTATGAGCTAAAACCAGAAGAATGAATTATAATAGTATAACCACAGAGGAAAATTCTTCTTCGAAACACATATACAAATAGCCATACTCATCCATCTTACATATAGCATTCCGCTTTTCCACCATACCCAGCGTTGTGAAGTAAAAAGCTTTAACATGTATCATATTTGTTTTTTTACATTCAAAGCGGTATATCATGAGAGCCTCAGACTGTTGTTTAGCATTTTTATGTAAAACCATATCATTCAAAAATGCAATACGGTCTAAAGTCTCCACATTTTGAATCCCGATGATTTGGCGCGGAATATAGCCATCATCTGTTTCAGAAAAAAGCTTTTCAATAGTTTCAACGTCTTTTGACCAGACATTCTCCCGTTCCAAGTGCAAAGCGAGATAAATATAGTGATCGGCATCTATCCTCTTGTCCCACTTCCACCACGACAAATCCATTGGACGGGACCGCCCTTTCACATGATCAAATTTTGAATCCTCAATAAAAACATCGTACCCAAGCAGTTCGCCAAGCGTTCCAAAATAATCGATTTCTTTCCGTGTAAACATGGAGCGATTATGCTCACCCGTAAGATTTAAACGACGATAGTTTCGTACATACCCATCGAAAAATTGAAGTAGATTAACAATATTGTGTTCCATAAGTTCCCCCCAAATCGGATCTTAGAAAGCAAACGATAGTAATTCATTAAGTAGGATTATCACAAAGAGCAGTGTAAGACAAATTTGCGGTCATGTTCTCTTGGTTGGCCTGTCACGTGGAATCCACGTCGGACCCTCCCAAAGGAAAAGTAAGGTCACTTTCTCACCATTTCTTTCTTCTCTTTGAAGCCTAAGCTTCCCCTCCATCATTAACTTACATAACCCAATTTCTGTTTGCGGACCCCATTCACTTACTTTATCCTTTTTTGGATCAAAAGGAGTAATATAAGTCGGGAATTCAATTGCCAAAGATTCAATTGTACTCATATTCAAGTGATAGATTGATCCGTGGTGATTTCCTATATTGAAGGGCACCACTTCTTGATTATATCGAAAGCCAAATAAACCATTTGTATAAGAAGGACCTACGAATTCATTAACCAAGATAATTTTTTCTTCCACCATCATCACTCCATTTATAATAATTTGGGTGCTTCTTGATGATTTCCTTAGACCACATTTCAATTCAAATCGCCAAGCATTCCTGTAGATCATGCATAACTCCGATAGTCCCAAGTAGGCTAGAACTTCCTAATCATGAACCATTTCCATATTGTCCTCTCATACTTATGTAAGGTTTTACTTGTATCTCTTATTATCTGTATGAATTACAATCCAAAAAAAGCTTCCAATTTTTCAATTGTAAACTGATTACTTAATTTATAGGCTGAGTTTTGATTAGCACGCAAGCCCTTTGTCCAATAGGCTTGTTCAATTGGTAATTCTTTAATCCAATCCACCGCAACAATATATTCACACTTGTCCATGTCATCAAGGTCATGCTTAAAATTGTTTTGCTCCAGATCACAATCAAGTAAACGCATTTCTTTCTCATGATACGTGATTATTGCCTCTTTCAATGGTACGGATATTCTTGTTACGGTCCCCACACCGACGTATCCTTTTCCTGGAACCATACAAAATACACGGGCACCTACAAATAGATTTCGAAGTGTCTGACTGAACCATTTGCCGTTCCCAGCAGAAATATAACCATATTTCCTGGCATCGTTCCAGCTTCGGGATGGTCCATCTTCAAAGTTGACGACAAAATCATTTTGGTTCCAGCTTTCCTTCTTTTTATCCTTTTGCGTCACGGCTGCTTTCTCCTCAGCCACTTCTGGATCGATGAGCCATGTTCTCGTTAAATACTCCTGGTCTCCATCCTTGAAGTACCTAAAATACACCGCATTAATCGGAACATTATAGTTCGTCGACAAGTACTGGATAATTCGCTCGGTTGCCGAATCAAGTTCCGCGCACACAATGATCATTTGATGTGAATTGTTGAGTTCCTCTGGAAGCCCAGTATTAAATTTTGTCTCGAATGCCTCCTCCAAGGAACCACTATTCTTCCCATATAAATTAACAATCTCATCATAAGACAGTGCTTGAACCCAGCTAGCATAATCCAGTGCCTGCGCAGTCACTTCCCGGGGAGTTTGATGTTTCTTTAACTCATAGATGATTAACTCACCTTCTGCGTTCATACCAAGAATATCGATATATTTTCCTTGACGGGTAGCAATTTGTCTACCAATAATTAGGACTCCCTCATCAATAATTGAAAAGTCCTTCTCCAGTATCTCTTCCAGTTTCAATTCAGATTCAATTGGCGAGAAAAGAATCCTATCTACCTGAGAACCTGCCACCTTCCAGATTCCAACTTCAATCGGCATTTACTCCGCCCCCTGTTACTATGTATTTGGCAAATAAACAGTAAAATCTCTACGCCACTCTTACTACTTCAATTGTAACGAGTCAGAATCCTTCTTTCCTTAAGTCAATCTAAATCTCTTTCACCAAGCATCGGGATGTGCAGGATTTTGTTTTCCAAATAATATAAGCAAGAATCCCAGCCCTCACATCTGACCAAGATCCTTGCTATTCCTAAAACTATCTTTCCACAAAGGTATGTTGTTCGAGGAAACATGCTCTTCTTGTTTTTTTACCCTCAATTTTAGACGCCTTTTTATTAATACTGCGATCATACTAGGAGATGAATAATAATGCATTATAAAAATTTTCATTAGTTGATTGTGGCTTACATTGAAGATGTTTCAATATGAAAAAGCCATTAGAACAGAACGCTTTCTAATGGCTGGTTTGATAGATTCTCTTCCTCAAACAGATATGTGAATTTAAAAGCAAGAACCATCACAATAATTCCCCGGATAGTATTGTCATGCGAGTTGCTTACACAATGTCCTTAAACCGGTTAATGACATACTCGTCAAACGATAATTGAAGGGACGTCATTTTCTTTTCATTCATAGGAAGGAATTCATGCACCTGATCCTGTTCATCACATAAAATATAGTTGCTTCCACCTAGATTTTCTATGACAACGAATCCTTCCAGACCATCGAAATTTTCTCGGGCTTTTTTAGTGCTTACAATCAAATCGGAAGACATTTTCTGTCTTTCATTAATGCCATGCAATTCGATGAATTGAAAGATCAAAAACCCGTATGTTGTCAAATAGGATTTCAGTTGCTCGCCAAATGCGAAAGAGAGCAATTCCTCTGCCTCTTGGATCGTTTTGATGCTCGGCTTGACGGGACTCGTCAAAATATCTGCCGAATGACTTTGTACAAACTGATCGATTCTGCTCATGCTCCTACCTCCTCAGCCGCACGACTTTTCCAGTGGTTTGGCCGCTCGACATTATTGTACTGGTTTTTCAATGACGCATCATTTCTCCAGCTTTCCGTTTCTTTAGTGTGCAGCGTCTTATATTCTTTCCCGTGTTCACTATCTGCAGTCAGCTCTGCAAAAGGCGAGTCTGCTTCTTGTCCGATATGATGCAATTCGATTTTTTCACCTGTTTTCGCGTCCACTGGCGAAAGTCCTTTTTCCATCAATTCGCGGTTTGTTAATCCTGTCTTTTCATCGACGTAATCCATATCGATGTCCCGGATGAGACAAGGCCGGCCGTTAATGGTCGTCTCTTTCAAGCCTGCATCTCTGTAAACCTCATACTCTTCCCAACTGCTAATATGGGCGATCACTTCATCCGAATAGCCGCTCTCTTCCTTAATCCGGACTTTCTGTTCATCCGTCAACGCACTGTTCATTCCCTCAACGTCTTGAACATCATTTACAGCGACTTCGTTCATAATCGGCAGATTGGCATCCTCGTAGCTTGTGATCGTCTCGGGTTCCAAGTCCTTCGCAAATGCAGGGACGTCTGAACTTCCTTTTAAGACATCCTGTTGAGGAACTTCGGAAACTTCCTTCGTCAGCATCTCTATCATAACCAAAACGCCTTCTTTCTACTATCCTCCACCCAATTAAAATAGAACTCTTTGAATCCCGGCTTTTCAACTGAATGGTAATATAAAATACTTTGCGTCAGTGCGCGTTCAAGCTCCGGTTGTTCAATCTGGACAAATCTTCTAACCGCTTGACCCATTCTTTCATTATACATTTCGAAGTTTTTGGCTTCCTTCGCATACCCGATGAACTTTTCTCCATCGATAAGCTTCCAAATTACAGCTGAAAGCTCATGGAATTCTTCTTGCTCCCAGTACTTCATCTTTTTCGTTGTCTGGAACCGGCCAAGTTCCGCAAGCAACTCCTGTTTTAGAAGACGATCCATCGGCACAGTGGAAAGCCAACTTTTCAACCCTTCAGTTTCTACAATCAATTCATCGACTTGATCCTCTACAGAAATCCGCCCTAGTAAAAGGATGCGCATTAAGGAACCCATATTTTTCTTCCGTTCATTCAACAGCATGGATTCATTGTACTCATGAATATATCCTTGCACTTTATCATGTCTTTCAATTTCGCATAATACAGGCTGTAGCCAATTGTTTTGATAAATGACAGCGACTCCTGTTTTCAATTTCGGAATTTCATTGATTTGGTCTTCACTTAAAC
Organism: Sporosarcina sp. AD_1; assembly: GCF_057373025.1. Lineage (NCBI taxonomy): Bacteria > Bacillati > Bacillota > Bacilli > Caryophanales > Caryophanaceae > Sporosarcina > Sporosarcina sp. AD_1. The sequence continues at coordinate 111,578 of NZ_JBPVIR010000004.1, forward strand.
TTGCAGAAGCACCGACCTCTTCGCGATCAGAGCCGTCCGGAAGCCGTAATATAATCTTCGTGTTTGTATTGCGTATTGCAGAGAAATCCAATAGGTTTGGCGATTGGTCTGCTATGATGAACCCTTCACCGTACGTCCTCATTTCCGCCATCGCATTCGTAATCATTTCAACAGATTTCCCTTGAAGATTTGCCCCTTCCTGTGACTGTTGGCTCGATGTTCGACGTAAAAGATGATGCGCCTCTTCCAAAACGGTAATATGTTTCAGCTTCTGATTCATGCCGAGCGATTCAGACATTCTATGTTCCTGCAATCTCATGAATAAAATCCCCATGAGCAGCGACTTCGTTTCAGTTGAGCCGATGCGACTTAGGTCGATCAAACAGTTTTCATCGAATAAAATATCGTTCGGCGTTTCCTCATCAGCGAATAATTTTCCGACCAACCCGTTTGTCAATGATTTTACCCGTGTAACGAGTGCACCGATATAATTGCTTTTCAGCTCTTCCGAATAAGCGGATTCATTAATAACTTCAGGGAGGATTTTCAGCAAATCATTCAATGTCGGGTAAATCGGCTGCAAATCGAAATGCATCGAGCTATCCAAATCCCAACCGACAAATTCATACGTACGCTCGATCGCATCTTTCAACACAGCGGGCATAGCGGCGTACATCGGCCAACACGCATTGAAAATCTCAACTAAGCGGTCGATATGTTCGAGCACGTGGACTTCTTCCGGAAATCTGAATGGGTTAATTGTAAATAAAGGTGCAAATTTAGGGTTCGTGCCGAAGACATGGACATCCCTACGCCCACCGAAGATTTGCTTGTACTCCCCTTTTGCCGGCTCGATGACGAGGAACTTGACACCTTTGCGATTCGCTTCGTCAAGAATTTTATACACAGCGTTCGATTTACCTGCCCCCGTCGATCCGGTGATGAATGTATGCATTGCTAAACTGTTCAAATCCAATTGGACAGGTGTATTTTCCGGCCTTCCCATATGAAACACTTGCCCGATCGTAATCTGCTCGTCCTTCGAATCGTTCGGATCATACGTCATCACATTCCGGCCGAATTCCGCAGATTCGACGACAGGAATTCCACTGATCGACTTTTGCGGCAAGCCGAATTGGATCGCCAATTCTTTTCCGTTTACTAATGAACCCGGGGATACGAATGGCAGTCCAGACTCATTTGTTTTGTATTCAATCAACGGATGATGCAACTTTTTCAAGTAGTTGCCGACTTCGAGCAAATTGCGCTTATTCTGATGATCCCATGTATTGATGAATGAATGTTCGACAGAAGAATTTTCCCCACGCATGATTGCTTTATACGTACTTGCCGCCACGAGTGATGTTTGAGGGTTTTCCGATAGGAAGTATGTTGCGCAATTCCACATCCCGAAGTCTTCGGAGCTTTTTAGCCGAATCAGCTGCTCGTCGATTTTCTCCAGCAGATTCGTTACGGATTTGTTTTCAAATTTCATCTGTAGGTTTCTTGTCTGTCCAGTCGTCCACGCTTCGGACTCGTTTTCTGTTGTCGACGTGGAATCCGAAGTTCCTTTTGTGGAAGACGTGCCTGTTGAAGTGGAACTGTTCTTCGAAGTCGCAGTGCTGTTGCTTTCGCCTTTTGTTTTATTCCCCATCAGCCCACCGACAGCTCCGCCAGCCATCGTGACGCCAATTCCCACAATCGGGTTCACAGCCATCAATGCCATTCCGACAAGCCCCGCGCCCGACGCAATCGGATTCTTCGTAGTCGAGGAGTTCGTGCCTGTCGTTACGGTGTCAGATTGACCTTGCGTGTAATTTTGCGTATCCGTCAAGCTTTCATTCACAGTATGTGTGAACCCTTTCGTGATGCCTTCTGTAACTGTCTGACTATCATTCGCGCCGAAGCTCAATTCGGATGTTTGGAAGGGGACCAGCTGCGAATATAATTTTTCATAACCTTGGCGTATGGTAGAAATCTGCTGGAAGCTGACAGAATCAGCGACAAATACAGCGGAAAACTTTTCACCTTTCATCGCATCAATCAGTTTCTCAATACCTTGTACGAACTTTGATTTATCCTCCTCTTTCAAGGAAGGAATCCCTGAAACCGACGAGATCACTTTCTCAGTGGATGACAAATCGGATGTAAAGACACGTTCAATGATGTTTTCAATTTCCGAATTCCGCAAACTTCTTATATCACTGCCAGAAAAATTCCCGGCAAAGCTCTTTTCGAGCGCCTCCTTGGCCGGATTGGCAAGCTGATGAGCTGTGCTCGTCCTTATGCCGACATAGAGATCCGTATGATCTCCATCGCTATCGATCAAGAAGATGAGCGAGCTGTCAATATTGCCGATTGTATTGAAAACCGTAGCCAATTTATCGAGATTGCTTTCGTTTTTATCGTAGACGAGTTTATTCACTTTAAACAGACGTACATTGTTTTGCGTATTGAACGCCTGAATTTCCTTCGGCAACGTCGCAACATTGCATTCAGCCAACTCACTCAAATAGTTCTTTTCCACAAATTCATTCGACAGTACAAATGCTCGTTGGAGCTCTTCCTGCTTTCGTGTATCCAGTTCATGCATTGGAAAACTCCCCTTCCTATTCTTTAGTCATCTGCATTAAGTTCATCAGATGTTCCGCCATCTCTTGGTTTTCAAGATGGTTCACTTTTTGTTTATTAAATAGACAATCAGTGTCGCCACTGCTAGCAAGCCGATTCCGCCGATCAGAATCGGCGCATACTTTCCCAAGTCGTTTGCCGCTTGCGTATTCGTTGCCGGTCTTTCAAAGGTCGCCGCTGTTTCAGCCATGGGGCTTTGAATTGCGACTCGAGCTTTGCCATGTACTTTTTTACCGACTTCAAGTGTATGCTTGAAACGGTCTTTCGAAAAATTCGTCATCAGCTGGGCCTGAAGAAGACCATAATAATCCTCATCCCATTCTGTCATTTCTTTGAATAAACGTCCGTCATGGTCTTGCCAAAGATTCGTGATTCCACTTTGTTCCACGTACTGGACTGCAGGCTGGATTTCCCTTCTCACGTCAGCCGGATCGCTCACCATATAAGAGGAAATGGCACTGCGAATATGGCGAAGATTCTGATTATCGATTGCTTCTTGTAGTAGTGTATCTGGTCTGAATTGCATTTAAAAAACCTCCTAAAAGTAAAGTATTAAATTTCCAAAACATGATCTAAACGATGAATCAGATCATCCAGCCATCTTTTCTTATCTTCGTTTCGCTGGATTTGTTCTGCCAATGATTTCTCGTTTTCGGACAGCTCTTTTATTTCAGCCACTTTTTCACTTAATTTCTTATTTAAAAGATCCAATTCCTTGATGAAACCGTTACGTAGAATCATTTTTTGCTCTTCCAGATGTTCCATAGCTCTGTGAATATTATCTTCCAAGGACTGCTTGACAGGACCGATAAATTCATGCCTCAGTTTTACGCCATCCACGTATTCAACAGTGCCATATTCATCGACCTCGTACGTTTTTGATTGGCCCCATGTCCATGGCTTGTACCATTTCTTGCTGCTGTTTTGCACAGTCTTTGTACCAATGACAACCTCTTCCGAGAATGTATGCTGGGCAACGATTGCATTGGCATCAGGCATTGATGCTGTTAATAGCTTCACTTGATCGAACTTCATCGATTCAATGCCCGTTTGATCCACAATCTCCGTCACATACGATTTATACTCCGCAATGAGCTTTTCAGCACTCGTCGTCATATAGTCCTTCGTCATTTTCTCCAAATCTGTGAGAACGTCACTTTGCAACGCTTCAACTTTTTTCCTGCTTCTATCGATTTTATTGCTTGCGTCTGATTTAGTGATTTTGGAGTCATTGAACACATTCGACACTGCCGTCAGCTCTCGCTGAATTTTCCCTTGGACCCTTTCGATATCCTCCGTGACATCGATATTTAGCTGTTGAATTCTCGTTTTTAATGTCAATGCTTTATTGCCATCTTTGATGATCTTTTCAATTCGGACCATTTGCTCATGCATGATCTTGCGCTCTTCATTATTGCGTTCAAGCTCTTCCATCAACTTTTGAGTCATCTGCTGATCCTCAATAATCTTTTGGAATGTCTCTATGGCATTCGAGATTTTGGATGTCAATGCGTATTTCTCCAAATATTCATTGATGGCTGCTTCAATCGATGGCACTCCTGTATGATAAAGTGCCTCACCGTATAGATCATCAGCATCCTTCGCATTGTTAATTGCTGCTTGAATATGTTTTTTAGCAGCTCGGCTAATTGGACTATATTGGCTTAAATGCATTTTCGGTTCATCAATGAACAGAATGGAACCGCCCAAGGCCATTTTCTGCCTAGCCGTCAATTTCTCTCCGCTTTGATGCATCCTAATCACTTTCGCCAATTCTGCCGAAATCGGGAAAATATTTGGATTATGAATCCCGTGCTTTTCCAAATATTCCTTGACGTTTTCAAGGATTCTTCCTACATCCTCATCCTTGTCAGGGTCGAATTGATCGACTTTATTCACTGCAAAGATGAACCGGTCCTTCGACTGCTTCCCACCGACCCGCATTTGTTCCGCGACAGCAGCTAGTAACGTATTATCGTCATCCGTGCTTAGGTTTGTACCGTTCAGCACGTATAGTACCATTGGTTTTGCGTCATTTTTAATAACGCGGTATGTATGATCTCTATGCGCTGAATTCATCGAGTTGTTCGGCCCTGGCGTATCGACAAGTACCAAGTTCATATCATAAGACTGGATTCCCGGGATATTTCCCGCAATTTTAATCGTAGATACATTCTCGTTTTCATTGAACTGCACCATATGCTCAGCTGTAATTGACATCTCAGTGATGATTTCATTTCCTGTGCGATCATAGCAAGCCGCTACAAATCCTTCGCGCTCCTTTTCGTTCTTAATTTGCGCGATTACCGCCGTGCATGCCTCGTTTTTTGAAGGCATCAATTCCTTACCGAGCAACGCATTGATCAACGTCGACTTTCCAGAGCTCATCGTCGCAATTACACCAATTTCAAACTCAGAATTGATCGCCTTCTCAAAGTCTTTCTGGATTTTCACATTTCGCAGTGATTCAAAGGGACCTCTTTGCATATGTTTGACGATTTTCGCAAGTTCCGTAATTTTATCGTCCGTCTCTTTTGCTTGGATATGCTCTAGTTGGATATTCGTTCTATTATTTTCATTGTTGAACTTGCAAACTTCCTCCAAGTCATTAAAGTCAGGGGTTGTACCGTGGAACACAAGCGTAAAAGTATCCTCGTTAAGGATTTCATCGACCAGAATCGGGATGATCTGTTCAACCCACACTTGGAATCGTTCATTTTTAAATCGGGTTAACGACCCGGTTTCCGTCAGGTCTACATCGTTGTAAAAAATATTCGTTTCTACCGTAAATGGATTATAGTTGATGCGAATCGTCGTCATATGCTAATGTTCTCCTTTACGCCATTTTGTTGGGGAATGCCGGTCAACTGTCTTAAACAGTGGAGAATCGAGTAAAGACCACAATTCTCCAACGCCATTTTGACGTTTTCTCTATCTATTGCAGCTTTAATCATTGGCGCTTCGATACATTCCACAGTGGAACGCTTCGCCAATGAATACGTTTCATCCTGATAAAGTTCCAAATAATTCTCCATATCAAATCTTTCTTTTCTTGTGAAATCTTCCTCACGCAAAGACTTTTGCAGCAAGAGTGATGCCCTCGATGAATATGGAATGATTCTAGGATTTTTTATGCCTAGTGAGGTTAAATAAGTTGTCGCATTTTCGATTACGCCATCGATTGACTCTTCCATCTCCATATCAATTTCATCCATTCGGTTAATGATGAACGTAATCTCTTTCGACCACTTCTCTTTTGGCACACGCCCCAATACTTGAAGGAGCAGGGCCCGATCATCGTCAGTCGCCATGTTCGCCGCATTCAACACATAAAAAATATGGCTGTTTTCTTTTGCAGCTAATAACTTCAACGTTTCAGCCGAATGCTGCCGATCCATGGAGTTATTTGGTCCGGGTGTGTCTACGATCGTCAAATTCGAATTCAGAGGGACAAACGTCGAAAACTGACCCTCTAAATAAATCCCCATTTCCTTATCATCTTCATTCCATTTCGAAAGCCGTTCTTGGTCAACGAAACTATCAAACTCTTTTAGCCCACCAGTGTTGTATCCGATATAAAATGGCAAGCCGACTCGGTTCGTCAAAGAAATTACCTTTGCCGTACAAGCCTCGTTCTTACTCGGGAGCAGATCTTTACCAACAATACTGTTAATGAACGTCGATTTTCCCGCACTCATCGTTGCAACGACGAGTAGTTCAGGACCAGTGTCCTCGTGTGCTATAGCCTGTTTATTGAGCTCTTCAGAGAAATATGCCAGTCTCTCCAATTCCTTATGCCCCATTAGTATATGATTAGCATTGCCTATTTCCCCTTGATTCAACTGTTGGACGTATGAAAGGAGGTCGTTAAACACTTCTTCCTTGATGTTCAAGTAGACTTTGATCTCTTGAAATAACTTCGTGCTTTGGACAGATTCATTCAATAGCAAAATATGTACGATGAAAATATATTTATAAGTTCGCTTATACAATCTCCAACGACTAAATGAATAATAGTTTTTACGAATTGCCTTTAATTGATCGGTGATGTCACCAGTCGTATTCGTTGCCTCGCCACTCGCTACTTTTACATAATCTTCTTCCGTAATGCCAAAATGATGTTGATAAACTTTCATCGTTACGTTTAGAAACGGTAAAAATTCCCGATCCGATTCAAGGACAGCATACAAGAGCGTAAAATAATGGTATTTCGTTATATAATTTTCGGTGCAAATCGGATGGTTTTCACTAAACAACGTGCACCTTTTGTAGTGGAATTGCTCTTTTTCATCCAATTGATACATATAAACTTGTCTCCTAACTAAGTAATCTGCTTGGCTCACTCGCTTTTAGGTATATTCGACCCTCCCTATGAAATAGATATATTTTAGGTGTTTAGGGGTATTTAAGTCCCATTAAACCCATTATATATTACCTAAATAGGAGATACAAAAGAATTCGAAGATGTTATTTTATAGAATATACATCCTCTAATGATTTTATTTACCATAGGAACTATTATCAAAAATCGCTTACTTAGCAACATCCAACTCTTTTCCTTACCTACGAACCATCATTTCTCAAAATTTTCTTGCCTAGGTTTACATACTCACTGATAGCAATCAGTTTTTTTATCTCCGATTTATGTCCAAACTCCTTTCCCTCACTCCTTACCTCTTTCCTCTATTCTATTCCATAAAAAAAATTGACCCTACTGAAATTTCAATAGGGTCAGTGAAAATATAGATTGTATAGTTTTTCAGCTTCCTCTTTCATGCGGATTACGAGTTCTGGCGGGTGAAGCACCTCTGCATCGCTACCCCATGTCAGAAGCCACCTGACAAGTCCATCACCGTACACCGCTTTTGTAAATAATTTGAATCTGCCATCCGATAATGGCCTAATATCAGCCTTCGTGCCAAACTTATCAATAACAACATTGATTAAATGATTATCGAACTCTACTTCCATATTTATTTCCTTACCTGCGTACATATGAAATAATTTCTGTAAATATTGGTTCACATCAAATGGGACTCGCGCAAAACGTTTGTCTTGTACCATCAAATTACGCATTCGATCGATTCGAAAGTGCTTCATTCCCTCGCCATCAAGCGGTTCCGCTATTAAATAGTAAAAGTCATTGCTCCATACAAGCGCATAAGGTTTCATCAAATAGAAGCTACCACTGCGATTTAACACGAATTCTTTATCCGTATTGTATTTCCCGTATTGAAACTGTATGACGTTTAAATGATGAATCGCCTCATGAAGAAGGTGCACAATGTCTCCGATCCCCTTCATCGCAACGCCATCGTCCTCAGCAACAAAGATTTGCTTATCCATTTCTTCTGCTATCCGAACACCGGCAAACTGCTTCAAGGAATTAACTAAATTGACACTCTCGTCCGGAGGAATGAACCTCGCCGCCATAACAGCATCGACTAACAGTCTTAGTTCATGTGGCTTCAAACCCACACCATCGTACCAATATAACGTCTCCAAGCCGTTCCGCATCAGCTGATGTATGCGGAACCAGCGAAACGTTACTAACTCGTCAAGATCTGATTTAATAGTGGCGCGGTTAATATCAACCTCCGGTGGGTAGAAGTCGACAATCTGATTTAATGTTAGCGGATGATTCTCTTCGGAATGCTGTTGCATGATCCGTACAAGCTCCAATAGCCTTGTTCTTGAACTATATTTCACCTTTTGACTTCCTCCATTTTTTCTTCTTCTATTTGATTTCATGAAAAGCACAGCTTCCATTAATAATTAATATTTCCCAATTAATGTTTCTTATTTAGTAAGAAACTTCTTTTAAACTTCCTATTCGGTATGATATTTTTTCCCCATGCTGTCGTATGATTTAGCAATATCTTCGAGAATTTATTACACCTATACAGAAACCTTCTCCTATTTCAGGTGATGCAATTTCGTCCATGACATCACAAACTTCTCGACAAGGTCATATTCCATTTTCGCCATGAACCTTAGAGAGCGTGCACACCCACTCTCTCTATGATACTAGCAGTTTATCATGAATTAATTACCTGGGGTAGCAGAAATGGTAAATAGAAGGGAATGTAAACATGTAGTTTTAATAAAAAAAGTTAGAAACATTATGCGGTAAATACAATAATTACATTTAATATCACTTGCTTTATTCACTAAAATTAGAAGGCATTTACATATTAAGAATGCGATAAACATACATAGGAGTGCTACGAATTAAGAAACTTATCAGTCTATCCACGGATGCTCTATTGCTCTTGCTTGGAGCTTGCAGCAGCACATCAAGCTCTTCGGAAAAAGAGATCATATCCGCTTCAGGGGAAGAGAAAACCCAAAAGACCGATGCAACGGATGAAACTGCAGATGACAACCAAAAGAAAGAGTTGAATTAAGCCATCGCAGACACGGAAAATGTGAAGGTAACTTTACTGAATGTAGAAAAAGTAGTGGACAAAGAATGGAACGAAGAAAAGTTTCTAGTAAACTTTGAAGTGGAGAATAAACGACAAGATACTATTGAAGTCCAGGCACGGGAAGTATCCGCTGATGGAAAAATGGTAGATGACTCAATGCTTAATATGAGCACAGAGGTGTCCGGCGGCAAAAAGGCTGACGCAGTTCTTACCATTCAAAACTATGATGGTGACCTGCCTGCGCTTGAGGAAAACCTTGAAATGATCCTTTATATTTTCTCTTGGGATGACGAAGATTTCGAGGAAAAACATCAGGTTACAATTGATTTGAAGTAAGATGTAAAGCATCCCAGCCATTTTGGCGGGATGCTTGTTAATAGTCTTCAAGTTATCGAGATCAAGCACGATGCAGACGGATTAAATCCCCTGCATACCTATCTAAACACATCCCCAATAGGAGATTGGATGAAACGTTCGACATCATCTTCACTATATGGACTCACATCACCTGGCGCAAAATGTTTTAATATCGCAGACGCAATTCCGAATCTAACAGTATCTTCTGCATGTTTATCTGTTAATAAACCGTGTAGTATTCCGCTCGCAAATGCGTCACCGCCCCCAATTCGGTCAACCGTAGAAAAACGATAAGGGTTTGTCTGAACTGTCCGGCCATCGATATGCATAAATCCTTGTAGCTCGTGATCATCTGATTGATAGATCTTTCGATTCGTACAAGCAATCACATTCATATCATATCGCTCAGCTGCAATCTTAAAAAAGTCTTTCAATCTTTCTTCGTTAAAGTCGTCTGGACCGTCCAGTTCAAAACTCGTACGGAAATCTTTGTATCCCGCAAAGCAGATTGAGACATACGGCAACGCCTTTAAAAACTCAGCCTTCGCTTCTTCAATCGACCAAAGAGAGCTCCTATAGTTAAAATCAAAGCTAACTGGAATTCCTCTCTGTTTCACTTCCTCTAGTGCTCTCCAGGCAAAACGACGTACCGACGGTCCTAGTGCAAGCGTTATTCCAGTCAAATGAAACAAATCGGCCCCTTCTAGCAAGAGATCCCAGTTCACTTCTTCTTCATCTATCGATTGGATTACAGATCCTTGCCGATCATAGATAACCTCTGCCTGTTTCAATGAATGCCCAGCTTCATAATAATAAATGCCAAGCCTTCCCTCACCACGTTGGACAAACGACGTATCGATTCGTAAAGATAGCAAATGCTTCATAGCAGCTTCGCCAACTGAATGACTCGGTACTGATGTAATTAATATTGCATTATGGCCAAAGTTGGACAAATTAGAGGCAACATTCGCTTCGGCTCCTCCAAAATGCACATCGAAACAACCAGTCTGGCTAATACGTTTGTTAGCTGGGGGAGTAAGTCTCATTAGAACCTCACCGAACGTGACGACTTTACCCATGGAAATAATCCTCAATTTTCGACAGAAAATCTCGTGCATTTACAGTAATCTGTTCACTGTTTCTATCTTGAATCGGTCTAGTGATTTCTCCCCCTACCCCTACTAAGGAAGCACCCGCTTTCAGCCAATCCGTTACATTATCAATGTTCACTCCGCCGGTAGGCATTACTGAAACTTGAGGAAGTGGACCTTTGATGTTTTTAATATAAGACGGCTTACATTCGTCAGCAGGAAACAACTTCACTAGCGATGCGCCATATTGCAAGGCGGCAACTATTTCGTTGATAGTCATGCAGCCTGGTATGTATAGGATTCCATACCTATTGCAAAGCTTGGCAACGTTCTTGTCGAAGGAAGGACTAACGATGAATTCTGCACCCGCAACGATGGCCATGCGCGCTGTTTCGCTATCAAGCACACTTCCAGCCCCGATCAATACGTCCGCATATTTCCCTCGTAAAGCTACGAGTAATTGGGTTGCGTTCGGGATCGTAAAGGTTACTTCCAAGGACTGAATCCCTCCGGCGACGCATGCGTCTGCAATCATTTCTCCTTCTTCGACGGATTGACTGCGGATAACAACCGCAAGTCTAGAGTCAACTAATTTGTTCAATGTTTGGCAGCGTTGCATAGTACCCCTCCTCGCTAAACTCCACTATATGCTGAAAATCCCCCATCAATCGGAATGACTACACCCGTAACAAAGCTGGAAGCCTGTTCATTCAAAAGCCAGAGAACGGCCCCTAGTAATTCTTCCGGCTCACCAAAGCGACCCATAGGAGTTTGACCAATAATTTTTTGAGCTCGCTCTGATAATTCGCCATCCTCTTTCAGCAATAGGGAACGATTTTGATCCGTAAGGAAAAAGCCAGGCGCAATTGCATTTACTCGAATATTTGTTTTCGAAAAATAAACGGCCAACCATTGCGTAAAATTGCTGATAGCTGCCTTTGCACCGCTGTAAGCAGGTATTTTCGTTAATGGTATGTACGCATTCATCGAGGAAATATTCAAGATTGTACCCCTTTGTCGCTTCGCCATGTCTTTGGCAAAGACTTGCGTTGGCAACAGGGTTCCAAGAAAATTCAAGTCAAACAGTTGTCCGATCGATTTTCCGTCCAAGTGGAAGAAATCCCTTTCTGTCGGGTCTAAGCTAAAAAATTCATCAGAGGTAGTTGCCATGGGGTGATTTCCGCCTGCCCCATTAACCAATATTGTACATTCACCAAGGTCTTGTACAATTTTTTCCTTGACCTCAAGCAGTCGGTCCGAGTCCAGAACATCTACGGAGTAACCTTCAGCAACTCCTCCTGAATGTCTGATGTCGCCAACCAATTTATCGATTTTCTCCGCATTTCTGGCTAAGATCGCGACACGAGCTCCCGCTTTTGCCAATCGCCTGCATATCGCACTTCCAATGACGCCACTGCCACCAGTCACCACAACAACCTCTTTTGAAAAATCAAATTCTTTCATCCTTCATCACCTTCTATAGAATGATGTTGGATGGTATCTATTACTCCGTTGAGATAGGTCGCGCCCAATGCCCGGTCATATAAGCCATATCCAGGTCGGCCCTTCTCTTCCCAAATCATCCTTCCATGATCCGGTCGGATTGGTCCGTCAAATGCAACTTCGACCAACTTCTTAAGAATGCCTACCATATCAAGAGATCCATCTCTTGATAAATGGGACGTTTCCTGAAATGATTTTTTTCCGGTCCATTTGATATTCCTCGCATGAACAAAGTGAATTCTTCCCTTTGCCACTTCAATCATTTCACATAGATCATTGTCCTGATCAGCCCCATACGATCCTGTGCAAAACGTGATTCCATTGTATACGCTGTCCACACTACTCAGTATCTTCTCTATCGAATGCTTGTTGGTAACAACTCGGGGCAAGCCAAAAATCGGCCATGGCGGGTCGTCAGGATGAATAGCCATATACACCTTTTCCTCTTCAGCGACAGGAATGACTTGTTCCAAAAAATACTTCAGGTTCTCGAATAGCTGATGCTCGGACATCTCCTTATAGATATCCATGATTCTCCGCAAGTCCTCTTTCTGGTACGATAAATCCCACCCTGGCAGAACGAGCTCTCCGTTAAGCGGATCGATATTCTTCACCATATCCTCATCGTAAGCAAGAGAATTAGAGCCGTCCGGCAATGGGGCGTTTAAAGAGGTTCTCGTCCAATCAAAAACTGGCATAAAATTATAACAGATTCGATAGATTCCGACAGAAGCCAAATTACGTATGGTCTGCTGGTAGTTCGCTATCCAGTGATCTCGCTTCGCTGAACCCATTTTTATATCTTCATGCACCGGAACACTCTCGATAATTGAAATCTCCAGTCCTTGGCTTTCGACTGCCTCTTTTAATTCGCGGATACGATCGACCGGCCATATTTCCCCTGCCGGAATATCATAGATGGCCGTCACGATACCTGTCATATTAGGTATCTGTTTAATGTCGGCCAGACTGATCGGATCCTCTTTCCCGTACCATCTGAAACTCATTTTCAAAGCTAATCCCTCCCCATTCCTTTAATCAATGATCAAACATTTGCTCATAATATAAAATTGAATATAATGCTGCACCCCTATAAAGCTCGCTTCTTTTTTTCTCGTATGTTATTGACATATTTCGAGTAGATGCTCTCAATGCATTTTGTTGCACTGTCTTATTGCAACTGTCCATGAACTGCGGAAAAACACTGTAAGACGAATCGATTAAAATGTGTTTCGGGTTTATTATATGAATAATTTGAACGATGGCCTTCCCCAAATAATATCCATATTGTTCAACAATAGATTGAATCGGTTTAGATTGGAGGATTTCTTCTGAGAACGTTATGTTTTCTTTCTCTTTTGGAATCCTGTGCTCGGTATGTGCGAGCTTTTCCAAAAAGGAAACATGATTGATCAACATTTCAAGACAACCATACTGGCCGCACTTACAACGATCTTTTGTCGCTTCAATCGATAAGTGACCAATCTCCCCGGCAGTCCAACTTGACCCGTTCACAATTTCTTTTTCATAAATATATGCTCCGCCTACCCCTTCACCAATCCGAATGTAAAATGTCTCATCGCCTTCTGCAAGGCCGTTCCTATTAATGGCATCCAATGCCCCCATATTTACACTGTTATGAAGATGCACGGGAACACCTAATTGTTCAAACTTAGAAAACTTCACTTCGCGCCAATTCAAAGGGGTGGATGTCAATACGATCTTCTGATTCACATCAACGATTCCAGGTATCCCAATTCCAATTCCGATCAACGTTTCATAGCGCCTGATTAGATCCCGCGTTAGATCATAAATCATATCTACTACAAGTTCGGAAGACGAACCATCGACGACAAAGGTTTGTTGTTCAACTTGTTCTCCATAATAGTTAACAACAATATAATGCAAGTTATACTTACTGACAGAAAATCCGACAGCCCGGTAGCTATCCCGATTGATTTGAATTCTAATTCGGGGTCTGCCTTTCCTGCCTGGCTCTTTAATTCCTTTCTCCACAAGTATATTTTCTTTTATCATTTCATCTACAATAAGTGATACTGTATTTTTACTCACATTCATCATTTTCACTAATTCTTGCCTAGACGTCTCACCAAGCTTTCGTACATGAGACAGTAACGTTCTTTTATTCTTTTCCCGTAATAGGCCGGTACCTTTTATCATCATTTAGTCTCCTATCCGATATCAATCAACTCCTTCCATTATATATTATTTTCATAGTTTTTTTATTTTCCCTTTAAATCTGTTAATAAATTGGTTGTTCCATTCATCCCCACCGGTTGCATTTCCGCTTTTCCAGATTGGCGGGCTGATTCCTTCGTCCGCCAGCAGTTGTACAGCTTCGATGACTACGCTATTTAGTATGAAAGCGTTGACGAATGTAGAGATTGCACCTACCTTTTGCTCTTGCCCCTCAATACTCATGACCGCATCTCCAACCTTTACCTTGGAATCAATGCTTATATCAGCGACATCATGAAGATTCATCTTGGACGGATGGCGGGCCGGGTGATTTTCTGGCGTCTCAGTTGCATGATTTAGCGAGCTGACACCAATAACGAAAACTCCCCTCTCCTTCGCCTCCAAGGCAGCATCTATCGTAGCAGCATTTATTCCATAGGCATTAACAATGATCAGCAAATCTCCTTTTTTGAGATTATAATCATTAATCACAATCCGGCCATACCCCGGTGTCCTTTCAATAGCCATTGAACGCAGGGCTCCCCCACTAAGCAAAGTGCCTTCATCCAGAATTGCACTCGCATGCATAAGACCACCCGCCCTGAAAAAAACTTCTTGGGCCGCCAGATTAGAATGTCCTCCTGGTCCGTAAACAAAAAAGACCCTATCTTCTTTTACATGTTTTGCTAATATCTTGGCTGCCTTTAGTATGTTTTCCTGTTCATCAGCCACTATTTCTTTCAGGTACCGATTGACTTCCTCATAATACTGCAACATTAAACTAGTCATGAGTTCACCCGTTCTCCGTTTTTGTACACAGATTCAATTCTCCAGCACTCTTCGTCCTGCCGGATTGTCATTAGGTCCGCAGGCGCTCCGATAGCTATGCCTCTCTGTTGTGGCAGCCCCATCAATTTAGACGGGTAATTGGATCCACGTCGAATTGCATCCGCCATACTTCCGAGTCCGCTATCAACGTAATGCTGGATGCTTTCCCAAAGACTTTGTGCTGAACCGGCAAGAAGATCAGGATTATCTTTCAAATGAAGACGTCCTTCTTCCGTAAGTGTCACTTTACCACCAACTGCCGTTACATAATCACCCGCAGGCATACCGGCTAGTGCTACGCTATCACTTATTAACACCATCTTGTCCTTCTTAACTTCCTGGATCACGCGTAATACATTATCAGGCAGATGGTACCCGTCAGCTATTACTGTTGCCCATAAATTAGTTTCCGCCAATTGATCCCATATATAATTGGGATGCCGTGGCAAGAATACATGCGCGCCATTCCCCAAGTGTGTCGAAATTACCGCACCCGACTGAACTGCTCTTTTAATCTGGTCCGTATTGGAGGCCGTATGACCGATAGCCACTTTAACTCCTGACTTCGTCGCATTATTAATGAAATAATCGACCCCATACCATTCAGGGGATAGAGTTACTATTTTTATGGAGCCCTCCGCTTTTTGCTGAAGCAACAGGAACTCTTCCCAATCAGGCTGTTTGATAAATTCCTTGGCATGCGCTCCTCGAGGACCATCTTCTTTTGACAAATACGGCCCTTCCAAATGGAATCCCCCAATATATTTGAGAACATCCGGATCACTCTTTAATGATTCCAGGTTCCCTTCAAAAATTCGCAATAAGTTGCTAATACTATTGGTTATAATAGTTGGATAGAATGTCGTCACACCAACTTGCGCTAATTCGCAGACGATCGTTTTCCA
This sequence comes from Sporosarcina sp. AD_1, assembly GCF_057373025.1. Lineage (NCBI taxonomy): Bacteria > Bacillati > Bacillota > Bacilli > Caryophanales > Caryophanaceae > Sporosarcina > Sporosarcina sp. AD_1. The sequence continues at coordinate 127,520 of NZ_JBPVIR010000004.1, forward strand.
TTGTGCAGGTGTTAACGGATCATTATTAAAGTCTATATTCTTATATCCATTAATCTGCAGATCGACTAAACCCGGCGTGACATACGGTAGCGATTGATCATACGCAATTTCCGAAATTTCTTTTATGAAGCCTTCAGCAACAGTAATCTCTATTGACCTGTTGCCGTCCTCCAAAATGTTTCCTTGGATTATCGTCATTGGAAATCTCCATAGGCATCCGCATCGCATACCAAGCAAGCATTTTTGTGCGTCCTCAAAATAGTCGCGGGACAAGCCGTCGAAATTGGATCCTGTAAAACTTTCCGGATTGCTGAGCGTTTGGTCGCACCGGGAACAGTACAAACTAATAGATCTCCTTTAAGTAAAGCGGGAATCGTAAGTGTCAATGCATGAGTTGGTACTTCCACCAGTGTATTAAAGCACCCGTCGTTCACTTGCTGTTGTCGGCTGAATTGGTCAAGTTCGACCTTTTTAATAGTAAAGGGATCATTGAAATCTGCAACAGGTGGATCATTGAATGCGATATGGCCATTCTCCCCTACCCCTAAACAGACGAGGTCAATTGATCCTTCAGCTAAAAGCGAACCATACTCTTCCATCATCACTTCCGGATCTTTTGTACCATCAATAAAATGAAATTTCTTCATTTTCACTTTAGCGAGCAAATGGGTCTCAATGTAATTTTTAAACCACTGGTCAGACTTTTCAGCAAGTCCAATGTACTCGTCCATATGGAATCCTACAACTCGCGACCAATCTATTCCATCAGCAGCTGTTAAATGCTTCAAAAATTCATTTTGGGATGGTGCAGAAGCAAAAATAATTCGCACTTCCTCTTTCTCTTTCAGTACATTTTTGATTTTATTTGTTGCGATAGCTGCTGAATAGGCACCCATAGCATCTCTATTGGCAAACACTTTATAATCTAGCAGATCCTTTCTTCCTTCATCTATTGTTTTCATTGTGACCTCCCATAATCTCTTTCAGTTTTTTCTCAATCAATGTTTGACTGCCTATCCTAAGCTTGCCTTTCAAATTGAAGTAGTAGATAGACTGCTCAGCCTCATACCCTCCATTGATCAATTGGCAATCATTCGCGATATACCCGATCATGCCGTTACTGTAACCGACAGGCAATACAATTGATCCGTATTGTTTGGCATACAACCCATATGAATGGACCATCTCAGCATTACAGCACAGAAAGGTGATATGTTCATTGAGCATGATCTTTTGGATGCTTAAACAACGAACGCCAGTTGTACTATTCGTCGACCTTCTCCATTCATCATACAAAATTGAATCTGAGCATTTTTCAATGCTCGTATCAAAGTACACTGGAAGGAAATCGAATGAAGTTTCCAACGTAAATTCGGAGAACTGATGTGGCGACTGTGCCATAAGATGGATAACGTCATTCGCCAGCCGTTCTCCCAACTCTTCCATGTGGCTTGCAGTGCCTCTGAAAAAATCATCTTGCGCCACGAGGTTAGGACGGACATCTCCTGCAAAGCCTTGCAAGAAAGCAATCGGTGCTCCACCAAAATGGCTACTTAGTTTTTGGCAGCAAACTCCCACATATTCACTTGAAATTTCATTTATATCTGTACTTGTCGGGTGACAAGTGAAGTGAATCAAACCTGCCCTCAACATTCCATCCCTGCCAATGAAAGAGATAAAAGTTACTTCATCATCAATTTGTATGCTGATATTAGGTTTCATAACAACAATGCCTTCGTGTTTCTTCCTACGATAAATACCTATATCCGAACACCCTTTATAAATCTCTACAGTGACAGGTTCGCCTTCTTCTAAAAATAAATCATGTGTACTTTTCAGAATCGTGTCATTTAAGTATTCCAAGTATTTCTTATCCATTATTCCAAGTTTCTGACTAAACTTGTTCGTTGTTTGCGGTCCAGAATGATTATGGGTGGCATGGAAGCATATATCTTTCCGCTCAATACCAAAATCAGCATGTAAGTTGGTAGCGATTTCGTCAACGAACTGATCATCCCACCATATCAAGTCAGCAATGAAAAGCAACAGCTTGCTTTCAGCGGAAACGAAATAAAAAATTTTCAGGAAAATAGGGGCGTATACGGTTTCCGTAGGAACATTTCGATGTGCGAATCCCGATAAATATATAGGGGTTGAAGGAGTGATGTCGACTTCCTTTACGGTCAGTTTCATTCCAGCTCGCCTTCAACCAAATCAATGATCTTGATGAAGTTTCGCATTATATGGAAGGGATCCTTTACCGGCAATGCAACTGTTTTACGAATTGGTTCGCCTGCGCGGTTGCGTATTTGGATCCATTCACGTCCGTCAGGGGACGGAAACGTCTTGAAGCAAAAGTGTTCAAGCTTTTCATACCAGCGTTCTAATTCCTTGTCAGGAGAATGGACATTATACAACAACACTGTATAAAGTGCTTCCGAATGCGGCCACCAAAGCTTCGTATCCCAAGTATCCAATATCAGTTGCTCGAAACGGTCATCTATCAGTCTTCCTTTCGGGATGCCACCGTCCACATCGACAAAACGCAACAGTCCGCCATACTCATTATCCCATCCAATATCAAGCGTCTCTTTCACTAAACTCTTAAAACCTTGTAACAATATAGGTTGGTCTTCCACCGGAAAATGCTTGAGTGCCTCATGTAAAAACCAAAGGCACTCTAGCGTATGTCCCGGGTTGATATGCCGAAAGAGTAACGTATCTGTGTCTTCTTGCCGTGACGGCAGCATTTCAACTATTCGTTTTCCTTTTATATGCAGCTGGACAATCTCCATGAACAGTGTTTTCACTTCTTCTTGGAGCTCCTCGCGCTCAGAATCATTAAACTTTACCGATGAGCTGTATAGCTCATCGGCAACATTAATCATGATCATCGGGATAGAGTGTGAGTGAAAACCTTCCGGAATTGGGTAGGGTTCTGACTTAAACATCCCCTCTTCTATTCTTCTCTTAATCTGCCAATAAACATGTTTGGCATGTTCATAAATTGCAAGGTCATCTTTATACTGTGCATAGGCGTTACACCCAAGTACATAAAAGCAATCTGCAAAGATGCTATTATCCATCTCATCATCTAAATGGGTTCCATCTTTTTTTACAGCATTCACAATATGACCATTGGGCATCATGGCGTGCTTTCGCAAAAACGCATACGTCTTATCGGCACACTTGCTCCATCTGTTACTCAAGTGATACCGTTCCTTGTTCTCCAGCAGCTTACTCGCAATCCATAAGAATCTCCCTTGAGACCATATATACTTATTTTGGCTGCTAATCTTATCGATATCATTTTGGATGCAAGAGAAAACGCCTCCATGGTCCAAATCCATTTTTGATTCCCAAAAAGGTATGAAACTGGTGGTTAGTTGAAACGTGTAAAAGTCTGATAGTGCTTTCCGATCCATGCTTTTTACAACTCCTTACACTCTTTGTTCGTCAGTGCTGACTGCCGCAATCAATGCCTCCACTTCAGGAGCAACTGTTTTTTTGCGATTTAGCAGCCCCATGCCAATGTAAACGATTGCAGAAATCATGACAGGAAGGCCGACAGCTAACGACAGAGGCACTGTCACAACATATTTAGTGATGACAAATGTGGCAAGCCCGGCAAGGATTGATGTAATTGCCGCCTTGGAATCCGAATGTTTAAACTGCGGGAATAGGCCAAGCAACATCGGAATGGAAATTGGACCGATCAAGGCACCAAACCAGGAGATGATTAGGCCTAATACTCCGCCAAAGCTTTCAGCCTGTATCCCGATGAGTAATGTTACAAATGTGAAAGTAAATGTTGTGATACGAGCAATCTTTAAAGATTCTTTTTGCGTCAAATTTTTAAACTTCGCCGACATTACTGGAAGTATATCCCTAGTGATGACTGCTGATATCGTATTAGCATCAGAAGATGTCATTGACATTGTTGCTGCAAACAGGCCCGCTAATACCAAACCTACCAACCCTGCCGGCAATAGCTCCTGAGCCATCAATCCATATGATTGTGTAGGGTCTGTCAAACCAGGCAAGATAATCGGCGCCGCCCACATCGGAAAGAACAGAAATAATGGCCAGATTAGGTATAGAATACCTGATAATATTCCGCTCTTCTTCGCATCTTTACCAGATGGTGATGAAATATAGCGTGTGGCCAAGTTCCACGTACCCCCGTTGTAGCTTAAAAACACTACAAAGAAGTAGAAGAAGACATACCAAATTGTATAAGGCTCCCTAAATAGTGCAGAGTTCTCTTTAGGCAGTTGCTCCCAAATACCAGTTAATGAACTTGGACCACCAAGTAGATTCATAACGACAAAGAACATAACTAGACCCGCTACAATCTGAACGATAAATTGTGCAAAGTCTGTCCAAACATCTGCCCAAAGCCCCCCAATTGTAATGTAAATAAGAGAAACAACACCTGACACGAGAATACCGTAAATGATTGGGATGCCTGTGAAGATATTTAACAAAATACCAATGGCAGCCCATTTCGCGCCTACGTCGAACAACTTTAACAAAACTCCGCACCAAGCCATTAATTGTTGCGTTGGCACATTATATCGTGTGGATAAATATTCAGTAGGCGACTCGATATTATAATTAATACGTAGTCTGGCCCATCTTGGCGCCAAGGTTAGTGCACCTACAATCACAGCGATTGTGATTGTTACCGCCCACCAGATATAAATACTGAAACCGTGCGTATAAGCAAGTCCTGCATAGGCAACAAAAACTGCTCCACTATACCCTGAAACGTGATGTGAAATTCCTGACAACCACCAAGGCAGCTTCCCACCAGCGACAAAAAAGTCTTCCGACCCACTGACTTTCTTGTAAGACCATAATCCAATCGCGACCATTGCAACGAAAAATAAAACAACAGCACCCCAATCTAAAAACGCCATTCCCTCTCCCCCTTTTAATCATAGTCTATGACTAAATAAAAAGTATCATACATTTAAAATAATGTAAAGATTAATTTCTTTCTGACTTTGTCGTACTATATGAAATTTAATCTAGTCTTATTCCACTGAATAAGACTTAAAAAATATTAAAAAGCCTTGGTTCAGTTGTTCCTGTCCAAGGCCATTATTACCAAAAATCACTTATTACATTTTTCTTCTCTTCAAATAGTTTTCATTTCACCAGACAAAATAATCCTTATTCACGAGGTATTGTAAGTAAAAATAATTCCTCGTTTAAATGAAAATAAGTTACATGCAAACAAATTCCCTTTGTCATTACTAAAAGAAAGAGTTGGATCCCGTACTTCTACAGTATATATCTCTTAGAACCTAATTAAGTCAATTGATCTGCCAACCATACCTCTTATTCACATTGCTTGCCAAATACGCGAATACCATCTTCCCTAACTTCACACCAAACAAATCCGATTCTTCCCGTCCTGCTTCGCCTGATACAGCGCCTGGTCCGCGAGATCAAACAATTCGTCGAATGTGGAGATGCGGCCTTGCTGATTGTCCGCGATTCCGATGCTGCAGGTAATTGGGATGACCTCCCCTTCTGCCTGGATGCGTAGTTCCTGGATCGCTTTGCTCAATTGTTGCGCCTTGCGACGTCCATCCTCCAACGTCATATGGCGCAAAAAGATGACAAATTCATCGCCGCCGAAACGGCCCATTAAGTCTGAGTTCCGCAGTCGTTGCCTGCAGGCTCTTCCCATTTCCTTAATGACATTGTCTCCGAGCAGGTGCCCATATGTGTCGTTAATCGTCTTCAGATTATCGAGATCGAGCGCGATGCAGACGATGCTTTCCTTTGTTTGGACCGCATTTAGCAGCCACTCATTCGCAGTCGATTCCGTATAGCGGCGATTATACAAGCCTGTCAAATAATCGAGGTGGACCTTCTTTTCCATTTCCGCCAGGCTGTGCTTCACTTCCATCCGGGCCACCGTCATAGCAATTTCATGCTCTCGAATGTCCTGGAGCAGCTCGATATATTCCTGCTGCACCTTGTAACCGAGCTCCATGTCCCCGGTCAGCTTGCACAATTCCATTCTTTTATTCTGAATGTTCTTCAGTAATTTCGTATCACTGATTTCCTCTGCCACTTCCTTTGACTTATTCAACGCATGAAGGGCTTCGAGGTACTCTTCCCTCGCCATCCAGTACCGGCCGTACAGGTCAAACGTTTGCGCCTTTTCTCTCGGAAAGGAGTCGAGCAGCGGGCTGTTCACCATCTCCTCTACCATTCGACCCGCTTCTTCCAACTGGTTCAGTCCGATGTGCGCGTTCACCACGTTCAATTTAACTCGATATTCCAGTATAGGAGTTGCCGGCTCATGCTTTTTGGCTGCTTCCCACCCGTGGAGTGCCTGTTCTAATGCTGATGCATAATCTCCTTCTGATGCATATACTGAGCTGTAATTACTGTACGCATTACTGACGATATTGTAATGGCCCAGCTCCATCCCTAATGAAATGACTCTTTCTAGTATGTCCTTCGCTTTACCATATTCTTTGTTATGCTCGTACAATAAAAACAAGATATTAAACCCATTTAAATCGTCGTTTCTATCTCCATGATCTGCGACATATTCCAAATAGAGATCGATGACTTGGAAAGCTTCTGAAATGTCACCCAGGCAATAATAAGAGGTGGCCAGGACAATATAAGCTGTTAAGACAGACTTATGATCCTCATGCATGAGCCCTCCCTCGAGAAGTTCATTGCTACATTCGATTGCTTCTTTATATTTTCCTTCCACCCGTAGTTGCGATGCTTTTTGTTGTAAGTCCCTCAATTCTTCTTTCTCCATGGATCTGCACCTCACATGTAGTAGTAAAAATAGACTATTGATAATAAATGATATTATTACTATAGTATCATAATAATCTTGTTAGCGGAACTATTATCCATGGAAATACTGTATTTTTATTCATAATAAAGGACCTCATCTACTATTTGAGATGAAGTCCTTCTTATAATTTTTTATTTTGGCGGAACGACCATCAATTTCGTCCCTGTCATTTTCTCAAAATAATACGTATCGCCAATGAGCTTGAAAGTAATTTCCGCTTCGACATCTCCTTGCTCGACGTGGATTGTATTTTCATCAACTGCTTGCACACGATAGCTTCCATATCCGCCGTATGGCTGGTCTGGTTTGATGAATGCTGCTGTATTAGATACAAGTTTTTTCATGGCATTTTCATCTACACTAATACTGCGGAGCGATTCTTCATCCAAGTTCGTTACGCCAAATAGCAGCGTCTTGGTCGCCCCGAGGATATGACCATTGACGAAGTAGTTATCGCCGCCCGTCAAGCGGGTGGATTCCTCTTCCTCCATCTCAGCGATGGTAAATGGATCACGCCGCGCCAGCAGTTCGTCATAGATGCTGTAGAGTTGGGCGTGGAAATCATCATACGCGGACTCATCCCACGCTACATCCGTCTCCGGTTCGACTGTGTCTTCATAATCAATTCCATACAGGTCAAGTTGATCGCCATTTAGCAGTAGATAATTTACGCCTGTGGAATGAGGACTAATAAAATTTGCCTGACGCTCGACTGCTGTAACGGGCATACCGTCGAGTGTTTTCGAACCTTCCGTTATGTAAATGCCTTGCGGTTGCTGCAAAATCATACGGTTATCATAGACAAAGAAATTTACGACCGGATCCTCCAGCAGTTGGACTTTCTTCGTCCCATCCAGTTTCCGTTTAAACAACCGTTCGTTTTCAATATAATACACCCAGTCCCCGACGATTTGATAAGAAGTTAGCTCACTCACTTCCATAACTGTCGCCAGCTCTTCTGTTTCTACATCAATCGTATGAAGGAAGGTGACATAGGATGAGCCTTTAAGCTGGGTTGTCGTGAAATAAAGCTTTCCATCACGTATGTAAATGTCGTTGATAATACCCTCTGCTGGATCATCAAAAAGTGTGGTAAGCTTCCCGCCATTTCCATCCATGCGCATAAGGACATCTGCCGAGGCATTGTCTGCAAATCGCTCTTTGCTGATGAAGTACAAATGGTCTTGATATGCCAGATACGTCATGATGAGATGCTCTTTACCATCTTCTATCCGCAATGCTTGCTTGTCCTGTCCGTTGCGCTTCACTTTCCAAAGCGAATTGCCCTTCATGTAATAAACCCAATCGCCGTCTACTGTTAATGAAGTAATTTTCGATTCGCCATCGGTCACTTCGTCCAGCAAATAATTCTTGCCGCCTTCTTCTTTGCTGTCGCTAAACAGCATGTCCTGATTTGTATTGAACAGCCGCGATTCGCTTTCCCAAACTAAGCGTGCCGGCAGGACAGTCCCTTCCGTGTATAGGTCTGCTTCAGTTGTCTGATCGCCGCTTTCGGCGACGGCCGCTTCCACTTTCTCAATGGATGGTTTTGTTGCGATTTCCTTCTCTGGTGTAGTTTCTTCACAACCGCCTACAAGCAATGCGATTGCGATGATTCCTGCAATCCTTCCTTTCAAGTGGTATGCCTCCTTCGTATTTTTATAAGCTAATTATACTGCCGAGTCACTCGAAATCTAAGGGACTATACTACTATAGATACTCAGAAATTATAGAACTTACTATTTAATAATAGTGAAATCAACAGAGGATTCCTCCCTATAAATCATGTTACATTATGTACGTATTTTTATTCATAAGGAGGAGGACCCCTTGAAATTAAGAAGATTCCTGGTTTTATTGCTCATCCCTTTTTTATTCACGGCGGCAACCGCAAAAGCGCAAACAGCGCCTTTCAAAGATGTTTCCGCATCCCACTGGGCTTCCGACGCCATTATGTGGGCTAATGCCAACGGGCTTGTGAAGGGCTATGAGGATGGTACATATAAGCCGAATACTAAACTCACGGAAGCGCAGCTTGTCGCAATTACATTCCGCTACTTCTTGAATGATGAGGTGCCGGCCGTTGCCAATCAAAAGCATTGGTCAGATCCTTATTATGCCGCAGCGAAACAATATGGGCTGCCGCTTAAAGGCTATCAAACACTCCAAAAGCGGAACGAACCCGCCACCCGCGGACTGTATGCTGAGATCTTGGGAAATCTCAATGGCATAGATGGCAATCTTGCGGATGTCGTGGATTGGATGTATGAACAGGGCATCACAACCGGACGCACCGGGAAAGGAACTAAACTTGAACAATACGATCCGACTGGTACGATCACGCGTGCCCATGCAGCCGCCTTCTTCCAGCGGCTGTCTAATCTAGGCATCTCAAAACCTGTAGACTCGACCGGAAAGGACGAAGAAGCAACAGAATCTAAACCGCTCAACGTGCCCCCTTTCCGAGCAGGCACTGGGCTAGCAAACGGCTTTGACACAACGGCATTACAACCAACCGCTACTGCATGGAATCGCTTGTCCCGATTCAGTGGACCGACAAAATTCCGAGAAGCGTGGCATATTTCCTTCGACTATGACCGGGCACCGGGTTCTCTTTTCACTTTGACCCATTCTCCGGTCATCGGGCGGGATGGCACGCTGTATGTGCAAGAAGGATTTTTGTACGACCCGAGTGCGGCTGGAAAGCTGTACGCCATTAATCCAAACGGAAAACTGCTATGGGAGCGCACGATCGGATCAGGCAAAGCATCTCCCGTCATCGGGAAAGACGGAACGATTTACGCGTATGGAGACGTGTCAATGTTTGCATTCTCTCCTAGTGGAAAGATGAAATGGGAAAAGAAATTAGGCGTGAACGGGTCGCTCACACTCGACAACGAAGGCAGGATCATCGCCACCCACACGCCATTTGTCGGAGAAGGACTGAGGGTAGTAGCTATCCAGCCCGACGGAAAAGAAGCATGGAGCCGTGCACTCGACGAAGACTCACGCTCCGCTGCCAGCCGCTATCCCGTTGTTGCGGATAACGGAACGATCTATATGCTGGGACGTACCGGCAATCTGTTTGCCCTAGCACCAAACGGTACAACCAAATGGGTAACCCAAACCAAAGCATACGACGGCACCTTATCACTCGGCCCGGACGGCACGGTTTATATCGCAGCGACCTACTTCGCGCTCGAAGCAGATGATCACATCTCAAGCGGAGGAATCGTCGCCATTACGCCGGAAGGCAAGGAAAAATGGCGGAGCGATGCAGTCGAACCAACTACCTTATCTTCCGTCATTGCCGGCCCGAATGGAATGCTATATGTCGCCGGCCATAATAAAATCGCAGCTCTTCATTCAAACGGACAGACTGCTTGGACATACGAAAACACAGACGACTTCGGCCAAGCCGCCCTCACGGTTGATGCAAACGGCACTTTGTACAGCATTTGGAAACTGTACAATTCCGCTGATACCATCATCACCTTCACGGGCGACGGCCGCTTGTTGCAGAAATACACACTTCCGAATGCAGCAGAAGAAGCCGACAGCAACTTGCTGATTGGCCATGATCGGTCAGTTTACTTGGCTGTATCGCATGAGGCGTATAATCGGCTTTATAAGCTTGGAGAATGATGGGTGTAAAAACCACTTGGCTAGTAGGACTAGTCAGGTGGTTTTTTTTATTGGTTTGAGGGAGAGATGTGTTGTGGGAAGGTCGGTATGCGCGGGTTACGCTTGCTTATGCGCGGGTACCGGTCTCGTATGCGCGGCTAGCCTTGCTTATGCGCGGGTACCGGTCTCGTATGCGCGGCTGGCGCTTGCTTATGCGCGGGTATCGGTCTCGTATGCGCGGCTGGCGCTTGCTTATGCGCGGGTATCGGTCTCGTATGCGCGGCTGGCGCTTGCTTATGCGCGGGTACCGGTCTCGTATGCGCGGCTAGCACTTGCTTATGCGCGGGTACCGGTCTCGTATGCGCGGCTAGCACTTGCTTATGCGCGGGTATCGGTCTCGTATGCGCGGCTGGCGCTTGCTTATGCGCGGGTACCGGTCTCGTATGCGCGGCTGGCACTTGCTTATGCGCGGGTATCGGTCTCGTATGCGCGGCTGGCGCTTGCTTATGCGCGGGGTTGCCAGGTTTATGCTCGCCTCAAGGCATTTTCTCGGTGCCGGGATTCCTCAGATAATTAACAACTTGTCCGCGGTAAATTAATGGGTCGTCTCCCACTCCATTTCGCGCTGAATGCCCTTCACCATCTAAGGGTTGTAACAAGGTGCTTTTTATGTTGGAGAGGGTGAAGGGTTATGCGCGAGTCAGAATGATAATGAAATGATGCAAGACCGGCATGTGCAGAGTTGCCGGTCTCAACATTTCCAAGTTGTATTTTCCGCAACTCTGTTCTGCCGGGAGCAGTAAACACCTGCAAGACGAAAGTTTACTATTACTTATTTAAGATGGTCTTCTCCTATCATCACAGAGGAAGTGCTAAATTGGATAAATAGAAAATAAGCTTTTCCATTCGTTCCTGTGAATTTCACAACTTCTCCTGTCTTTGCTGCATGATCTATCATTTCAGCAACTTTTTCTTTAGATACACCGGAGGCTTTGCTTGTTTGTTTAAGTATCGAGTTGTACGACATCTCAGATTCAGTCGAGAATAATCCCCAGAACGAACCTCTAGGCATCGCATCTTTATACTTCTTCATCAACGCTTGTGCAGCTTCATATGTTTGACCTTTCGGGTTAGGAAGCTCAAACATAGGAAACTTAATGATGTAAGCGTTCGTGTATAATGGGTTCTTTGCGTATTCATTAGCCTCTGGATTCTTTGCTAAGTAATCTAGCGTACGATACATGAAAGTCGTATAGTGAGCGCGAGTTAACGGCTCATCCGGTTTGAATGTATCGTCTGGATAACCATTTGCAATACCGGCTGCTACAATTTTGGTAACTTCGTATTCGTATCGTCCTGTAACGTCTTTAAACTTCTTCGAATCCGCTTTATACATGTCGTCAGGTAATAGGGCACCTAATGCGATAGCCATTTCACCGCGCGTCATATTGTCATTTGGACGAACCTTAAACGTGGATGTCGTTCGTAACCAGTCGCTTCCCAATGCACGCATGATATCGTTGTAGTACGGGTCACTTTTGTTTAAGTCCTCGGCCCGATATATACGAACTGGTTTTTCTGGAAATGCACGTGAAAGTAATGTGGCCACATGCTTACGGGAAATATTTTGGTTTGGTTTGAAGGTTCCATCAGGATAACCACTAATAATCCCTTTGCCTGCCATCTCCATAATTTCCGTGTAATTCGCATGCGTGGCTTGAACATCTTTAAATGTTATCACTTTGGCCTCTCCAGAAATTGGAGCTAATATTGATGGCACTGCAAGTACGATTAATGCAATCGACATTCGTATTTTCTTCATTTTGAATCCCCCAATCAAGCTACGATGATGTCATGGTATATATTGTGTAAAGAGGCATTATGAAATGAGCTACATCACTTCATCTCCCCAGCCGGATCCCTTTCCTCGCCAAACCAAACGTGTGCATAGTTTCCATGAATCCCGACTCCCATCATCGATAATTCGGACCAAGCTCCATCGCCAATGATGACATTATTATGCCCAGGTGATTCTTGCCATGCTTTGAGAGCGATTGCCGGAGTCATTTCCGCACTGTAATAAACCGAAATTTCATAGCCGTTTCCAGGGTAGCTCGTTATTTCTCTCGGTTTATCCCATATATTTTTCGCATATTTGTGATCAGGAGTGTAACACACATCACTCCATTTCCCATTGCTGGACCAACTGTGTAGATTACATTTCACTCCCCGAACATCGACGTTTTTTTCTGGAGCGTATAGATTTGAATCCACTACATGAGTGCGCGCCACAGTGGTCAATGATTTGGAAATCGGTAAAGGCTTGAGACCAAGTGAGATACGATAGTCGTTAATCAACTTAGCGAGTTCTTTTTCTTTCTCCGTTAACGTAGCAGCATCAATTGCATAGTTGTCTTTCACTTGTGAACCGGATGATACAGGTGCATCCCCTGTCGGTTCAGGTTCCCTTGCAGTATCTTGTGTGTTGGATGGTTTCGATCCAGCCGGAAGTTTACTAGCAATCAATGCTTCTTCCGTGAGAATTTGATACTTCACTTTGGAAAGGTTCGATGCAATCTGGCCCGCTCTTCCTTTATTGGCAGCTACACTATTGCGAGACTTGGCAACGGCATTTCGATTTTGTTCTACTTTCTGTTTAATCGCAGTGTATCGCTGGTTAATTCGTTCTCTTTCTTTTACAAGTGATTCCACTTTCGCTTGTACTTTTTTATAGTCTGTTTGCAGGGTAGCTAGTTCCCTTTGGTATTTTGCTTTTTGCTGTTTCGTTCCACTGGCTAACTTCTTATTCTTTTTCCTATACTCTTTGATTTTCTGATTCAGCGAAGAGACTTGTTTTCTTTGGTCTGTCAATTTGGCTTGTACCGCGTCCAATTCCCCACGCACCTTTTGCGCGTCCATCGAAATTGCCTTGCTTTCGCGCAGTAACGAATCGAGCTTGGATTGATCTTGTTCTATTTGTTGGGACAGTTTACGTTGCTCTGTTAGCAACTTTTGTTCTTCCTTCTTGTAGGTATCCAGCATATTTGCCGCCACTGTCGTTGATGGCGCCAGAAGTCCCAGTGCTAGTAAGCTGAATACAAAAATCATTGCAGGTACTATCCTTCTTCTGTGCATGCTTCCCTCTCCTTTTAATAAATGAATTTTCAGAACACTAAACCACGCCTGTTAACCAACTCTTGTTCCGTGTAACAATATGTAAATCAATCCAATTATCTATCCAATCACAATATACCATGAAAATAGAACTAAATAAATGAAACTAGATAGATTCCGCTTAGGACTTTTCGTTACAAATATGAAATTACCATTGGATGTAAAGTTGCAACCTCATACTGTCACCAGTCTTCCTGCCGCAGCTTTCTAACGCATTTTAGGAACGAAGCATCTTAAAAGACCTATCCAAATATGGTACAGTCACATTATGAGAAAATATTTATTCGTTTTAGCAATCCTATTACTCCTCTTTTTTTCATCCGGTCAAACGTATGAGCAGCAAACCATTGTTCCCACCTTGAAACAATGGCTTCCCAATAAACCACTTGAAGGCCTGTTATCTCACTTGCAAATCCCGTATTGGGGCAGAATTGTCTCCGTAGAGGAACGTGGCTATTATTACTTTGTCGAATTTCTAGTGCGAAAAGCAGCCCACTTCTTCACGTTCGGGCTTCTAGCGATCGGTGCTTATTTCGCTCTCCCGTCTTCTCGGTTCCGGACTTTCTTCGCCCTTCTTGGAACCGCGATTATTGCCATGGCTGATGAATTTCACCAGTCGTTAACAGGTGGAAGGACCGCTTCCTGGTATGATGTTCTGTTGGATACAGCCGGTGCATTCACATGCCTGGTCCTTCTCCGTTTCATGCTGGTTGTTCGATCCTCGATGCAGAAACAAAGAAAACCGCGTTAGCCCTACCTGTGGCCGAGTGGTTTTTTATTATAACTTCTCAATCGGACAATATGGAAAGGGAACTTTTATTAGCAGAGAACAATTTATCGGATTATTAAGAAATTTGAAGACGCTATTTATTTGAAAAACCAGACATTATAAAGACACATTCGGTTGTTTAATAAAGTTTAAAGGTCTTAATAATCCACCTGGCTATTAGGGCACTGATTGTCGTTTTGAGGCAGTAATTAAACAACCTATAAACAGCGATTCTTTATTCATTGTTTTCCTACAGACTGTCGAAAGCGATGGAGTTACCATAAAAAACACCTTCACATTGAATACATAAGGTCCCATACCCTACTTTCAACGAAAGGCGTTTTTTATTTGTCTCATTTTTCCAGGTCAGTTCCGTAAGTAGTAAACAGGACTTTTCTTCGTTTTACTCAAAGATTAAATGAAGATTACACAATGACTGCACGGCCTGTATTTTTGACAGTACCTTGCTCACTATGTTCGGGTGGTTTTCCAGCAGGAACCGCTCGTTCTCTGCCCCATAATCGAATATCCGCAATTTGTTCAGGGCTCGTTTGAGAGAGTGGAACAATATTTTGGAAATAGCTGATAAACGTTTCGTTCGTTATCGTATCTTTCCCTTTAACGATGGACTGTTTTACTACTTCTCTTACTGCCGCTTCCAAATCGGATCCTGCAAATCCTTCTGATAGGCGGACCAACTTTCCGACAAGCTCTTCCTCCAATTCTATACCCAGACCTTTCTTAGTGTAGATTTTAATAATCTCTTCTCTTTCCACAGGTGTAGGTAGATCTACAAAGAATAACTCATCAAAACGGCCTCTGCGCAATAGCTCTGGCGGCAATTTGGATACGTCGTTGGCTGTTGCGACAACGAATACACGTGCTAGACTTTCCTGTAACCAATATAGGAATTGTCCTACAATGCGAGTTGAAGTTCCTCCATCTCCTCCACCCGTAGCGCCTGCCAGTCCTTTTTCAATCTCATCAATCCACAAAATACAAGGTGCCACATGGTCTGCTGTCTGCAACGCTTCTTTTAAACGCGACTCACTTTGCCCCAGATATTGTCCGTGAATAGTCGAGAGATCTAATCGATAAAGGGGCAATTTCCACATCGAGGAAATAGCTTTGGCAGATAATGACTTGCCGCAACCAGGAACCCCGACGAGCAAAATGCCTCTCGGAGGACGAATTCCACTTTCCCTCAGGTCAGCAGTCAGCAACTTCTCGTTCATACTAAGCCAAAGTTTCAAGCCTTCTAAACCGCCTACTTCATAATCATTTCGAACGTGGACTCTCTCAATGCCAGAAATATCGGCAAAGATCTGGTCCTTCGCCTGCATCAGCTCTTGAATGTCTGACTTCAAGATACGGCCGTTAGCTAGTAAGGTTGCGATAATATTTTCGGCTTCAATTTGACTAACGCCAGCAAGAATGGCAGCTGCAACATTAATGTCAGAGTCATCCCATTCAATCGTAATACTGTTTTTATACGGCTCGATGTTCTCACGAATAATTTCCGCCATTTCATCTTCATCAGGCGGGGACAAGGTAACCGACATCCCCAATCTCTGAAGACCGCTTGAGATGGACGAGTTTGTAATGACGATCAGGGAGCCTCCTGTATTGGGAGCAACCATAACAATATCTTGAAATTGCCTTGTTAATAGCGAATCATCTTCAATATCTTGAACGTCCGTGAATACAAAAGAATTATTTTGTTGCTGGCTAATACGCTGTACAGCGTAATCTAGACCACCAATTACAGAACGATCCTCATTCACCATTCTGTTTGTCAAAAGTTCCCGAGTTCCTTGAGAAATAGTGTGGTAAAAAATAGGTATTCCCATATCCTCATTCAGTTCTGCGATTATTTCCAAGGCTCGGTTCCGTTCGTTTGTCCTTATAGAAATAAAGGGAATCCTCGCCTTCAAGTATCTTCGTAAGATGTCCTTGCATTCTTTTGAGTTGGTCATATAAGGATTTGTCTCCTTCCTTTCTTTATTGGATGAAATGAAGAACTTTCTTCATCCTCATGAGCAAGCCGATTAATTGCATTGTTTTTGATTAGATACGCCATCCTTCCGGAACGGTCTGTTCTTGCAGAGTCTTCTAAAGAAGCCTGCATTTGATCTGCCGCCTGGCGGACAATTCCTTTTAAATTATTTCGAAGTTCTTCTTCAAAAAATGGTAGGCAACATAACTCCATCAATGTTTTCATTCTTCTTTTTTGCGTCATTAGAGCCATCAGAATCGCTTCTTCGCGTCCATTTGTATGCTTGAACTCTTCTTGAAGAGATTCAGCTCCATGGTCAAAAAGTCGATTCAACATCGCACTGTATTGAGTTAAGAACTTATCTGCTAATAAAGGTGTCATTTCAAAATTGGAATTCTTAATTGCAGCGATGTAGTTCTCATTGAATGGTTCATCCGACAAATTTTGAATCATCGTTACCCATTCATGGTAGGTTTGAAATTTCTTCAACTGAATCTACTTCCATTTCGTTTTACCATTGTTTCTGGCGGCAACAGATCCCAGGCTGGGAAGCTGGATGCTAGGGCTTCGTTCACTGTTTGGGTAGCAGGGATATTCCGACCCGCCTCTTCGAGTTCAATTAGCTCTTTTGTCTCTTCGTGTTCATTCATTTCGATATCACCTCGCTAGAATACTTCTTGCTGAATCATAGTTTGAAAAGCTATATTGCTCAACAGTAACTGGTTCAAGTAGTTCTTCGATTTTCTTCGCATTATCCGTTTCTTTTTCAAATGCTTGTTGCCAATCAACGTATTCAGCCAAAGTAGCACGAAGAATTTCACGATGATTCTCATAGTATTGATTGTATTGAGCTGTAATCGTTGCGATTTTTTTATCGATTCCTTTCTTTTCCTTCCAATAAGACCATGCAAAGAATCCGGTAATGAGTATGAGCACCGGCCATACAAAGATCGCCAGGCCAAGTCCTGCTGCCATTCCTATGATTTTTTTCATAAAGCCGTTTGACTTCCTAGTGTTTTCAATATCCCGTGCCTTCAGCCCTTCGACATGTTGCTGTAAAGAGGCAGAAAGCTCCATCTCATTAGTCGCGTCAATTGTTGTACCTGTCCAGTCGCCAAATTGGATATCAATCGAAGTCGGCTTTTTCGATCTGTATTCTGCTGTAAAATCATCATGAGCAGCAATAATCCATTTTTTCGATAAAGCCAATCCAAGTTTCTGTGTGGCAATGGAGGAATTCGAAACTTCTGGATGCATCACAAAATTCGTCAGTAATTGTGTGAAACTAACTTTTTTTTCTAGACTCTTCTCATTTGAAAAGAGTTGCTCAGCGTGTGTACGATCTCCCTCATTTTCAATGACCAGCTCTTCCAATCGTTCTTTTCTTCTTAAAGGAAGTTCTTCTTCATCGAACTCAATAATCAGTTTATCTAATATTGCATCAACGGCAATAGCGATTGACTTTTCTGGAGTTACTGGTGTCCCTAAAATTGTGATAAACATATTTTCCATTTTTTCGTGCACATCTGCATATTGCATTAACTGATTCAACGATGTCCATTGAGGTGAATATTCCCTCAGATACTGATAATTATTTCCATAATCAATGTTGGACACCTTACTTTTTATCGCCTCAGTCCACTGAGCCATTTGGAGCTCTACAAAATCAGGCCGACCGGATAATTCATCAATCCATTCAGTTATGGATTCTCCACTTTTCTTTCTGGCTTCTGGTCCGAAAATACCGTTGGTGAATCCGTCAATCAACACAACAATACTGCGTTCCAATTCGTAAGGGTTTTGAATTCCCAAGTATCGGTTGAGCCATGTTGTACTAGCATGATATCGACCAATACGTCTAGATACTAATGCAAAGAATAGAGTTGTTTTTTCCTCGTTACGCTTCAATGCCTCTTTCAGTGCTTTATTCGCAAGTTCTTTATTGTCATTAATCCATGCAGATAAGGCGATTAAACAAGGTGCGAGCCAATAACGTGGAGCTAAAATCATTTGTTCTTCGGATGCACTATTGATCGTTTCTTTTCTCACAATACTATTGTCTACTGCTTGTAAGATACCGATGACTGATCGCCTTACTTCGGAATAATGCCCATACTCTTTTTCAAGCTCTTGGCGAATCTTAACTAAACGTGTCTCGGACAACTGAACGTTTTTAGCGAGCAAGTCTGTCTGGATAAACTGATGAAATTCCTTGGTTAGCTGCTCTAAATCATACTGTGTATTTGCAACACGATTATCGACTTCTCCTACTTGATCAGAAACAAAACGCAAATCATTTCGCAGATTCCCCAGGCTGTTTTCTATATGCGACAAATCTGCTGTGTGAATAACGCGTTCTCCCATCTTAATCCCTCCCTATTATCGAAACGGTTCCATTTGCTTGAACGGCACATAACGTTGTTTCGTATACTTCTATGTATTCGTAAAATGATGTGCTTGCGAGAGACCTCGCTTTTTGCAGCTCAGGAGGCAAAGATTCATGATATTTATAATGCTGTAGAATATCTAGTTTCATATCCAGCATATGAACCTCAAACTCTTTCCCCAAATAACACTTGGCAATAATGCCTTGTAGAGTAGATATTGCTTCACGCACCGGAAACTCTTGTTTAATGTTTGAAATGAGTTGTTCTATTTCAGTTTTCGACATCGTACCATGCCCTACATCCAATTGCTGAACTAGTTGGACGAACTCAGAAGATCTTTTTTGCCGCAATATTAATGAGTTTACCGGTTGAAGTGATTCAGTGGTCCTGGGTGCCTCCATGGATACCCTTGTTTTTTTTCGATTTACTATCAAGCTTTCTCCCCCCTTTAATTCATTTTAGAGCGTGATATATTAACCATGTCATATTAACTACTATACTATATTTCCAACTCTTATTTAATATTAATTTATACTTATTTGAAAATATTATTAATAAATTAAGTACAAACAGTTACGTTATGAAATTCTCCAAGCTGATCCGACCTTACTATTCGTTGCCAGAATAACGAACTAAGCTGTGTATAATACATAACTCAACTACTTCCTTAAGCAACATTTAGCACCTTAACCAGCTAAAATTAACATTAGTTTTTTTACATTTTTCTACAGATCAATTATTATAATTGGCTCTGCTATAGAACTCATTTCATCTCGCCTGCCGGATCTGTTTCTTCTCCAAACCAAACATGTGCATAGTTACGATGAATACCGGTTCCGATCATCAATAAATTGGCCCAAGCACTTTCGCCAATGATGACATTATTATGGACTGGAGATGAGCGACGGAGAGCTTCATTTCTAAACCAAAATTTCATCTCGATTTCAGGCTAGCTCATTAGTTCTCTCGACTCATCCCAGATGTATGCGCATATTTGTGGTCTGGATTGTAACACACATCCTTTCATTTCCCATGAGGGTAAATTGCATTTCCCACTTCGTACAACGGGATATTCCTGCACAAAACGACTTATTGGAAGCATAGAAATTTTTGTTCTTATAAAGAAAAATCATACCTTTCAATTGATACATATAGAAAATCCAAATCGATTCCAGGTGAATTAGTTATAGCAAAATCATATCAATAACACATTGACAAATAATAATATTTACCCATTCTATTATTCCTACATTTTACCTTGTATACTGGTAATTGATAATTTCGAAAGGAGTAGAATTTATGTCGTTTTGCAAAATTGTGGTCAGCAGAACAAGTCGGAAACCATTTTTTGCACAAAGTGCGGACAGACGCTACAAGACGAGAAAGATTCCTCGGTTCTTGTCGCGCCCCAGCCTATCGTTGTAGAAAAACCGATGCCTAAGAAACCGATGAGCAAACTGCAAAAAGTGCTCTTATCGGTATTTTGCTTTGTTCTCTTGGTAGGCCTGATTGCCCATTTGGTTGTAAGCCATCATTATGATCCCGCAAAAAAATTGAAGTGATGAACAATGCGTACAACAGCCAAGACAAAGAAGCATTCTTCAACGCATTTCATTTCAAGCAAGGGACTGTTGCCGATGCACAGCACTTTTATGCGACAGTGAATGAGTACGGCTGGAGCCGTCTCCGGGAAGAGCTGATCGATGAAGTCGAAAAGAGTAAGAGAAAAGAGCATACCGATATTATTTATAACGAAGGAGAATTTATCTCCCTATCTAAAAAACCTCTTCTTTTCGGCTTGTACCATGACGTTGAATTTACTGTCATTCCAATTGAAGTTCGCGTTCAAGCACCTTATGAGGGAATGGCCTTTACGTTCAATGGCAAGGAAGTGGTCAGCCAAAAAGCGAATGAACAGATCGTTATTGGAGATTACATACCCGGGACGTACGATTGGTCCTATGAGTACAAGGACGGGATCATGCCGGTTGCAGGCAAAGGCTCTTATCCTCTCTATTACAACTCAGAAAACGCTGCCTTGCTAGATGTAGAATGGGATTTCACTAGTATTTCAGTTGCGTCTGACATTGAGGATGCGATCGTTTTTGTCGGAGGGAAATCGACGGGCAAAACAGTTAGTGAATTGGATAGCCTCTACCCTGCTCAGATCAATCCAGCAATGGAAATCTACGCAGTGGCAACGAATCAGGATGGAAATGAAGTAAAATCCGATGTCCTTTCACTAGATAGTGATTCGATTTATCTACCGTTTGAACATTTCCGAAAGGAACAACGCATGCAAGAGCGAGAACAGGAAATTCGGGAGTTTTACAAACAATTCCGGTCTGATTATTCAACAGCTATCTATTATGCGGACTTCCGCTATATCGAAAATTACTTTAAGGATGGCAGTAAGATTAAAAGGGATTATGCAAAATTCGTTAATGACCATAATGATATCCCTGGCTATTACTATGACTTTCTGTTAAATGACATCACGGATGTACAAGCAGCTTCAGATAACGAATTTGTACTAATGTCTTTTGAAACATTTGATTTTTCATCCGCTACAGATGGAAATCTCCACTATGAACGTACAAAAAAATATGTGTTTTCCTATGTCGGTGATGACATATTCATTGATGAAATTGTAGATGTGGATACGAAAAAGACAAAATTTTAATTTAAGGGAGATGACTACTATGAAAACTTGTTCTACATGCGGGAATCTGCAACAAGAAGGGAACTTTTGCGGAAAATGCGGAGGGAAGATGGTCGACCAGATGACTGATACAGTGAGTGCAGCTCAAGAATCGGCAGCAACGGCACAATCGGTACCACCAGTTCAGCCCGTTCAACCATCTCAACCTGTTCAACCGACTCAACAAAGCAATGAGCAAATCGATAAACTAAAGCAAGAATCGAAAGCCTATCTCAGCTATTTCAAGCAGCAATTAAAGACGCCTTCGGCTCATGGGGATACGAAAAACAGCTTGATCAGCATTGTGGTATACATTCTTCTTACATCCATTGCGATCTACACTTTGCTAAGAGGTATTTTGGGTAATTCCTACTTCGGGTACGTCGGACCGTCGTTTTTCCAGATTTTCTTCTATGCAGCTATTTTCTTTATCATCTTGATTGGCATCAACGGACTCGCTGTATTTATTACATGTAAATTATTCTCTGAAGACATGAAATTTACCGATGTGATTGCTAGATTTGGCGGATACTTCGGTG
The DNA here is from genome assembly GCF_057373025.1 of Sporosarcina sp. AD_1. Taxonomy (NCBI): domain Bacteria; kingdom Bacillati; phylum Bacillota; class Bacilli; order Caryophanales; family Caryophanaceae; genus Sporosarcina; species Sporosarcina sp. AD_1. The sequence goes on from NZ_JBPVIR010000004.1 coordinate 149,551, forward strand.
TACCACTAGTCCTTTCACTTGCTGGCATATTGCTTGCTCTTTTAAAATCCTATACGGTCGCTTCCATTATTATTTATTTTGGCGCAGCCATCGCATTTGGCATCATTCCAATCTTCGTGCTCATCAGACAGCTAAGCTTGAAGTCAAAAGGTATCGACAGCTTCTACGCGTATATGTTCTATTTGGTCATCACTGTCATCTTTGGTGCCATTGTCGGCTTTTTCATCGTAGACTCGGCAATTGGTGACATGCTCAACTACCTATCATAAGGAACGGCCTGCCATCAACTGAGATTTTGAATTGTCTCGTCGGGAACAGGGGGGCTTTATCCCCCCGTTTCCTGATATTAAGAAATTACATACCACTCTTTTCATCTGGCAAATTAATAACGTTTTGATTACAAAATTGTCTATTATGGAGGAACATTAATGATTTGTACGAATTGCCGCCACCAACAATCGGGTGGTAAATTTTGCGGGAAACACGGACAGCCCCTTTCAGCTGACCAGGCAGCAATTGGCCAGTTAATCGACGAAATTGGTTATTGGATGTAAGGGGGGCTAAAACAGAATGAAACGATTTTGTACGGAATGCGGGAAGCCCGCAAATGAACATGACAAAATTTGTACTGAATGCGGCGTTCGTCTGCCGGCACCTGTAGAGCAGGCAGTACCAGCACAGAAAGCTCCATCCGTCCCAGCAGCTCCTAAACGGCCGCTAACTAAGCGCCAGAAAGTTATATACAGCATTATTGGTGCCATCGCTGCTCTGGTGATTGGGTTTAGTGTGTGGGCGAATCATTATTTTGCCGCTGAAGCAGTCCAGCAGCGTTTTGACAAAGCCGTTGCGGATCAAGATGCTTCGCAGCTCAGCAAACTGACCATTCGGGAAGACGGAAAAGCGCTTACCGAAAAAGAAGCAGAAGCATTCATCCGACTTGCAAAACAAGAGAAAAAGACGGTACTCAGACAGTTAAATAATGTCGTCCCAGCCGGAAAGTTTCTTGGATTATATCCCAAACACTCTGTCCAGGTCATTGATCAATACGCAGAATTGGCAGGAGAAACAGAAGGCGTCAGTTTTCGTTTGGATGGCGTGGATGCGCCAATCTTAAATAAAAATAACGGAATGACAACACTCGGTCCCTTTTCGCCGGGGGCTTATGTCGTATCCGCTGAATTTGTCAGCGATTTTGGCACAAGTTCAGCCGAAACAGAATTAGTTTTAGCGGATCCCGATAGTGACGCGGTATGGCTGCCGCTAGATCTGAACATCGGCAAAGTAGAATTCGTCATTTCCAATTATGAAAATTATACTGGCTTCAAACAATGGATACAACTTGGTTCCAAACGTATCGAAGTGGATGAAGGAAGCACCCAACAAGTCGGCCCTATCCTGTTAAACGGTTCCCAAACAGCGAAAGTGGGAGTCGAATTGCCATGGGGAGAAGTATTTTCTGAATCAACCCCGATTGAAAGCAACTATATGGAAATGGACTTGGCGGTTTTGAGCGAAAAGCAGATTGACGATATCCTCAACACGTTGACCGTATATGGCGACGAATATGCTCAAATGTTAGCCACTCATTCGGCAGACAAGATGACATCCGTTACGGATTCCTATAAGAAAAAGCTTGCCGAAACAGTGGAGAGCTACAAAAATGATGGTTATTACTTTACAGGGAGTTTCGAGTTAGCGGGGTTTGATATCGATAGTGCCTATCCTACGGAAACCGGAGTCCAACTCGTAACGGAACTCCATTTCAACTCCAATTTCCATGACATAGGCGAAGAACCGGAATTAGACGAAGGCTATAACACCTGCGTGTCCGACCTCTACTATTCAGCCAGTGATTCCTCCTGGGTTGTGAACAATTGCGAAAGAGATAACTACAGTTATTACGACATTTCGAACGAAAAGAAAGGCGCAGGCACAGTGTATTCTCCTTCCGGCCAACTCGTCGAAGCCGCGAAGAGCAAGAAACTCGAACAGAACCTGCAAGATTTCATGTATGAATTCAACGAAAGAAGCGTTGCCGCAATTAATGCCCGAGATTTCTCGATTGTGGAACACTACATTACGGAAGACGGACCTCGTAGAAAAGAAGCAAGCGACTACATTGTTTACCTGGATTCGAAAAACATCACAGAACGACTGCTCTCCACAGATCTCGAGAAGGTCGAGGATCTACAAAACGGCAGTTACCAGGTCACAACGATCGAGTCATTTGAAATTTACCGGCCGGATGGCACCGTCACTAAGAAATTCAGGACGGTCACACTCGTTCAACTTGTGGATGGCGAGTACCTGGTCGATCGGCTTATTTCGACGAAGGAGATTTAATTTCATTGAGCCTGTTGCAAGCAGTCTTTTAGGGGACACTTGGGTGCATTGCTGCAATTTCTTATTTTAACAGTAAAGAAAACCGCGTTTAGCCCTCAACAAGGGTTACGCGGTTTTCTTTCGCTTATTTAATCTGCATTTCATCTTTTTCATCAACACTAATTGTTGGTTCCTTCTCCTCTATTGAGGGCAAGGTTTCGGCTTCTTCCTCTGGTCGAACGTTAGGCGGCTCCGTTTGTTCACCACCTTGACTCTCGTCCGTTCCGTCAGTGGATTCATCCACTGGCTGCTCTGAATCTTGATTCGTGTCTTCAGATGAATCGGTTTCTGTCGGTTCCGTTTCTGGCTCCGTCGCTTCTTCCTTGTCACCTGGTTTGCCTTCTTGCCCTTCACCCGGTTTTGGTGCAGGCACAGGTGGATTTGTAGTCGGTGTACACACGCCGCCTGAACTACCTAGCTGTTCCATCGCTTGCGCAAGGGCTGCATCTAGATCCGCTGAGATTTCAGCTTTCTTCGCTGTTGTGTCAATCTGTATATTCGCCATTAGACCGGCCGCATAATCTTGAAGTTCCTGCACCCGCCTTGCTGTTTCTTCTTCTGTGTATCGAGCCAGTTCTTCCTCCGCTTTTTTCATCTCTTCTTGCAAGGCTGCTCTCAACTCATCCATTAGCAGCTCTTTTTCACTAGTGATCGCATGTTCTATCTGCTGAATGGACTCGGTCTTTTTCCCATGGAACCAGTTGGTCAATAGACTCTGAATGTCCTGATTGGCCCATGCTTTATTCATCCCGCTGCCAAGGGCGACCGTTACTAGGAGGACGGCTGATAGTAAAAGTACTTTTTTCAGAATTTCGTTTGGCTTCTTCAATTTCCTCTTCCCTTTCATACCCAAGAAGGACCCTCTTCATAGAAGGTCCCTCGTTTGGTGATTACTTGTTCATTCCGTTGACTAGTGCATCCATTTGAGCTTGGGCTTCAAGTAGAAGCTTTTTGCTAGTCATTGTAAGTTGTCTATCTTGCTCCTTCACAAATGCATTATTTAACGCTGTTACCTTACCTCGGAGTTCCACAATTTTCTTATCAATCATTGCTTTGATTTCTTCAATTGTTAGATCCGTTTCCTTATCCAATTTTGCTTGAAGATCCTCTTTTGCCCATCTGATTGTATCTTCCAAATCCTTCAGAGCGGCTGCCGTTGACGCTTTCACATCAGCTTCCATCTTTTCTCCCTCCACTTTACCCGCATCTCCTGCGTGTTGTTTCAAATCACTCTCGGCATATGCCAAAGCATCCTTTCCGGACTGTTCAATTAATCCATTGGCAAATTGGGCAAGGCTATCAAACTGGCCGCTTAAATACGTTTCAATATGTGCTTTCTGTTGCTTTATCGCATCAATATGTTTTTCGCTTTGCTCTTGAACACTTTTCTTGGTGACGTCTCCAACAAACTCACCTCTACTATTAATCTTAGAGGTTGCGTCTGCTTTGAGGCCATTATATTCTGCCGTCAAACCTTCAATTTTGCTATTACCATAGCTGCCTACTTCCTCTGTTATCTTGTTGCTCGCCTTACCAAACTGCGCATCATACCAAGCCTTTAAATTCGCTCCTGCGTCTGTTGCTCCAAGTACTGCTCCTCCGCCTGCTACGAGTCCAACTACCAATGTTCCTGCGATTACTTTCCCTTTTGCTTTTTTCAACATGTGACTGTCCCCTTTTTCATCCATTTTATTTGGTAAAACATGTACTCACTCGCTTAATACTTCTTGCAGTATCGATTCGAATTCCAGTTGGATTTCTTCCTCGATATTGCGGTTTGTGACGTATTCTTCAAAGGTCTCGTTTTTCAATTCGTCTGACGTCGTTTTCAGGTCTCTAATCAGGGCATCCTTGTACGCTTCAATTCCATTCGTTGTGTCCCCAGTCGTCCTGTCACGATGCACGGCAATCGCCGTTTCAAAGGCATTGTTCATTTCCTTTACAAACATTCGATTTTCACTAATCATCCGTATCAACGCAGTTGCGGTTTCAGCTCCTACACTTTCACTTTTTTCTTTAAATGATTTCTCGTACCACTGTGAAAGCATCTGAGCTGAGTTGATATTTGCGTAGATCGTTCCAGCGCTTGCAAGAAAAATAATCGAAAACAAAATAACGAATTTCTTCTTCATGGAGTACACCTCTTTAGAAATAATCTGGCATAGATAAGATCTCCTCCAACTAGTTATATTGAGCCCCTACTTATGTGCTTGGAACTATTTTTAGTATAGGACGAATATAGAAGGACTTCCTCACTCTCAGGGATACTTTTCCATAACACTTTTGCCACTACTTCTTCTACTTTAGTGAAAGAGAAGTAAACTTTAGAACCAACTCATCTAGAAATGAATACTTTTTCCACGAGAAACAGTCCTTTATATCTAGTAAAATTCTTCTTACAAACCCGTTGAAATGCACTAGCAAACAAGGAGAAAGGAGGTTATTGGTTGTACTAACCCCTCTTCAGTGAGAATCAAAAAAGCGAGACCGCTATTCATCATCTGAATTAGCGGTCTCCCTTCTAATACTAGGTATCCAAGTTATCTGGATTAGCAGAAAAAAACCAGAAGCTCCTTACGAGAGCACCTGGTTTTTCGTCATTCTTATTTAGTTACCTTACTGCTGCTTTATTTTTATTCGTGAGCCAAATAATCACTTCAATTAGTAATACCACAATAAGCGACATACCGAAGAGCGGCATAATGATGCCTAAAATTATCATGAAAATACAAAATGGAATCGATATTTCTTTTGGCATGGGCGGTGCAGAAATTTTCCCTTTTTGTTTACGCAATACCCATGTCTTAATGCCAAGATAAATTAAATACAAAAATGCGAGACAAACAAATAGATTCATCATTTTGTTTGGCCACCCGAATAGATGCCCTTCATGGAGGGGGATCCCCCACGTAAACCATTTTCCTAAAATTCCATATTCATCGTACCCCACTGAAGAGATAAGTGTACCATTGTATTGATTGAAGTAATTAGTTACTTCTTCCTTCGGACTCACATCTAAACCTGTTACACCCGTATTCGAACCCTTTGCGACTGTGAATACGCCTTCTTCTGATGTAGGTAAAATAATTGAATACGGTTTTGAAATATGTTCACCTTCAACGTGTTCCATTAATTCCCCTACTGACATCGCCTGTTCGTTAGAATAACCAGTAATGCTTTGATGGCCATCGTGACCCGCATGACCTGAATGATCTTGAGACTTCGGCAATTCATTTTTACGAGTCGCCCATGGAATTTCATTCATATCCGATGTTGGCGGATTTTGTTGCAGTTCAGGAAATCCGATGGATGGATGTTGCTGTGCAGCTGTATAAATTATGTTTCCCATAAAAGCCGACCAAGGCAATCCAGTAAAGATAATTGCAATCATCGGGAGAGTAATAATGACACCTAAGAGACTGTGCCATCTACGTGAACGTATTCGAGTTGTTTCTGTGTTGGTTTTCTTCCATGTTTTTTTCCTAAACGTCATGTAAATTCCCGAAAGCAACAAGAAGATAGCCCAACAAGCTGCTAGCTCTACTAGGTAGTTAACAAATGTTCCGCCGATAAATAAAGAACTATGAAGATTTCGCATGACATTTGAAAACGTATAATTTGCATCCTGACTACCAATCACTTGATTGTTTTTATCTAGAAAGACATATTTTTGATCGACGTCACCGTTAGTCATCGTCAAGCGGGTATTGTACGGATCTTCTAGAACAATTACCTTACTCACTTCATAGTCGCTGAATTCTGCTTTCGCCTCGGCAATCCCCTCGTCAATAGTAAGGCTTGTTGTATCCTTACTATCTCCAAAAAAATAATCAGCATAGAGCTGGTTCTCCACATCCGTATAGAATAGGTATCCAATGCCGCTAATCGTTAAGGTAAGTAACAGGGGAGTAATAAATAAACCAGCAAAAAAGTGCCATCTCCAAAAACGATTATATAACTTTTTCATAAAGCCTCCTGAAAATAAGTAATTTTGGATTACACGAATACATTACATGCCGAATGTGAAATTTAGATGATTTTTTTAGGTTGTTTAATAAAAACGACACCTATTCACCTGGTAAAGTAAGGCATCCAAGCCATTTTACCGGGTGAATAGGTGTCGTCATATCGATATCGAGATTTTATTAAAAGGCACACAATACTCCAAATTTATCTGGTGGTTGGCACAGCTGAGACATTAATTCACAACATAACGGACAAGTCCCATCGCATTCGCGTACAATGCCGCTTGTGTCCGATCGGCCAAATTCAACTTGCCCAGCACTTGGCTCACATGTTTTTTCACTGTGTACTCCGTAATATATAGCATCTGAGAAATTTCTTTATTGGAAAGCCCTTTTCCCAGTTCAATCAAGACCTCTGTCTCCTTAGGCGTCAGTACATTCGTCATGGCAACTCGCTCGGAGTGAACGCTGACTATCTGTTCTAAAATACGCGAATCATAATAGGTTCGTCCCTTCCCTACCATCTGCAAAGCATGTACTAACTCTTCCGGCAAGGCTTCCTTGGAGATATAACCTGAGACCCCTAATTCTTTTGCCTTTTTAAAGCTTTCTTTGTCCGGAGTTGCCGTCAGGACGATAACCTGGCAATGTATGCCTTGCTGTTGGATATTTGCGATGAGATCAAGTCCCGACTCCAATCCTAAACGCAAATCAATGATCGCCAAATCCGGCAACGTTTTTGCAATCAACGTGATCGCTTCCTTCCCATTCGAAGCTTCCCCAATGACCTCGAAGGTTTCCAGCTGCCCCAGGACGGCCGCCATTCCTCTTCGGACAACTGGATGATCATCTACAATGACTACTCTCAAAGCACAATCACCTCAACTCATATATTTTCACTCAAACGCAAAAAGCCCAATGATACACGGAAAAATCCGAATACAATTAGGTCGGTTGCACCACTCACTCCATGCAACCCAGGTGCCCAGATGGAGGTTGCACTTCAACGTTTCCTTCACTATTAAGCTTGTACCACCAGTATACGCGATGAAATTAGAATATCCTGTCAGCTACTGCGACTGGTCTGCTTCTAGTTTTGTTGCTTCGCCTGCTATTTTGTCGTGCTTCGTCGTAACATAGGTTTTAGATGCTTTGACATGTCCTGCATTCTTATTGTCATAGGCGTTTTGACATATTAGTAGAGATCGATGGAGTATGTTATTGCGCGGGGTAACGCTGGTTATGCGCGGGTATGGACTCAGTATGCGCGGGTGCAACTAATTATTACGTCACCGGTATGAGGGATATCACTCGCCTATACGTGATAACAACACTGGGATGCACAATTCTTTCATTCCATTTCAAGTTACTCTATGCGTTAATAATAAATAAGCTCAGCAGTGTCATTCTGCTGAGCGGTTTAATTACTAGTTTCTCTACCTTCTGTTATACAAGCAATCCATATTTCCGCTGAACCCGTTGCAATATTTACAAGCAAGTGCCGCTTTCTGCATTTCTCTCCCTGAACAATCATACGGATGTCTTGACCGCAAATGGTAATTCCGAAGGTCTCTAACAAATCATTCATTCTTCTTTCTGCTTCTAGATTATACAAGAACCCTCATAAAAATTAATATTCCCTTCCGGAATTCTTCATTTTTATGCATCGACGAAACGACGGGACCCATTTTGAAACCACTGAGGTTTAGAACGATACAACAGAAAGAGAATAATTAATCCAATTCCGTATCCAATTTTCCTATATTTTTTCTCAGTCAGTTCTGCTTCGTACATTGTTACACCATCGACAATATAATACTCTCCTCGTAAAAAGCTAGACACCGCGACTTCTAATTCATAGGAAGGTTCTCCATTTCTCTCCGCAAACACCTCTTGATAATACTCAGAACGATCTTTATTGATTGCTATCTGCTTTGTATAGTAACCGAGCAAGCCAACTACATAGCCTGCGATTAAAATGATCGCCACTGAAACAACTATTCCCTTCTGATATCTAGCTAAAAACTCGACTATGGGAGATAAAGTAGCTCTGGCAGCAGCTATTTTATCCTTTAGCTGAACAAGTAATCCAATGAGCAAGCCAATAAATCCAAATAATAATGAGTTTTTCAGAACGTCTGATTTTACTTTTCCCTCAAACCAATAAGCGAGGCTATTGCTTCGATAATTTACAAATTCAGCAACCTTTAAGACATTTTGGATAGTGGCCTCTTCTCCCTCAGTTGTATCATCCAGCAATTCTTTTACCAAGATAGATCTGTTCTTATCCGTATCCGATGAAAACATAATTTTACTTGTATAAATATATGTACCTAGTAAACCTGCTACTGCAAAGACACCGGTTAGCAGAACGACCAGTAATGCTTTTCTATATGTTTTTAAACGAGAGGGTATGAAGGTCATTAATCGTTTAGTGCTCCCGTTTGGTTCAACTTTAGGCAGCGTTCCCAAGTATATGATTATTAATCCGATTGTAAGAAAACCCGCAAAAAACCATACAATCGGATTTCTGTTTTTATAAGCCGCCTTATAACTAGTAAAAATCCCGAGTAATGCTAAAATAACTATCTCCATTGAACTACACCTTTCTATTCTGATAAGACTATTATCACACGAAAAATTATAGAGTACAATATCCTATTTATCATTTAATTTTACATTTTTACCATTGCTGTTGCTCCCTTAATTAATTATACAAACCCTTTTTATTTTTCCAGTTGCCCTGCACTTTTTCTTCAACGTTGTATGCTTCTCCCTAAATGTTCCACATCAAAATTCCTAGAAGAAAAGACATACTAAGGACTGATAAATCATTTTTCATATACGAAAGGGGAATGAATGTTTGAAAGTACAACGGATCCTTAAAACACTTTTAACTGCACTGCTTGCTTCCTATCCATTTGTAACAAATGCCCATAACGCACTAGAGATTGAAAAGGTGGACGCAGCTGTATTTGATATTAAAGAACTTTTGGACAGCCCTTCTCAAGAAATCATTACTACTGAGAAGATGGAGAATTACAACGGAACGACGAAGACCTCCAAATTAAGGGACACCGATAACCAAGGAGTAAAAGAAATCTCCGTAGAGGACTTCATGAAAAATCCAGGTGAGCTCGATTATGAGTTGTCACCAGACGGGGAATATATTTCTTTTCGGTCTGCATGGGAAAATCGAATGAATGTCTATGTTCAAAAGATGAATGGCGATGGCGAACCGGTTCGGATAACAAGTTCAACCGATCGGGATATCGCTGCTTCGTTCTGGAAGGATGACCACATCCTCTATCTGAAAGATGAAGGCGGCGATGAAAACTTCCATCTCTATTCATCGAGTTTCAACGGGCAGGAAGAACGGGACTTGACACCTTTTCCGAATGTTAAAGTTCAAATGATTAGCCGCTTGTCTGGTATTACAAATGAAATCCTCATCGGCTTGAATAAAGAGGATCCGACGTTCTTTGACGTTTATAAATTGAATGTCAAAACTGGCGACATGAAGCTTGTTGCGAAGAATTCTGGCAGTATTGTGAGCTGGCTTGCGGACCATGACGGCAAGATTCGGATTGCGATCGAAACGGACGGGGTCGATAGTACAGTTCTCTACCGTCCTACCGAAGAGGATGACTTCAAACCGTTTCTTCAAACGAATAAAAGTGATGAGATTTCACCGATTGCCTTCTCTAAAGACAATCAATCCATTTATGCGTTAACCAATAAAGACCGAGATAAGATGGAGTTAGTCGTGTTTGATTTGGATGCTAAAGAGAAACTCCTTTATGCCAATCCTCAGGTCGACGTGGAGGACGCTCTCTATGACAAAAAGAAGGATGTGCTTCTGGCGACGACGTATGTGACAGACAAATTGCATTATGTGTTTTTCGATAAAGAATTAGAGGACATTTTCAACTATTTAAAGGACGAACTTCAAGTGAGCGAAAGCGAATTAATTCTTGATGACCATAATGAGGATTTGACCAAATTCATCGTCCTCGTAACGAGCGATAAAGAATTCGGCACCTACTATTATTATGACGCGACCACAAAAGAACTAACCAAATTGACAGAGCTTGCCCCTTGGCTTGACCGAAACGACATGGCAGACATGCAGCCGATTTCCTACACAAGCCGTGACGGTCTCACCATCCATGGATACTTGACACTGCCTAAAAATAAGAAGCCTGAGCAATTGCCGTTAATCGTCAATCCACATGGCGGTCCGTGGGCACGTGATACATGGGGGTTCAATCAAGAAGTGCAGCTGCTGGCCAACCGAGGGTACGCCGTGCTTCAAGTGAACTTCCGTTCCTCGACTGGATACGGTAAAGCATTTACCGATGCAGGCAACAAGCAATGGGGATTGAAAATTCAGGATGACATAACAGACGGCGTGCAATGGGCGATTGAGCAAGGCATCGCCGATCCTAACCGCATCGGCATTTACGGAGCTTCGTTCGGCGGCTATGCCACATTAGCAGGCATCACGTTCACACCTGATTTATATGCAGCCGCGGTGGACTATGTCGGCGTCTCCAATATCTTCACATTGCTCGACACTATCCCGCCTTATTGGAAAACCGTACGCAACGATCTATACAAACGGGTTGGACATCCAGTTGACGACAAAGAATTACTGGAAGCCATCTCGCCTGTCTTCCACGTCGATAAAATCAAAACGCCTCTCTTCGTAGCCCAAGGCGCGAATGACCCCCGTGTCAACCAGGCGGAATCCGATCAGATTGTGGAAGCTTTACAGAAGCGAGGAGTGGATGTGGAATACATGCTAAAGGAAAATGAAGGACATGGCTTCCGAAATGAGGAGAATCGAATTGAGTTTTATCGGGCGATGATTGATTTCTTTGATAAGCATTTGAAGTGATAAGCAATTAAAAAACGAAACGCGAGGTTAACACAGCGTTTCGTTTTTTATTAGCAGCCATTCCGTTCAACCGGGCATTAACAGCTGTTACCAGCCCATAAATTTTAGTAACCGCCCATACGACCAGCAACTCCGAGTATAAATGACCTGCATGTGCTCATTAATCAGGAATACCCGAGCATAAATAGTCCCCAAGCGCTTACAACATTGCAATGCAACCAAAACGACGTCACTTTTTAAAGACTACTTTCAACCAACTTCGCATACACCACATACCGCTGCGGCGCATTGCCAACATACCAGAACGGATAGCAGGTGGACAATGTAAGCAATTCCTCCGGTGCAGTAGAACGAATGACAGTCTCGTCATTCTCTTCTACAATCTCAGTATCCACAATCGCGTACGTAAACGTGCCGTGCGCCATTTTCACGATGATGGAATCTCCGTTTTGTAGTTCGTCTAATCCAGTAAAGACCGTATCCCGATGTCCGGATAAAAGGATCTGGTTTTTCTCACCGGGATATACGGTTCCTGTGTAATGGCCGACTCCCTGTTTCAATGCGCCATCATCTGTCCCTTCGACGATCGGGAGCTCTTTGTCCAAGTCAGGAATCTGAAGTATACCGATCGTTTCGCCGTTTTGGAATGACAAGTCGGGTGTTGCGGTCATTTGATTTTTCACGGTTGCTTTCTCTTCAAACTCGGTAGCCATTTTCAAGTATTCTTTAGCTTCAGCGAGTGCCGCTTTTTCGTATTGATTAGTGGAGAACAGCTGCATAAGCGCATATCCGATTAGGCATAGTCCCACTGCGAGCAAGAGCAAAGCCATTTTCTTCACCAATCCACTTTCCCTCCCATCCAATTAAAAAAGCTGCACGACACGGCAGCTTTTTTGACCATTCTATTGTGCAACCTTCATCCTTCTAACATACGTGACAACCATGATTGCTATCGCGACCACGACCATTACTGAACCAAGCAATAAAATATTGAACATATTCGTAGAAGTTGCTGGCAATTTAAATCCGCCTGATGAAGAAGCGTCGCCACTGTCAATCCGAGCTTTTGTTACGGCTTGCGAAGAAGCACTTGCCTTCCCTTCAGCTGTAAAGTTCAGAATAAAAGCTGCCTGCAGTCCTTGAAAATCGTTTCCAAGATGCTCCGGAAACCGGATGGTGATATCCAATTTCTCTTCGCTACCGCTCGCCAGATTTCTTGCGGGCAGTGTCGTAAAGGCAGCTAATTTCCCATTATAGAGCTCTTCATTGCCAGCCTTTACTTCCATCAATAGTTCATTAAACAGCTTTTCATCCCCGTTGTTTTTCAGTTGCATATAGTAAGTAAACTCTTTATTTCCAGCATTATTAACCGTAAGTTTACGCGGTGCCCAGTCGCCCGGCTTCATGTTGCTTACGTCAAACAAAGTCTCTTTGGGCGACAGGCTGATGTTGATCTCCTGGTTATCTTCACTATTGCTTTCGTCTGCAAAAACGCTCGCAATCGGGAAAAGTAGAATTCCGCAGGCTACTAAAAGTATAGGGATAATCTTAACAAGCTTAGTCACAGTGCTGCCTCCTTCCGTTTGGTACCGTTTGATTCAGGAAGAGGTATTTCCGCCCTCTTCCCCTGCTAAATCCGACTGTTTTTTAGGAGACAATTCAATTGCCGATAGGACTTTCCAAATGGTGAACGCGGAATAGATGAGCAACAAGAACCCCGGTATCAATAGAAGAAACGCGCCATTTTTAGACTGTGCAAAATTGATGAAATAGCCGACATAAGGAACCGTATAACCGGTATATTCCGCTACCACATTATCCGAAAGAACCGGGTTCATGTCTTCCGCATTGTTATTATCCCCTTTCGTCCTGTACAAGACGGAATCTCCACTTTTCACGACATCCGTAATCCGGTGGGTAATCAAAATACCCTCTTCCTCTTGAAACGTGATGACATCGCCGGTCTTATAAGCGTTTTTATCCTCAGCTGCTCTCACTACAATGATTGACCCAGTTTGAATGCCAGGTTCCATCGATCCCGACAGAACCGTTTTGAACTGATAACCGAAAATCTCAGGCTCGCCGCCTGAGGCTTTTGATATCACAACTACTGCTGCCACTGTAATAAGCAACACCATCAAAATTCCTGATACGATATTATTGACCCACTTCGTCACCTGTTTCGTTACCTTCTGTGTTTTGCTTCTCTTTCTCATCCGAATCACCTTCCGCTTTCTGTTTTTGTTCTGGTAGAGCTGCGTTCTGATCTTCTTTGTTTGCTGGCGATTTATCTTTTATTGGCTTCTTGTTAGCCGGTTTCTTATCCTTTTTCTTCATTTTATTTTTCTTAGTTGTATCTCCCTGTTCATCCTCGTCATCCAACTCATATAGACTTCCATCATCGGTACCCTCATCTTCTTCACTATCCAAATTCGCATCATCAGTGTCTTCAACATCTTCACCTAGGTCGGTTGCTTCTGGATCATCTACCACTTTATCTTTTTCATCCCCTATTTCAGGTTCATCTGTTTTCTTACACTCACTCATGTCCTCACTTGAAGCAACTTTTTCTTTCTCTTCAATATGGCCTTCCTCGTCGTAAGTACATTGGTCATTGTCAGGGACATCTTTAGCGTCGTCCTCTTCCTCCGACTCACTGTCTTTCTTGCCACACTCGTTTTCTTTCTCGCTCGAGACAGCTTCCTTTTCACTTTCATCCTGAGCTAGTTCATCCTCGCTCTCTTGATCTTCTGCTGTAGCTTCTTCACCAGGTGCCCTTTCTTCTTCCGATGTCTCCTCGGAACTATCTACTTCGCTATTTGGCTCTTCGTTATTTTCCTTGCTTTCTTCATTAGTGCTCTTTTCATCATCATGGTCCCCAACTGTTTCCTCAACAGTTGCAGGATCTTCCTCGACTTTTTTAAGAGGCGGCTCTTCTACGTTGGCCTCGTCAACCTCTATTACCTCACTCGGCATTGCTTCTTCCGACGTCTCCTGAGAACTCTCCTCTTCACCATCTAGTTTGATGCCATTCTCCTCGTCTGTTACAGCTTCTTCACCCTGCGATTCTTCCAATACTCCCTCATCTTTCTTCTCGGAAGTTTTCTCGTTTTGTTTCCGTAAATCTACAGTAATAATTTCAATCTCTCCGCATTCATTCACGATGACTTGCTGCACCGTCCAGATACCAGCTGTGATGCCTTGCGAAACTTCCGCACGGCTGCTGAGAAACGCGGAAGTGCCCGACGACATATAACTCACTCCAAATATGGATAAGTAGCAGATCAAAGCTACCTTAAGATAAAACAATAAAGCGCGGTGATTCTTCTTGTACCTTCGTCTGCGCTTGCTTCTCAATCCGATCCCGCCTTTCAAATTCTTGTCGCTGGATTCCGTAAATACATTCCTCAAAACATAAAATAAGGTTATATATTGAGAAATGCATTTAAGGAAGGGCACCTACGGATTGGTGAAATGAAATGAGGGAGGAGAAGGGCTCTCCTCCCAAAATGGATTACTTCGATTCTCCAGCTGTTTGTTGCGCATCAAACTTCCAAGTAAGCTCTAAATTTGCACCTTGGTAAGCGTTCTGATCCTGCCCATTGTCGTTAAATCTAAACTTCACGTATAGATTATCTGACGTACCAGCTTTAATTCCGCTCTTTTCTCCGCCTTGCCAGCCGAAGAATTTCGGTGACTCATTTTTAACAGCATCCGGTGACATATTTGCCAATTCACTTAGCGTCTTAGAGACAATGATATTGCTGTCTCCAAGAACGCTTCCTTTATCTTCATTTCTAAGGAAATCAACCACTATGTGATCTGCAAAACCAGGTACGGATTCTGTAAATGATGTCGTCAAGAAAACCTTAGAGA
Organism: Sporosarcina sp. AD_1; assembly: GCF_057373025.1. NCBI lineage: Bacteria > Bacillati > Bacillota > Bacilli > Caryophanales > Caryophanaceae > Sporosarcina > Sporosarcina sp. AD_1. Next base: position 164,674 of record NZ_JBPVIR010000004.1, read on the forward strand.
TGTCAAGACTACCTGTGTTCTCTAATTTAAACGTACGGTTCATCCAGTCGCCTGGCTTAATGTTAGATACACTAATAATTTGTTCAGGGTTTAACGTCAAATCCAAAGTTCCTGCTGCAAACGTATTTGTACTTGTTTCAACATCATTGAAATAAGCATACGTTCCTCCACCAATCATACTTACAGCCAAAGCGCCCGTTGCGATACCCATTGCTAATTTCTTTTTAAGATTCATACTTATTATCCTCCCTAAGATTCCTAGTTTTTGTTTTCTTACAATCCATCCATCTTTCTCGCAAGTAAATCCAAGTAGTTTCATGTACCATTTCATAGCCCGGCAGTTAGTTTCGCTCCTAATAGTTACGATTAGTCCCGAGCAGACTCTACATCCACTCAGAGGAGCAATTGAATCTGATCTCCTTATGCCATGTACCGTCATCAACGTCACAAGCATTCTTGTTAGAGTATCAATCTTGACATAGGATCACCTTCTACAGAACATCTCCCCCTTTGGACTTCGCTTCATTCGCTATGAGAATGGAACTACGTTTAGTATAAACAGCCATAAACAATTTCTCGCACCTCCAATGGGTAATTTTTGGTTTCACTGCATTCGTCTTTTGAGTGACACATAAGGCACACTTTCGTGCCATTCCCAATTTCTGTTTATTCTTGTACACTAGAAGTACTAGTCCATTTGGAACGCAGAACGGACAAAAAGAGACGAAATGGACCAAAAGCATTCAAAAATAGATGATTATCGCTTCTAATAAACTGACAAGTTCCGCAACAAAGACAACTTATACTTACTATGTAGAAACAAATGACTAGTGGGAGACTAGGAACTACATCCTCTATTTGGGCACCTGGGATGTAGGGAGTCAGTGGTGCAACCGGCCTCATTACATAGGGACGTCCGTAAAAAACGTCCTTCAATCTTGAGTAAGGGGGCTCTCTACATTGATGAAAGTGGTAGTGGTAGATGATCAAACGCTCATCCGAAAAGGCATGGTCTCCATCCTGTCCATGCATGGCACAATCGAAGTTTGCGGTGAAGCAAGAAACAAGCAAGAAGCACTTCATCTGATTGAAAAAGAAAAACCCGATTTGGCAATTGTAGATTTTCAACTTGAACATGAGAGTGGAATGGATGTCATTACAGCAGCGAGGCAACTGGGGGAAACCTGCAAATTCGCCATCCTGACGCACACCACAGATGCACTGACTTTTCAGCATGCTAAATCCATGGACGTGGATGGTTACATTTCAAAAGATGCCTATCCAGAGGAACTAATTTACGCGGTTCACGTCATTCAAAGAGGTAGAAAATATTACGATCCCGATATCATCGATCTGTTACTAAAATCTCAAAAGAATCCTCAAGTGGACAATAACCAGATTGCACAGCTCACCTCTAAGGAAAAAGAGGTCTTGCAAAAAATCGGAATGGGACTGTCGAATAAACAAATTGCGGCTAACTTGTACATCACGGAGAACACAGTCAAAAAGCATGTCAGTCAAGTATTGGCAAAACTAAACCTTGGGGATCGTACTAAGGCTGCGCTTTACGCGAACTATACGGGTTTGGTGCCGGCTAGGCATGATGTGTTGATATAAGTTAACCAATAGATTCTACCTCATAATTTTTCAAACGCACAGCTATTATAATTCTCTACTATTAAATAGAATCAAAAATGCTTGTCCTCCTATTGCGAAAATTCAATAGGAGGATTTTAATTTCCTTTATTCTCCCCTACTGTATCTATTTACAAACTCTTCTGACCTAATAAGCACGAATTTAACCCTAATAGACACACTCTATTGAATTCAAACAGTTTACTAGGTAAAGTTTTATCATTAATAATAGTTAATTGGCAGATAATTTAGTTTAGAAAGAGAACTCTTTACAATTTACTTTCAGAACAACATGTTGAGATTCCCTTATTCACGTAATTATTCGCTAATCTTCTATTCATTCACCCTTCATTCCGATGGGTACAACCACTATAGATATCAGGAGAGTGTAAATCAATGGGGGAACTACACAAGAAATACCGCAAATTCATTACAACTGCGGCTTCAGCTGCTCTAGTAGCATCTGCAGTTGCACCAGTTGCAAGCGCAAAATCATTTTCTGACACACAAGGGAACACTCATGAAGCAACAATCGACGCACTATCTGATGCTGGCGTAATTTCTGGCTACCCAGATGGCACATTCCGGCCAAACAAAACATTGACTCGTTCTGACGTTGTTAAATTGATGGGTAAATGGTTAGAGGCTGAGGGCCATAAGGCAGCTGCAGATTATAAAACAAACCCACGATTCACTGATCTATCCTCTTCATCTAATGAAGAACTTCTCAAATACGCTGCACTCGTAAAAGACAATGGCGTATTCGTAGGTACTCCAGATGGAAAGCTAGATCCAGCTGGCAACATCACTCGTGAAAACATGGCTATCGTATTGGTTCGTGCGTTCAATCACGTGAATGATATTGATTTGTCTGCATTTGTAGCTGGAGAAGATTTCAAGAAAGATGTAACGGACCTTGGCTCTGCAAAAGCGGAAGCTCGTCCAGCTATCGACGTTTTAGACTTCTTCAATATCACGAACCCAGCTGCTCCAGCGTTTAATCCGAAAACAACAACTACTCGTGGACACTTTGCAACATTCTTACACAATTTCTCTACAACAGATTTTTCAAATTTGTTGAGTGATATTAGTGAAACCAATTCCGTTGTAAATTCCACCAGCTCTACTACGGTAGAAGTTACATTCTTAGAAGATGTTAAGGATATAGATTCCAGCCTTTTCTCAATAAAAGGTTTAACTGTTTCGAATGCGGTTGTGAAGCAATCAGATAATAAGACCATCATTTTGACAACATCTGAACAAATTGGTGGAACTAAATATGTGGTGTTCTTTAAAGGTCAAGAAATTGGGGAATTTGATGGTGTTTCATCAGTCATTCCAACTTCTCTCCAATTTACTACACAATCTATGCAAGGCTTGGTAGGAAAAGAAATAACACTATCAGCTAGTATAGGTGTTAAGCAAGCGGGGGTTCGGGTTACATTTAACGTACTATCGAACAATTCTCTAAACCAACAAAAAGTCTATGAAGCAATAACCAATGCGGATGGAATTGCTTCTTATTCTTATACACAAGTTTCTTCAGGAACTGATGAAGTTTCAATTTATCCTACTGGGGCTCCAACAGTTCGTGACAACGCATTCGTCTATTGGGGAGTCAACCCAATTCTGAGCGTTACCCCACAAGGAGATACAGAAAATGTAAACAACGGTGCAGAAAAAACTTATAAACTTAAATATTTGAATCCCGAAACTGGAAAACCTGTTGCTAATCAACGATTTTATATTACATTTGAAGAGAATATTAATATTTATGCGGACAAGGTAAATTCCAAAGCTACAGTCAATAACGTAAACCCTGTTCAATTAACTACCAGTAATACGCCTGTAGTAGCTTCCGTGACAACAGATGCCAAAGGAGAAGCAATCTTTACAGTTACAGGAAAGAATACAACTGTCACACCTCTTGTCTTTATTGACAACGGAACAGCAGACACACCCAAAAATATCCGAGAGACATATGACCAGCTTAAATTACAGGCTAAATCAGATCCGGTAACATTTTCAGGAGTTCAAGCGACCTATAACATTGAATTTTTCGGTCTAATGGGTGAGGATCCTGAAGTAGCTGTAGGGATAGATAATGGCCGTGTCATCATAGCTGTATTAACAGACGCGGATGGAAACCCAATTGCAGATGAAACAATAAACATTGCTTTCAAGGAAGATATGGATGAAGATTTAAAAACAAATACTCAAGCTTGGTTTGTCGACTTCGAGGATCCATCCATGCAAAGCAAACAAATTACTATTAAAACGAATTCTTTAGGAGAAGCTGAATTTACTATTTTCAGCGAGGTGCCAAATGATTATGCTACCCCTTTTGCATGGATTGACCTCAACTCACCGGTCGCAAAAGAAGGAAAATTTGATAACAACGAACCGTTTGCTATAGGTCCTGTCACGTACTTTACGGAAGAGAAGCTGTTATATGGTTCACTATACGTTACTGATGCTTACGGTTCTAGTAAGACTAAGTTTGGTGGCAATGATATTGCTGTGTTTGAATATGGTCCAAGCAATCAAAGCTATCTGCCGACTTTTCTGCCAGTAGAATATAGCCATATCGATGCAACATTTACGATTTGGAATACCGGGGGGGAAGATATTAAAATCACCTTGACAAATAGTAATGGAGTGGTTCAGACGCAAATAATCTCACCGAGACATAGTCATACGGTAATTGTAAGCGGAACCCACTCAGACAATCCAAAAGTTTCGGTCGAAACAGTAGGGGATAAAACATCTTCTGTACGAGTGGTTGCAAAAGGAACTGTGCAGCCTAACACGAATTTATCGAATAACTCGTCTTCTCCGATTTATTTAGACAATACCGAAGCCAAAGCAACTTTTACTTCAACCCAGTCAATTGAAATTATTCATACTGGTATTGTGACTAAACTTGATTCAACCTATAAGAATATTACATTTGCAGGAAAGACAATGAAAAGTTACTTAAATGCGTCTTTCAAGAATTCTAGCGGTGTGACAATTAGCCCTGAAGAGTTTGAAACTCTGGTGGAGGCGAATTTGGGAAGAGCTACAGTGACTTATCGAAAAGACGGAGACAACTTGATATTGGAAATTGTTTCTCTTACACCTAGCCAAGAACAAAAAGATGCATTTTTATCATTGGTTAATAAAGCACTTACCAAATCAGCACCTAGTGCAACACCTGAAGAATTGTCTACAGCAAAAACAGCACTAACTACTAACGCTCATTTATTAGGACTAAATATTACAGCTTTCAAATCAGCCAATTCAAATCAACAAGATACAATAATTAACTCAATCATGAACACTGGTGCTCCTGCCACATATAGTTTAACTCAGCTTCAAACTGTTCTTGATAATGAAACGGCAAAAGCAACTGATATCACGCCACCTACAATAGTTAAAGCGACTTTTGATGCTGTCGCTGAAACACTGACCTTAACTTTTGATGAGAGTATTGAGTTATCTTCCGTGATCTCTAGTCTGTCCATCAATTTTTCTAACGGTGTGGAAAGAACCGTTGAAGGTACAACTGCTACTAAGTTAAATGACTATGAGCTGGTTCTTACATTGGTGAATACAAGTAGTTCATTTTTTTCTACTGGATCAACAATAAAAGATATCAATTTACGAAATTCCAATGCATTTGTAAACATTGTGGATCATGCAACTCCTAATACAAATACGGCTAATACAGTAAATTTAAATATTAATGTTGAGTAATGATTTTTAGTGCAACATATGTAACACAGATTGCAATAAATCCGTAATAAAACAGCCACTTATTCATGATATAAACAAGTATTCATTATTTTCAAAATTTATATTTAGGTTATTTTACTATATCCCATTATAATAGAATATTTCTAGGTTAATACAGTTAGTAAGATAATATATCAGTTTCGTTAGGACACTTATTGTATCTAAAAGTATAATAATAATATTTTGATATAGGCATAAAAATCTAATCCTTAACTGTTGTTAATACTGGTTTAACAATCCCCCAAAATGCCGGACTAAAATCCCTCACTTTGCTGCTTCTGGCACGTAAGGTAGAGGAATATACCCCGGCCTTCTTTTTTTCTTCCATACTATAGGAATCACCCTTGATACTAAACGTCACCGAGTGATGCATGAGACGATCCAATATTGCGGTTGCCAGCACGTCATCCCCAAATGTTTTTCCCCATTCGATATAGAATTTATTTAAAGTGAGAATCATTGCTCCATTTTCGTATCGTTTAGAAATGATTTAAAAAAATAGATTTGCCGTGACTTCGTCGAAGTCAAAATACCCAATCTTATCTAAGATGATTAAGTCCGGGTACATAGAAGTCTCTGTAAATAGAAAAGCGTCCCTTTTTGTAGGGCTTTCTGAACATTGCTCACCTAATTACTTTGCTGCATAAATAACACACGATACCCCTTCGCTAATGCCTCCAATCCGAATATCCGGGGTCGCCAAACCATATGGATTCGTTTCCTGCTCTTTTTTTTTTTCACTGCAAACCTTGATAATACTCGGGTTTACTGGTCATTTTATCTCTTCCGTCGATCAGCGGATGTACGCAATTCGCTCATATTCATCGTACAGTTCAAGCATCCCTTTATTCGTATCATGAACCTTCACTTGCTGGTCAGCGTACCGGTAGGGCACCGAATATTTATTCTGCTGATAGGAAATTAAACACTCCTTGCTCACTTCCCGGTTTTCCCATTGTCTGACTTGATACAGCGGTTTTGTATTCCATGCAAGTAAGAGCGTGCACTCTTCTCTAAAACGTTCATCAGGAGACTGCTGTGTGATCTGATTCCGTTTTTTGTGAACCACTTGGTCCAACCATTTCCGCACTTCTGCATTTAGATCCTCTAAACTTTCGGGTAGACGGCGCTTTAGAAAATTGGATTTAAAATAGTCAACAGCACGTTCGACTTTTCCTTTTGTCTGGGCGCGGTAGGGTTTACAGGTTTTTGGCACCACACCATAATACGATAGAAAATCTTCTAATTTTCTTATTGTACCGTATCTGTTGTAACTGTGCTTGGTGACGACTGTCCGCATGTTATCGTAAAACAGCTGCTGTGGAATCCCGTTGAAATAACTTAAGGCATTCATATGGCATTTCATAAGCGTCTCCTGGTCATATCTACTTCTATGTACCGCTTAGGAGAATAGGTCAAGAACATGATGAATGTATACTAAGGACGTTTCAAGCCATCCAAGTAAATCTCCCCGATATTCTCAGCCCAATCCACTTGCGCCTGTCTTTCAGGCATCGTTTCAAACCGGACGAACGCCTGCTTCTTGGATGCCTCCCGAAAGGACTGGACGAACTGGTGTTTTTACCTTCATAGCCCTTCGCTTGGATTCCCCCATCAAGACCGAACAGTTTGTCGTACCTTCCCTTGATTCGTTCCATTAGATATGGTTTGTAGGGATCGAGCTTACTCTCCCTTTTCCCTCGCTTCTTAGACTGGGGGACTTTGTCCGCCTTCAAGTGTTTCCGGATCTTCTTGCGATCGAATCCTGTCTCTCTTGCGCTCGCGCTAATCGTCCAACCTTTCTGTTTCAATTATCTAATTATTGAAAAATTATCCAAAATTAACGTCATTTCAACACTACCAATCTATGTCTATAGAGTTAGACTGGAAGTGAAGTCTGGGGAATTTTAAACCGTTATTATTGAGGATTTTGCCGATTTCCATCTTACACGGTGGAAATAACAACAAATGGCGTGGCTATTTTGACAGGTAAAATTTTCATATATAATCTCATGGGAACAAATATGAAAAGCCACCTCCGTCCAACTATTAGAAACAATCCCAATAGAAACGGAGGTGACTTATTTTTTTAAAATTGCTAGCTGAAATTTTCAACATTTTTTAACGGATAATTCTTAATTAAATAAGAACCTAGTCCCTTATATTAGTCGTTCATCGTATGATTGTTGGAAAGCTTATGAAGTGAAAGAGACGTCCCTGGAAGTGCGGAATTGACGGGGTGAATACGCTGGATGAATTAACTTACTGCCGGTAGGCTGTATTTTTCATAGCGATCAAGGTTTATTCAAAAATCAGTAAAAGAAAAGAAAATTATCATTAGCATGTTCCGTTAAGGCACACATGCCCATAATTCTCCAATCGAAACATTCAACTCCTCGCTAAAGTCGGAAATGTTTTACCTGGACGGGGATTTTACTTTTTAGATATTTAAGGTTGCATCGATTTATATCGTCTTAGTAAGTCAGTTTGTAATATTATTCGCATTTCCTAGCCAAAAATCAAACGCCTGATTATTAAAGTCGGTATCGTCTGATTCTTATCGATCGTCATTTGACGGGCAAGCTAATTCTGGTATAGGGCTGGAAATTTGCTTTGGCCATTAGAAGAGACCCTGTAAAGAGTTTTCTCTACAGGGTCTTCCCATTCAAAAGTATTTAGAATAAAGTTAGTGACTTACATGAATCTTAATTCATACTTACTGTACAGTCACAGTAGGAGCTGCAAGACCAGTTGGAGTAGCCTCTTTCAATGTGATTGTGCCAGAAGTAGCAGCAGTTCCTGCATCGTTAAACCGTGCGTCCTTGGTTTTGATTGCTGCAGCCAAGTTTTCAGCTGTAGTATTAAGAGTAGAAGCTACAGTGAAATCTGTGCCAGCAACATATGTTACTCCATTTACAACTACTTTATTACCAACAGTCAAGTTTTTGTTTAACTTAAATGTATACTCACCTTGAGCCGCAGTAACTGCTGTGATTCCACCAGAAACAGTCAATGATGGTCCATCTACAACGTTAGCATTTACCAACACAGTGTCATCAGAAGTAGCTCCATCTACTTTGATATCTAGATCAGCAAAGTTACGGTTTCCAGATACACCTAGGTTATGAATTGCTGTATTGATATCTGCAACAGTATTTGCTGTATCGATATTAGCCAATTTAACTGTCACAACATTGTCCTCAAGAGTAGCTTCAATAGCAGAATTTCCAGAGGATTTTACAAACTTAACTACCAAACCATTGAAAGCACTTGTAAGCACAGTATCTGTATCAGCTGTAACTTCATGTCCAGCGATTGTGACCTTTCCTTCTGCTTTCTTACCAGTTACAGCTACAGCACTTTTTGTAGTTTCTGTAACATTGGACACTGTTGGTACGTTTTGCGTAATATTTTTAGGAGCAATTGTTGCATTTGAAGTACCATCAGTAAACTCAACTTTATCGGCTGCAACTGCAACAGTTGAAGAAGTAGTTATAGCTCCATCAGTTGTGAGAACAACAGTATCACCAGCAACAGACTCAACAGCTGTAACAGCACCTGTTACAATAGTAAAGTCACCAAATTGTACACTTGAAGGCTTAACATCTTTATCAAACGTTATAGACAATTTAGTTCCATCCGGAGATAGTACTGCACTTGAAATCGTTCCAGTTGCTGGAGTAGATGGTGTTCCAGATTGATCGATAACATTAAATGTCATCTTACCATCTTTATCAACAGTTACAGAAACTTTAGATGTGCCAGCAACAATTTCACCAACAAATGCCGACTTTGTTACTGTGTTACCTTTGATTTGGTATTCTTTAGCACTAGCATAGCTATAGATTACATCGTTAATTGTAAGAACTTGATTCACTTTATCAATAGATGAAACGATACCCGTAACAGGTGCAGTTCCATATTGAGAGAAATCAACAGTTACTGACGCTGGGTTTGTTGAAGGTAATACTACACCTGCACGTGAACCAGTTGCAGATACTGTTACAGATGATGGATTTTGCGCTACAACTCGAACCGCTGTTTCAGTGGAGCCAGCAGGAATCACTGCGTTAATTGTCTTAGTAGCACCTTGCTCAACTGTAGTCCCGTTAGCTGTTACTACTCCAGTTCCAGCTTTTACTTCAAAGGATACAGTTGTTGCATCAGCAGAAGAGCGCGGCTTGCCATTTTGATCCACTAGTTCATATACAAAATCTGCATACTCAGTTCCGTTAGCTAGAACTGCTTTAACAGGTACACCATTTTTGTCAACTGCATAAAGTTCAGCTGCATAGTTTACAGTCGCTACAAAGTAAGTGATCTCGCCTTGAGCTTGTAAGTCATTTACATCCAAACCAGCAACTCCAGTATCGATGAATGCGATTGGAGATACATAGTCGTTCACGCCATCGCTAGACACTGTGAAAGTAGTTGCACCGTCTTTTTCAATTGTCACTTCATAGTAACTAGTTGTTGTAGTAGAAGAAGCAAGCTTCGTCAATTCTTTGTTGTCCGAATCTAGAACATGTAGGTTACCCTTCACACCAGCAGTGTTGATAGCAATTCTTACTTTTGTTCCAGGAGCTGCAAATTTTCCGTTTTTGTCAGTGAATGTAACTGTGTAGTCACGTCCGCCTGTTTCTGTTGCATTTTTGTAAACAGCTGCACTTTGAACGCCTTCAGCTTTAAGCGTTAAGCCAAGCTCATGCTTAAGTTCAAACTTAACTGTTGTTCCTTTTGTTTGAAGAGCTGTTGCACTGTAAACCGGAACCTTAGCCAAATCAGTAGTGCTACCTGTTTTGAATGTATAATCACCAGTGTAAACGATTGGTGTTACAGTTGCATTGCTTCCTGAAACTACAAGGTTAGCTTTTCCGTCTTTATCCAACTTGACAGCTGTTACAGCTTTACCGCCAGTTGTATAAGCGTATGGATATTCAGCGCTACCTGCAATTACATTACCGTTAGCATCTACAACATGTGTTGTAAGACCTTCTACCTTTGCTTTACCTTCAGCTTTGTCAGGCGTAACATTCAAGTTTTCTTCAAATGCTACGAAAACATAACCATTTGGATTAGCTGGTGCGTTGATTTCGTAAACTTTCTTAGATCCGTTTACAAGAGTTGTAGCTTCAGTGATGTCTTTGATTGATAATTGAGCATAAGTTGCCCAGTAAACAGCACCTGTAGTACGTGCGCTTGGCTTACCAGTTGCATATGCATAAACTGTATCATTTCCAGCAGCGTAGCGAGTATAAGAGTACTCAGCGATACCGTCTGCATTTGTTTTCACTTCAACAACTTGATCTGGGTTAAGAGTCTTGTTAGTAGAAGAAACAACGTTAAATGTTACTGGAACACCAGCTTCTTTAACATTGATGTCCGCACGTACAGTTACTTCTTGACCAAGAATACCTTGTTGTGAAGTAGTGATCATTGTTACTTTCTCAGGAACTACTGCAGATGCGCCTGTGAATGTACCAATTGCTTCACCGTTCAAAGAAACAGTATATTTTTCTCCGCCTTTTTGAACAGCAGTTGTAAGGATTACAGTTTTATCGTCTGTTTGCTTAACAACAGCGTTTTCTACTGTTAAACCATCGATAGTGAATTTCAATTTGTTTAGAGATTCTTTATCGACTGATTCGCCAAATTTTACTTCAACAGTAGTAGCGTTGATTGCAGTGATTTCAGCTTTTCCATAAGGGCTCTTAGCTGTTACTTCAGAGTAATCAGTTTCAAGCGCTTTGTTCAAGAAAGAAGCAAATTGAGCACGAGTAGTTGTTCCTTTTGGATTGAAAGTAGGAGCCTCTGGGTTTGTGATATCGAAGTAGTCAAGTACGTCGATAGCAGGACGAGCTTCCGCTTTTGCAGTTCCAAGATCAACTACATCTTTTTTGAAATCTTGTCCAGCCACATATGTAGCTAGGTCAATGTCGTGTACCCGGTCGAACGCACGTACAAGTACGATTGCCATGTTTTCACGAGTGATGTTGCCAGATGGATCTAGTTTGCCGTCTGGAGTACCGATGAAAAGACCGTTGTCTTTTACTAGAGCTGCCATTTGAAGAAGCTCGTCGTTAGATTTAGAAGTCAGGTCTGCAAAACGTGGGTTTGTTTTGTAGTCTGCAGGTACTTTGTAGCCTTCAGCAACAAGCCATTTCCCCATCATTTTGACTACGTCAGAACGAGTCAATGTTTTGTTTGGTTGGAATCTGCCATCTGGGTATCCGGAGATAACACCTTTAGCTACTAATGCATCGATGGATGCTTTGTGAGAGTTTGTATCGCTCACGTCTTTGAATGATGCCGCGCTTGCAACTGGTGCAACTGCAGATGCTACTAGAGCAGCTGATGCAGCGCCAACTACAAACTTACGATACTTCGTTGGTTGGTTAGCCATTGAATAATTTCCTCCTCTTATTGAAAAAAATAATTTGTCAACTACCCCACGGCAAAATGGAAGTAGAAGCCATTACACAATAAAGTATAGATAGTCACGGCTTGGATGTCAATTACAAATTAGTAATGTTCCAGATTCATAGAGTATAAATGCTCTGAATTTATCCGCCGCTTCTACTATTCTATCGTATTTCAAATATATATCAAGTATTTCTATGTTTTTTCTGTCGAACTTAGTAGGTTGTTATTTTTGACATAGATTTGTAGTGCTTGTCTTCGTATTGACGTTATGCAGGAAGGATTAGGAATATGACTGGAGTAATAAGTATTTGAGCGGGTTTTTGCTGGAGTTAATTATGAGCATGCAAAAAGCCTGGAACAGATGGGAGCTGTTCCAGGCTTTTTGTGCGGTCAACCAACCGTTTTCGTCCTGCGTGGCGTTTGTTATATATGCTACAGAGGAAATTATCCTTACACTTACGTATTCTATCATCCTATTTAGTAGATTACAAGTATGGTTTTATTTTTTTCCTGCTAGAATTTCTAATAGAAATTTTGGAAGAACCATTTGCCTTTTGAGACGGCTTGGTTCCTTCAATAGACGGTACAGCCATTCGGCGCCGACTTTTTGGAATGCGGCCGGTGCACGTTTGATGTTGCCGGCGAGCACGTCGAACGATCCCCCGACTCCTTGGTAAAGGATCGGGTGAAGCTGATCTCGGTATTGTTCAATCCATAGCTCCTGCTTCGGGGAACCCATGGCGACGAACATGATGTCGGGTTTTGCTTCGTTGATCGTCTTGATCACTTTCTCCGTATCCTTTTCGTAGCCGTCTTGCGTACCAGCTACAATGAGGTCCGGATAGGTTTCCACGAGTTTCGCGGCTGCCTGGTCCGCAACGCCTGGTTTTGCGCCATACAGGAAAATCCGTTTTCCTGTACGTGCCGCTTCCCTGACGACGCGGTCCATCATGTCGACGCCCGTTACGCGTGAACGGATATTGCCTTTTTTCATTTTCGAAGCGATGATGACGCCGATCCCGTCCGGAATTTGGAATTCCGCACGGTTTAGCAGCGCCTTCAATTCGGGATCGTCCTTTGCCTTCATTAGTTTTTCAGGATTGATGGCAACGACGAGCGATTTCTTTTTGTCTTCGATGTTTTGGAAAACCTTCGGGATAAGTTCGTCATAGCTTTCCGTATTGACGCTGACGCCTAGTATTTGTTCTTTCATCTTAGCTGAAGACACCTGCCGGAGAGCCGTCACCGAGCTTGTAGTAATGGAAGCCTGCTTGCTCCCATTTGTTCCGGTCCAGCGCATTTTTCGTATCCAAAATGAACGGCTTTGGTGTTTTCGTTAATAGATGGTTCGGGTTCAGCTGTTTGAATTCATCGTGATCCGTCGTCAGGATAATCAAATCGACGTCCGCCAATGCTTCTTCCAGTGTATCTTTTTGTGTTGCGTGCTTCGCGTTTTTAATATGTGGATCGAAGGACTTCACATCGATATCGCGAGTTTGCAATTCTTTAATAACAGTAAGGGACGGGCTTTCGCGCATGTCGTCGACGTTGCCTTTGAATGCAAGGCCCAGTACAGCGACTTTGCCGTCTTTAATGTTTTGATCATCAAGCAAGCCCTTCGTTTTCTCTGCAACGAATTCCGGCATGCTGTCGTTTGTGAGACGGGCTTTATGGATGATTTGCGCTTCCGCCGGGTTTAATTCAACGAGGAACCAAGGGTCAACGGCGATACAGTGGCCGCCGACACCAGGGCCTGGCGTATGAATGTTCACGCGCGGGTGGAAGTTTGCGAAACGGATTGCTTCCCAAATATCTACGCCAATAGATTCCGCGATTTTAGCCAGTTCATTGGCAAACGCGATGTTCACGTCACGATATGTGTTCTCCATTACTTTGACGAGTTCCGCAGTTGTTGCGTCTGTCAAATGAATTTCCCCTTGGACGAATGTTTTATAGAGATCTTTTGTCATTTGTGCAGATTCCGGCGTGATGCCGCCGACGATCCGGTCGTTGTTGACGAGCTCTTCGAAAATCTTGCCCGGGATGACGCGTTCAGGTGAGTGGGAGACGAATAAGTCTTCTCCGAGTGTCAGGTTTGATTTGCGAAGCTCCGGAAGCATGATGTTTTCGACTGTTTTTGGTGGAACCGTTGATTCCAAAATGACGAGTGCGCCCGGCTTTACAAATGGCACGATGGATGCCGTTGCCTGGCGGATGTATTCTAGGTTTGCCGTGTTGTCCGGGTTAATCGGAGACGGAACGGCGACAATGTAGACATCGGCTTCGACCGGCGTCGTAGATACGGTGAATTTCCCTTCGTCGATGGCGCGCTCGAGACGTTCCTGGAGACCGTTCTCTTCTATATGTAATTGCTTATTGGCAATCATGTTGACAGCTGTTTCGTTAATATCGACACCATGTACTTGAACGCCGCTGTTGGCGAACATGACGGCTGTCGGAAGGCCGATGTAGCCGAGGCCGACAACGCAGATTTTCTTATCCATTGGTATGTTCCTTTCTTTGTGGGACTGCTTTTGCGGCTTGTTCGCCGCTTGTTGGATTCCACATTACACAGTAGATGATTATATCATAGCGGACGGGCCTGAACCAAGTGTTTGGTCCATACCCGCCCTATAGTAAACGTTATTGCACCGTAATTTGTGAATAGACACCCTGCTTTGTTGTCCGTCCGGTGGTTGATGGAAGACCGGGATGGACGACGAGCATGTAAGTGCCGCCACGCTGCATCTTTTTCACTGGCGTTATTTCAAGCTGGCCGTTTTTGTTCATGCTTGTCTTCACCGGAACCGCAACGCCTCCCATTTTCACGAGTTCTACCTTATTGGACGTCTGAGTCGAGCGAAGGTTCATCGGCTGGGTGAAATGGAGATAAAACGTTTTAGCGGCCGCCACTTTGTCAAGCGGATCAAGCGGTTTGTATTTCTTGCTGGCAAAGTGATCATGCAGGAGCCGTTCATGAATTGTCGTCAGCTCTTTGCCAGGTTTCGTTTCGATCGTCGGCTGGACACCTTTCTGATGGATCTTCGTCTTTTTCGGTCCAGTGAATTCACCGACAGTCAGTTTCAAGGCACTGCCGTCCTCGAATTCGAAAAAGGTCTGAATAGTCCCCTTCCCTTTCGTCTTTTCACCAACGACGGTTGCTGCGCTCTGGTCGATGACAGACGCTGCCACGATTTCAGAAGCGGAAGCCGAGTATTTATTAACAAGAATGTAAGTCTGTTTCGGGAATTTCACTTTGGACGGAATTGGCTTCACCATTTGGCTGCCTTCCCGCGTCGTAACATAATAGGCGTCTTTCACGCCCTCGAAATGGCCGAGGAATTTTTCGGCGCTGTCGACGTAGCCGCCTCCATTATAGCGTAGGTCGAGAATCAACTTGGTCGCACCTTGCTTCTTCAAGGCGAGCCATTGGTCGATGATCTCCTGATTCAGCTTGGCGGAGAACGTTTGGATTTTAATATACCCGATGTTGCCGTACAGCATGGAAGACGAAATCGCGGGCTCGTCCAGCTTGGCACTGGCCACGTCGTCCGCCCCGACTGCCGCCATGTAGTACGTATATTCGTCTGGCGCAAGGTAGCGCGAGTATTCGTCGAGTGCGTCGATTACTTCATCGACGGTCTTCATCGAGTCGAGGTTGTCCGGGATTTTGCCGTAATAATAGTTTTCAACGAAAAATTTGATGTCGTCGACCCGTGCCGCTTCAGCAGCCGGGGAGAATAGTAATATGGCAATGAATGCGAATAGAATGGCTTGCAGTTGTTTCACGCCGGTTCCTCCTTTTCATATAGACCTTGTTATTGATTATACCCGCTTTGCTGTATTAAAGACATGTTAGAGGAAAATAGTTTGGTAGAATTAGCAATTTTTCTGTGAGGAGAAGGTGAAAGGACAGGAAGTAGCATGCGCTGCCCCCTTTCCTGTTTTATTTCGATGAGAAGATATGAACCCAATACGTCGTTCCGTCCGCATCTTTCGCAAAGCCGGCGCCTATGTTGGTGAACTTGGATTGCATGATGTTGTCGCGGTGGCCTTTGGAGTTCATCCACCCTTCGACGGCTGAACCCGGGGTAGTGTAGCCTTTGGCGATATTCTCACCGTAGGCAGTCCAGCTGTATTTGTACGTATCGAGCATCGTACCTACTGAGCCGTATGTCGGGGACAGATGGGCGAAGTACTTGTTCTTCACCATATCCTCGGCTTTTAGCTGGGCGAGTTTGTTGAGCGCGCTGTCTGATTTCAAAGCGGCCAGCTTTTGGGAAGCTCGTTCTTTATTTACTAGATTGATGGTGTCGGCCGCGAATGTGTCATCTTTGACGACAGGTGGCGGCTCAGGAGTTGAGTAGATCTTATCGACATAGCGTTGCTGGGTTTTGTCGTAATAGATTTCGCCGGATTTGCGTTTGGCGTCAAAGTCCATCGCGCGTTTGACGAAGGCAGCCATTTGGGCGCGGGTGACGTGGTCGTTCGGTTTGAATGCTTCGCCTTCTGCAGTTGTTGTGATGCCGAGTTCTGCGATCGTGATGATATATCCTTTGTAGCCGTTCAACCGGTTGACGTCCTGGAAGGCAATAAGATCGTTGTCATCGACAATGATGTCGTAGGCGAGGGCGATGATTTTCGCCATTTGTCCGCGCGTGAGCGGCGCGTTCGGGTTAAAGTTTTCACCGTTGTTAAAGATGCCGCGTTCTGTTAGCGCTCGGATATGCTGGTAGGAACCGTGCGCCGGGGACACATCTTGGAAATCCGGCTGAAAGTTCGCCGACGGTTTCATGCCGGTGGCGAGCGCGATGATTTTGGCTGCCTGTGCACGGGTGACGGGCTGGTTAATGCCGTAATTTCCATCAGGATAGCCGCCGAGAACCCCTTTGTCCGAGAGGACGTCGATCGCTTCATATGCATAATGATTTTTGGGAACATCTTTGAATGTCGCGGCTTGCGCGGGGGTGGTAAGAGTCGCAAGTGCGAGAGTTGCTGCGAGTGCGGTTGCTGGGATTCGTAGATTCATAAGTCTGCCTCCTTTTTTCTGTAATTATACTAGATTTGAGGCAGAATAGTAGAGTAAAAAGAGCCAGGGTTAGCCCGGCTCTTTTGTGATAGATTCATGATTTTGTTTTCTTTTTCGCAATTCTTCCGCCGCCCCGGAGCCGAGGATGACCCCGATGATAATGAACAGGAAGCCAATCAGATGCCGCCCGGTGATGACTTCCCCGAGGAAGATGGCGGATCCGAGAAGGCCGAATAAGGTATTCAAGTTCATAAAAATGGCGGCTTTCGCTGGTCCCACTTTCCCGACGGAGTAGTTATATAACATATGCCCGACTGCCGTCCCGATCATGCCGCTGGCGGCAAAGGCAATCCAAAAGCGCGGCGGTGCCGAGGCAAATCCTTCGATCTTTCCGGGCTCCTGAACGAAGCTAATGAGCATAAGCAGGATGCTGCCAACGACGAGCATGTACGCGGTAAGCAAACGCGGGTCCAGCGTCCTTGCCGCTTTCGCGATGATCATAAAGGAAAGCACTTGAGCGAGGATGCTGAAAAAGATGAAGGCATCTCCGAGTGCGAGGCCGCTTACCCCGTCCCCGCCTGCGAGGACGACGGAGCCGATACCGGCAAACCCGATCGCTGCGCCGATCCACTGGATTTTGGACGGGTTATTGCGCAAGAGGAGTGCGGTAAAGATGGCGGTCAGCACAGGTCCCATACCGAGGATGAGCCCCGTGTTCGTTGCGGACGTACGGGACAGGCCGACGCTCATGAAGTAATGGTGCAGGACGACGTTGAGCAGCGCGCCGCCCAGGATGTACAGCCATTCTTGTTTGGTTGGCTTTCGTACTAGTTTCAGAGGCGTGAGGATGGCGAATACGGTGATGCCCGCGAGCAGAATGCGGAAGGAGGTCATGGTGACGGGATCCATGAAGCCGACCAAGTATTTGACGAGGGGCAGGTTGAGTCCCCAAATGAGCATGACGGTGGTGAGGAGCATGTAGATTTTGAGCATGGGGCGCGCCGCCTTTCGTGTGGTGTTTGGGTTGATTATACAGGATGGAATGAGGGGTGGGAAGGTTTGGGTTTTGGGGGATGGGTTTTGCGGAGTGAGTTGGATGGTGGAGTAGTGCTGGTGGAGTTTATGCGCGGGTATGGAGGGGTTATGCGCGGGTGGGAGTAAGGTATGCGTGGGTGCAGTAGTGGATGGCGTCTGAGGACTCGCGGGAGGATGATTTGTTGGAGAATTTATCCTTCGCGTAGAATGGTTTTGACAAACTAGGGTTGATTAATAGGGAAACTAGGTTTGGTAGATGCTTTCGAGATTTGAAGGAAGGAGATGTGAGGGCGGGCTGGTGTTTTGACAATCTAGTGGCTGAATAATAATAATTATTAAGAAGCGGATTCCCCGTAGTGCTAGGGAATCCGCTTTTTATTAAAACTGATACGCCTCCCGTTTCACTGCCAGGCTGCCGATGATATAGGCGGCGAGTGACAGGAGGACGGGCAAGGTAACGGTGTGGACACCGAGCAGGTTGCCGTTCGCTGTGTTGTAGAAATGGATGACGATGTAAGCGGCAATGCCGGTAATCATGCTGAAGATGGCACCGTATTTATTGCCATACTTCCAATACAGTCCGAGGACGACCGGCCAGATGAAGGCGGCCTCGAGTCCCCCGAAGGCGAACAGGTTCAGGAAGATGAGCAGTTCGGGTGGCTGTAGTGCGAGCAGGAAGACAATGATGCCGAGAATACCTGTGACGCCGAAGCTCATGCGTTTGACCGTTGTTTCGCTCGCTTCCGGTTTGATGAAGTTTAAGTAGACGTCCTTGACGATGGCCGAGCTGACGAGCAGCAAGAGCGAGTCGACGGTGGACATGATCGCGGCCATTGGGGCTGCCAGGACGATGCCGGCGAGCCATGGCGGCAGGACTTCGAGCGCGACGAGCGGGATGACCTTGTCCCCGACATCGATGCCCGGCATGATGGGACGTGCGAAGACGCCGATCAGATGCATGTTGAGCATGATGAAGCCGGTGACGATCGTCCCGATGACGAGCGCACGATGCATGGCGCGTGAGCTTTTGTAGCTCATCGCGCGGACGGCCATTTGCGGCAGCCCGACGACCCCGACGCCGACGAGAATCCAGAAGGAGGATACGTAGGCGGCGGTCAGTGTTCCGTCTGCTCCATACGGCGTGATGAGACGCGGGTTTTCATTGAGTAAATCCTGCATGATTGCTGGGACGCCGCCTCCCGCGATGATGACGCCGATGAGCAGGACGAGTGTGCCGACGACCATGATAGCGCCTTGGACCGCATCAGTAAGCGCAACGGCACGGAATCCGCCAATCGTCACATAGACGAGGACGGATATGGCGAAAATGAAAAGCGCCGTTGTGTACTGGAGTCCGGTGAGCGACTCGATCAGCCGTCCCCCGCCAACCCATTGCGCAGTCATCGCGGAAAATAGGAAGACGATGATCGCGATGGCGGACAAAATGGCGACGAGCGGGCTGTTGTAGCGTGCTTTCAGGAAGTCGATCATCGTGACGGCGTTATATTTGCGGCCGAGGATGGCGAATTTCTTTCCTAGAATGAGCAGCACGAAATAGCCCGTGACGACTTGGGTCATAGCGAGCAGGATCCAGCCGAAGCCGACCGTGTACGCGGTGCCGGGACCCCCAAGGAAACTGGAGGCACTTCCGTACGTAGCCACCATCGTCATGGCGAGAACAAAACCGCCGAGTTCTCGTCCGCCGAGGAAGTATTGCTGCAGGAAGCCCCCTTCCCCGCTCATTTGTTTGGAGGCGATGAAGCCGATTGCGAATATCCCGATTAAAAAGATGACGAGCGGGATGATGACTTCGATATTCATTGTTTTGCCGGCCCCTCCTTTGGTTGGTCAATGCTGCTAGGATCCGCATCGAGCGGAACTTCTTTTAATACGAATTTCGTAATGACGATGACGAGAATGCACATGATGATAAAGCCGAGCACGCAGCTATAGAAGAACCAGTCAGGCAAGCCCCAGATATAGGTGTACTCTTCTGGCGGGCGCGAGCCGAGTCCGTAGGCGAAGCCGAACCACCAGACGAAATTGAAGATGGCGAGTGCGATGCCGATGATCGCTTCCCGGTGCGCGATTTTAAAGCGCGGGTCGGTCGCTTGGGCGGGGTTCGTTTGTTTGCGGTTCATGACGTTGCTCCTTTCTGTTGGGATTGGTTATGGTCTCGTGCGAGTTTTACTGTTTCTGGTTGATTTTTATGGTCTCTGGGTTTGATTATACAGGATATGGGGGGGTTTGGGAGAGGGATTTTTGTGTGTTAGTGAATGCTTGGATTACAACTCTACTATTGAACGTACAACTGTCGTTTTTAATAGTAGATTTAGTAGAAGAGGTTGTTTGATTTCCAAGTTTTCAGGGGCTCTTTTTGGGCAAAACGACGTTTTCTGTGGTTTTTTATGTTCAAAACTAGGATTTGAGGAAATACGGAATTAGGTAGGTTGCGTAAGGATAATAGATTCGCGGGAAGGTAACTAGTCATACACAGTATTTTTCGCGACAAATGCATTTGACAAACTAAGGTTTTTCTTTTTAATTCGTCAGTCGCGTGATGGAACAGAAAAAACCAACGACAATTCCTCAGGCGGTGTGAGGGTCGTTGGCGTTGGTGCAGTATTGGTAGATGGCGGCGGTTGCGAGGCAGTCGCCGATTGCGTCGTGGGCGTCGTGTTCGAGCTGCAAGTATTTTGTGAGTGTCGTTAATTTGTGGTTTGGTGTGGCCGTGATCGTTTTGCGCGCGAGTTTGACGGTGTCGATGACGGTGTAAGCCGGGATTTCGATGCCTTCGAGGTTGTCGAGGGCGTAAAGAAAGCTCATGTCGAAGGCAGCGTTGTGTGCAATGATCGGCATGTTATCGATAAATTCGATGAGGTCGCCGATTTTATTTTCAATCGTTGGGGCCCATTCGGCCATTTCGTTCGAGATGCCGGTGAGTCGTGTGATGTTCGGCGGAATGTAGCGTTCCGGATTGATGAACGTATTGAAGTATTCGATTTGCTCGTGGTTGATGAATTTGAGTGCTCCGATTTGAATGATACGGTCGGCACCTGCACGGAAACCGGTCGTTTCGAAGTCGAGCACGACGTAGTCGGTCTGCGGTTTGGTCGTCGTCTTGTATTTTTTCTTTTGGCTGCCGTAGCGGGAACGGGTGTTGTTGGCTGTCTTTTGATTGATGAGCTGTTCGGCTTTTTGCGTCATATGGTTTGCACTTCCTTTCGTTCCTGACCCTAGTAGTGTTATAGATAGTATACACGATTCCTAGGCTCTTAAACTGAAAAACAGCCTTTCCCACTATTTAAGGGAAAGGCTGTTTTGGAATTAGTCGTTGATTGCGACGAAGCTACCTGCATATTCAGTTTCAAATGTGAATTGGCCTTTTTTGTACTTCGCTTTCAACGTTTTGCCTGTTGTGACGTCTAAGACTGCCACTTTGTTAGAACGTGCCATTTTGGATTCATCTACTGGGAGGATGATTTCAATGTCCTCTTTATAGCTACCCAAGATTTGCTTGCTGTCTCCAAAGCCACTGTAGAATTCCAGTGTATACATATCGGATATAGCGTTCTCGATATGGCTAGCGTCCGATTTCGTGATGACGATTGTCACGTCGCCGCGCGTTTGCTTAAGCAACTCTTCGATTGCGTCATCTTCGAAAGTGATGACCGCTCCATCTTTTTGAAGGATGAGGTCTTTTTTCGATTTTTTGATGGCTTCTAAAGTAGATGCATCAATTTCGACTTCCACTGTAGCTTCTGCCGAGAAGAGGTCGATTGTAATTTGCTTCGCTTTTTTATCGCCTAGTTCTGCAGCGATGCTGTCCATCGTAATTTTATGAGCCGGTGATTGAACTGCCGGTGCTCCTTCGACGGAGACGTTCACCATTTGGAAGAACTCAGCGTATTTCACTGCGATCGTTGTGTTCCCGATGCCAAGGCCGATAACTGTTCCGCGGTCGATCGCCGCAATACTTGCGTCTGCCACTTCGAAGGAAGCTTCTGCTGTGACATCCCGCGTTATAACTTCGCCGTCCGCTTTTGTCGTCGTTTCTAACACGTTAATCGTGTCTTGCTCGCCGACTGCCAGGTTGACATCCGATTTATTTACGGAATAGTCAACTTTGTCTGTTTGGACTGCCGCCACTTCTACCGCGATTGTCGCAGTGAAGTCTTTGAATGTCGCAGTAATCGTAGTCGCGCCAGCTCCGACCGCTGTGATCGTGCCGTTTTCGACTGTTGCGATGCTTGGGTCAGCGCTTGTGAATGTCACTTCGCCTGTGACATCGCGGTCTTTTGCCGTGCCATTTGCCGGCGTTGTTGTTTCCATTACTGCCACTTTAGCCGTTTCGCCTGCTTTCAAAGCGAATTGGTCTTGATTGACAGCGTACGTGACGTTGTCAGGTGCTGTTGCTGCGCCCGTGACTTCCAAATAAGCGAGAATTGCTTCTCCGCTTGGAAGTACGATACGGACTTGTGTTTTACCCGGTTCTTTTGCTGTAACGAGGCCCATTTGGACGGAAGCGATCGCGTCGTTGACTACTTCAAACGTCGTGTCGACTGTCGCGTCACGCTCTGTCGTTTTGCCTTCCGGTGTTACTGTTGTTTCTTTTACTTTCAATTGTTGCTGCTCGCCGACTGCCATGACTAGTTCAGAATGGCTTAGTTCGTAAGAGACTTTGTTTTGTGGTGCTTTTGTTACTTCCAAGTAGACGTAAAGCGTCTCTTTCTCATTGATTACGATGCGGACTTGGGATTTGCCAGCCTTTGCAGCTGAGACAAGTCCCTTTTTCACTGTCGCGACCGTGTTATCGATGACACTGTATTTACCTGTGCCCGTGATGTCGCGCTCATACACATCGCCATCAGGTGTTACTGTTGTTTCTGTTACATACAGTTGCTCCTGCTGGCCTTCCCCGATTGTCAGGTGAGTTTTATTCGCAGAATACGTGACGATGTTTTGCGGCTGCTTTACTACTTCCAAGTAGACATAGATGTCTTCATGTTCTGGGATGCTGTGGATCCGCACTTGCGTCAATCCTGCAGATTTCGCTGTGACAGTTCCTTTCACAACCGTTGCGTACGTGTTGTTGACGACGTTGTATTTCAATTGGCTTGTAACGTCTTTTTCAACGACCGTTCCGTCTGGCTTCTCTGTCTTTTGTGTGACATAAAGTTGTTCCTGCTGGCCAACGCCGAGGACCAAGTTCTTTTTGTTCACAGAATACGAGATGATATCTTTGGCTTGTGCTGTTACTGCGATATCAACGAAAATCGTCTCTTGGCCAGGAATCATAATGCGTGCTTGCGTTTTTCCTGGTTTAATTGCCGTGATGAGACCTTTGTTAATTCGCGCAATTGTGTTGTTGACGACGTTGTACTTACCTGTTTCTGTCACGTCTTCCTCAACGATTGTGCCATCCGGCTTCTCTGTCGTCTTAGTGACCATGAGCTGCTCCGTTTGGTCCACGCCGAGTTTGACGCTCATTTTGTTCACGGAGTACGTGACTTTCTCTTCGCCTTGTGCAGGCTCTTTCACTTCGACAGGGATTGCCTTCGTGAATTCTTTGTACGTGACGGTGATTTCTGTCGTACCTGGTGCGACCGCAGTCACGAGCCCGTTTGCGACAGTTGCGATGGATTCATCCGCAGAGACGAATTCTGCTTCTGCTGTGACGTCCTTCTCTTCTTTCGTGCCGTCCGCTTTTGTTGTTGTTTCTGTTACTGTCAACTGCTCTGTGCCTTCAAGTTCAAGCTCTACTGCTTCAAAGCTTACCGTGTAGTCGACTTCGTCTTCCACTTGGTCGCCTGCGTTGTAGATGATCTGTTCGGCTTTATTGCCAGCTGCGTCTTCGTATTTCACGATGACGGAGTGTTTCGCCTTGTTGAGTTCCGGAAGTTCGAATGTGTACGCGCCGTCCTGTGCCAATTTCACTTGGCCGGATGCCACAACTTCTTCCCCTTCTTTCACTTCGTAAGACGCTTTCAATTTCGTGTTAATGTCATAGCCTAAGCCATAGTCTTCAAGTTCTTGCTGGTATCCGATATACGCATCGTCGATCTGGCCAGTCGCTGTTGTACCTTCGATTGCGCCTGTGATCGTGCCTGCTTCGGATTTCACAACGACCGGGCCAACGTAGTCACTGATGACTGGTGGGTTGCCGGATGCTGTTTGTGCCGTAAAGTCAATTGTGTACAAGCCATCTGGAATGGTCGTTTGCGGTTCGCCGGACCACGGGCTGTACTGGCCTCTGATCGGAAGCTGGTAGGAGCCTGCGCCAAGCGATTGGCCTGCGTGCAAGTAACCGATGTAACCATCACCGTAGACGCCGCCTTCCGGATCCATGATATCCCAGATTTCAATGAAGTTCATTCCTACGTCGCCTGTGATCTTGAACGTAAGCATCGCTTCGTCTTTCACACCGTCGCCGTTGAAGGAAAGATCTGTTTCGTTAATGTTCATGTCTCTGATTTCCGTTGCGGCAATTCCGCTGAAATCAGCTGCGAATGGCAATGAAATGTTAGCTCCGTTACCCGTGATATGGATGTAGCCGAGCACTTCATCTCCAGCCTTTGTGTTTCTCTTGGAAGCTGTCAATGTGACATTGAGCAATTGCTCGCCGGACAGTGTGAATGTCGGCTTGTCGACTGTAACCGTTGCATCGCCAAATGTTTTTGTCATTTCGACTGTCGCATTGTACGTGCCGCCGCCATTGATCGCTTTTACGCGGACCTGTTTTGTGACGGATAGGTTTTGGTCAAGTTTTTGCGGGCCGAATGTAACGGTCCCTTTCAAGTTCTCAACGATCTGTCCGTCGTTGTTCGCTGTGTCGATCGCATAAGCGAGAATGCTTGGGTGAGCTGCCGCGTAAGGTTGAACGCGACCCGCGCCTTGTGCGAAGACATCATACTTTTTCGTATCAAGCACTTTCGCTGTGTTCGATAGCGCAACTTTCACGTCGAATGGCGACCAGCTTGGGTTCGCTTGTTGGACGAGTGCCGCGATTCCTGCGATGTGCGGAGTTGCCATCGATGTACCTGTTTTACGGTCGAATGCTGTTTCATAGGATGCATCCGGGAAGTCCGCTTTGTACATCGGGATTGTGGACATAATGTTCGTTCCTGGAGCCGTAACGTCCGGTTTAATATCGAAGTTCGGTCTCGATGGACCGCGGGAACTGGAGCTGTTCACTTCGTCCCCTTCTGTCAATGTGACATTGAATGCACCGAAGGAAATTGTGCCTTCCGCTTGCTGAAGCGCTGTGCGGATTGCTTCGCCGTCCGTTTGGGACATATCAAATGCCGGGATATATTCGAATGAATCGCCAAGGAACGTGCCGGATGGACCCGGTGCGTTGGAACCGCCCGCAAAGTTGTGGACGATAATGGCGACAGCACCCTTATCTTTTGCTGCTGCGATTTTATCAACGAATGCAATTTCGCCGCGGGAGACGAGTGCCACTTTGCCGCTCACGTCAAGCCCGTTGTAGTCCGCTGGCTTACCTACGCCAGGAACTGCTACGATTCCATATTCGCCGTTCAATTGCGCCGCAAGGTCTTGTCCAAATGTTGTACCCATCAAGTTAAGTGTTTTCGATAGGCTGTAGTCGCCTGCTGTGATATTCACTTGCCCGTCATAGTGAGCTTCGGGATTCGTCGTATTTCCGACTGCAATTCCGAGACGTGAAGTAGCTGGCGTGCCCATTGTGCCGCGATTAGGCCCAGAGTTACCTGTTGCCACGACTGCGATTGTGCCTGCAAGCATCGCGTTGTTGATGGCAAAAGAAGCACCGTCTGTTTCAGAGTTGGAGCCGCCGCCTAGTGACAGGTTGATGACGTCCATCTCTTCAATGACTGCTGTTTCGATCGCTTTAATGATGCCGGAAGTGGAGCCGCTGCCATATGCGCCAAGAACGCGGTAGGAATAGAGGTCAACTTTCGGTGCAATCCCTTTAATGCCGTACGGGTTGTTGCCGATCGCTGCGATCGTTCCTGCAACGTGCGTCCCGTGAGATGTGTAGAATGCGCGGCCGTCTGAATCGAATTCAGGACGGTTGGATGGACGATCGGCCGGTGATGTTTCAGAACCGTCGTTATCTGCGCGAGGGCGTGCATAATCCGTGCCGTTGTGTGGAACAAAGTTTTTGCCGCCTTTATAAATGCCTTGGAAATCCGGGTGATCTTTGTCGATTCCCGTGTCGAGGACTGCTACTTTAATGCCTTGTCCTTCGTATCCTTCATTCCAAAGCTGTTCGATGCCGAGGAATGAAATGCTCGTATCCATCGCTGGGCTGACTTGCCCCGGAATTGGACTGCCGAGGCCCGGTTTTGCCTTCTCTTCCAATTTGGATTCGCCAGGAACCGGCTTTTTAAGATTGTTCAATTTGGAGTTGGCATTTGCTTTGCCAAGCTCGTATGCATAGACCGTCGTGTCAGGCTCTACTAGCTTAACGCCTGTCACCTCAAGCAATTTTGGAATGTCGTCCGCTTTTACTTTGCCGGACATGCCGTTTAGGACGGTGTCATAAGAAAATCCTTCTTTGAACGTAATGCCTTTGATCATCATTTCTTTCTTGGCATTAATTTGCTGCGTGCGTGCTTTTTGCTTAATAGCCGCTGCTTCCGTGCTGGAAAGTTGTTCACCTTTCAGCTTCTTGATCCCCTTTTCAAGAGCCACGGATCGTTCGGATAAATGAATGATGACTGGAACCTCTTGTTGTCCCGATACGTTTTGCAGCTGTTCATGCAGCTTCGCATCCCCGCCAAGCAGGTTCAGCTGTTCGGCAATCGCCGACTTTTGCTGCATAATGCTTTCGCTGTACGCGTCCTCTTTAAATGGTTTCTTCGCTGCCCCTTCTGCCTTGTCTGCTGTCTCTGTCGACTCAGTCAGACTCTGCAGTTCATCCACCGTATTCGCTGATGCGGCATACGGCATGAGAAGCGAGAGAACCAGGACGAACGCCAGAAATGAACTGAACAGCTTCATAAATCTAGCTTTCTCCAATATTGTTTCCCCCTTGACATGAATTGGTCGTGCTCTCAAAAGATAGCACATTTAAAATAGATTGAAAATACCGCATAGTGCCGTTTTTGTTGATTTTTCTGAAATATCGTTCGAAAGAATGGGAACGGGGATTTTCAGGTAGCGCTAAGGTTTTATGGATAATGCTGGATTTCCAACTATTTAACTACAAGTAGAATTCAGGACATTTGGCTTGGTCGGGAGTGCTGTGCTTTTTTGGGGAATGTTTTGTTTTGCGTGTAGCGCTCGTTGAATCTAGGCGGGATAGGGGGTTGATAGATTCTATCTTTTTGCAGGTAGATTATGTTTGGGGGTATGCACGAGAGTAAGCTTCTTTTGCTCAATATGAAGGGGGTATGCTCGTCTTAAGGAAGTCATGCACGGGTTGGCGTAAGAGGAAGGTTTCGCGGGGAAATGGTCGGGTATTTGAATGTATTCGTACGCGTGGAATACTTTTAACAATCGAGGGGTTGATTCTTACGTTGTGGTTGATTTAATAGATTCTTTCTTTTTAGAGAGAGATAGAGCAAGGAGGCCACCGTTCTATCACCGCTTGACTACAATTCAGGTGGGTTTGCCACGCATAAACGTGTATGGGTATATTGCCAAAAGAAAAAACCGTCACGGGGACGGTTCTATAAAGCCTTGTCTTGCAGGAAGTTTTTTACGACGTGATGATCCGATTCGTATTTTTTGAACGTATAGCCTTCTTCCTTCAGCCATTCGATGATGGCGGGGAGGGCTTTGGTTGTCTGGCTTCGATCGTGCATCAGGATGACGATGTCGCGGTCACCTGCCTTCTCCGCTTTGGCGACTCCCTCTTTTACATTGGCGATGATTTTCTCGGTTTCGTCATCTGTGAATCGCCAGTCATTGGAGTCGACGTCCCAGTCCCACATTTTGTAGCCGCCTGCAGCCAGCTGCTTTTGCATATCGGGTGTGACATGAGGCTTGCTGCCATAGGGCACCCGAACCAGTTTCGTGCTTTTTCCAGTAATTTTTTGAATGAGCTGTGTGCTTTCTTTCATTTCATTCATGAATGAGTCGGTGGATTTATACACAAGCTCTTTGTCATGGGTCATGCTATGGGAACCGATATAATGGCCATCCTTTGCGGCGGCCTTGACAATCGATGGGTTCTTTTTCATATGTTTGCCGAGGAAAAAGAAGGTCGCCGGCACCTCTTGTTCTTTCAACGTCTTCAAGTTGACCGTCGTGAATTGGTTTGGCCCGTCGTCAAATGTCAGGTAGACATTCGGTTTCTTCTTGGCTGTTTCCGGCTTTGTCGGCTTTGTTGGCTTCACCGGTTTTGGTTTTGGCTTGGCGGCCTCTTGCTGCTCCAAGCGATAATGCTGGATGGCCTGTTGAAAAGCGTCGTACTCGGAGTGCTTGTAATCTTCCCTAAAAATGCGGATCGTCTTTTCTTGTGGAAAGAAGTCCAATTCAAAGCCGATCTCTTTGGCGATGTATTTGACACTCACGTAGGTCGTTCCATCGATCTCCCGGATTGGCGACCAGGACAGCTCTTTTCCATCCTTCGTTGTAATGCCGGTAACCGGATCGAAACGGAATTCCATTCCCCTTTTTTGGATGACCGTTACACCTTCCACAACCTCAACGGGCAAGTACAGGTATTTCGCTAAGTCCTGTAACGGGACTTTGGTGTCCCCGTCCACCACACGGACATCCTCTATCGGTAAAATCCGATCATGCAGTGCAATCAGCCGTTGTGAGGAAGGGTTTCCTTGAGATGCCGCTGCTGCGTTCGTCCCTGTTCCAAGGAGCAGCCCGCAAATAAATAATAAAATAAGTGCAATGCAGAATTTTTGTTTCATCATCCCGTGCTCCTTCCCCGCAATGTCTCTTTATTATATCAATTGGATGAAAAATTAGACCCCCAAGTTTCCGTTTTGAGCTGAAAACTTTTCGCCTTTTTTCGTTCACGCCCCGAAGTTTGCTGACTCATGGAAGTGGCTGTTGTTTTCTTGGCGGATCGGTTTGTGTTGGGCGTTTTGTTGCAAGCAGTGGTTTCTTGTTCTGATGTAGAGACGAATACTTGTATAAAAATGAAAGTAAAAATGAAAGTGGCAAGCAAAACAAATGAAAAAAAACGGCTCCCAGCAAAGGGAAAACCGCTTTTATTCGATAAACATATATTTCATATAATTTTTCCACCCGAAGGACTTCCAAGCTGTTTTGGATGGAAGCTCCAGGGGCATCGGCAGGAAGATTCTTGTCGGCAAGTCATACTCGCGCAGATTTCGTTCGTCCAAAGCAACATCGCCAATGGCCAGTCCTTCAGACACGACAGCCCGGTCGTAATAGTTGAACGGGATGGTCAGCTGGACGGGAATGGCGTTTCCACTCTTGTCAATTTTGAATGCAGTGGCCGTTTGGCGGTCCACATTGGTCAGCCATTTTTGCTTAATGGCGACGGCATCAGCTTCATTGACGACAATGAACGTGTTCACATTGGCTCCGAATGGAATTTCTGCTGAATCAACGGACACGCGGACTTCATAATATTCGAGTGGATTTTTCGCTTTTTTCGGGTTCAGCTCGGCATATGCCTGCTTCCATTTGGATTCGGGAGCCGGCACTTCCGATACAGACAGGACATTCGCTTCCATCGGCGACTCCATGCCATCCTGTTGAATTACGACTTCGTCCCCCACTTCGATTTTTTGCCAATCCTTCACGTTGGCATAGGTTACTATTTGCTTCTCCGCCGTGCAGATGTCAACGGACACGATTGATCCATGCCGGTTGACGTCCGAGACGATTCCATCAATCGGACTGATAAGGGCTGCGCGCGAGGACGGCTGTGAAAGCTGGGTCTGGACTACCGCCAACTTTCGGTCAATCTCGGCTAATTCCTGTTCCGCTGCTGCGATGGCTTGGGCATAGGCCCCGTCTTGTTGGACATCGACTTGGACATTGACGTTCAACTCAACTTCTTCTCCACCCGGTGATTCGGATGTCGTAACGTTAGTTCCGTTATTCCGGCTGCTGCTTGCCCGTTCGGACTGCAGTTCCGATAATGTATTTTCTACGCTAAGCTGTTGTTCTAGCAGGCCTTCTTCCTCCGCTTCCCAAGCAGCAATTTGAGAGTCGGCTTTTTCGGATTGCAAGTAAGCGAGTTCGTCACCGACTGCTACTTGGTCCCCTTCTTGGACAAGCCATGTATCGATCGCCTCATCACTTCCAGCATAAACGGTGTATAATTCGGCAGGCGCGACAAGGCCTTCTTTTGCGAGCTGCTCCTCGTAGTGGCCTTCCGTCATACGCTCATAGGTTGAAACATAAACTGACTTTTGAATTTTGCTTTCTTTAGAGAACAATAAAAAGGCATTGACCGCAATGAACAGGCTGATGACAAAGGCAATGGAGATCGATAGGCGTTTATTCATCAGCTCCCACCTCCGACCACTTTATCATAGAGCGTTTCGAATGGAATAAAACCAACAGCGGCAGTGATGAATGCCATGATCAAATGAATGCCGAACAACGTCCAAAGCAGATGGCGTTGCTCCCTCATGCCTTCAAAACTGCGAATGTACTGATATTGCAAGGCGATGATGAGTGCTCCGGTAATCGTCAACTGATTTAAAAAGAGAATCAAATACCAGTTTTCCAAAACTGTCGCAGCAAGAGGACCGAAAGACAAGAAAGAAACACCGGCCGCTGCACCTTTTACAGCGAACACAAAAAAGACAAGCGCTTTCTCCATGAGCAAGAGCCCGGTAACGAGCAATTGCAGCGGCAGCAACTTTCTGAAAGGAATGGATGTAATCAAACTGAGTATGTATGCGATCCCGTAATAGTGAAAAGCAATATAAAGAATAGCCCAAATGAGCATGCCTGCAAGCGAGGCGATTCGCGCTAGCGTATAATCCTCCAGTGACATGGTGGCGAGTAATGGCGTCAGCGCCTCCGTTCCCATTCCCCAAATGTTTCGGCAGGCAAAGATGAACAGCCCTGCAAGAATAACGAAAAAGACACGGCTTCCGTATTTGCGCATCGTGGCTGTCTGGAGGCTTACCGCAAGCTCGTGTGGCCTGGTCAGATAGTGCCAGAACTTAAAATCAAAAAACATAGCGACAATCCTTTCTATGCCGAACCTTGTATAATCCTGTATCTCCTACTTTATCAAATATATATAGATTTTCAATGAAGAGATGGAATCATTCTTACTATTTTCAGGAATAAATTGTATAGCCTTTGGACATTCTGTAATAACACGCTAGATTTCCTGTAAGAGACCTTTTTTATTTCCCGGGAAATCGACAAAGGAGCAGATGTGAATGAATCAGGAGGATTTCTATCGATTCACCTGGAAAGACACAGTTTTCGGATTGACCGGTTCCACTCTCTTCATCTTAGCCCTGCACTTTTTAACTACGTAGACATACTAGCAGCCAAGCAAGCGTTTTCTCATCTCTTTACCCGCTTGGAAACTAAAAAAAACACTTATCGGCATCTTTTTCCGATAAGTGTTTTCACGTTGTAGTATTCACCATTCGTGCATTCCTTCCGTCAGTTCGTTAAATAGAGTACGATTGTTGGTTTCGAGGGCATAATCGATCATCCTCATTTTATTGGTTTCTTCCAGTTCGGCGACGATGTTCTTCGTTTCTTCTACCACCACTTCCGGTATTTTCATCTCTACATTGAATGTGCCTTCCAGCATAGAAGAGAGATGCAAGTGCAAATCAGAAATTAGTAGAAGCTGGTAGAGTGGCAGGCGTAGAAAACGGGTGCCACGTTGAAAGACGAATACTTCACCTAAATTCTCAACTTGTAGACTTTTCATGTTGATAACAATTTCTTTTCCCTCTGTAGGGACGAATTGATACACTTCGCCTCCTTTGATAATCGAAAAATATTGGTACGCAAACACCAAACGCAGGCGGAAATCTTCTTGGCTAGTAAAAAACGGCATCATGCGCTGTACTGATAACATCGTTCTCCCTCCGTATTGAATATTCCGATTATTAATACCATTCTATCATAGGACGAACTGTTTTGTGAATGATATGTTTCTATTTTATTCATACGGCGCAGTTTTGATCTCGTTATTTGAAGATAGTTGTCTTCTGCGCTGGCGGATTGTTTAAGAACAAGGTCATTTGTCTCGGCTTCGTGCCGATGTTCAGTTCCGCTAGGCGGTCGACAATTCGTTTGTTCATATCGAAAGGTGCATTCGTCCGCTTCCGGATCACAATATGATTTGTCTCTAGATCGACTAGAATTGAATGCAGATGCCTCGACCGGCTTCCATACGGCCTGCTCCACTCTTGGACAGCGGCATCCTGTATCTGCTGAAGAAAAAGCCTTGCCTGTAAATCGTGTACGTACAGTACGAAACTTTCCATTTGGTCACCTCTATTCGAATGTATTCATTTACGTTTCGTATCTGGAACCATTATAATGGAGGGAATGCTAAGTTCAGGGAGTGATCAGATGCACCTAACAGCTGAACGTGTGTCTTATTTGCATGAACAAGATATTGAAGAATTAATGAATGTAATAAAAGAGACGTGCCGTCCCTCGGTCGAAAAGGAAGCAGCTATTGTCCAGCATGCTGTTCATCTCGTCAGGCAAGGGGCTGTCCAGCAATACACCTACTCTAATGAGGAGGTGGTCGTCACTATTTCCTCTCTCGTTCCCTTCACGGTACGTCTGGCGTTTGAGAAATCGGGTGCGAACTGCACATGCCGCACTAGAGGAATATGCGAACACATTGTTGCAGTGGCGTTCCATTTATATATGCAATTCAATTCATTGAGCGAATGGCTGCAGGAATGGAGGCAGTCTGAGGTTCAGCAGTTGGCGCTAAAAATATCCGAACGGACGCCGGAAGCCTGGATCAGTGTCCTCGGTAGGCTCATGGATCCGATACGTGCCATGTCGCCTTCTGAAAGTGCGAGTGTGTTTCTGCATGAAACCGATCAGGCAGGACAACGGATGCTTCCGCTATCCCCTTTTGAATATGAGTGGAAGCCGCTTTTTGAACTGTATTACCAGCTTCTCCTTATTGATGCGGCCATGCCCTATTTGCAGAAGAATATGGACCTCATTACAGGGGATGCACAGCATTATCCTGAATGGCAGCTGCTCGCTTGGATTAGATCTCAGTTTGAAAAGATACAAAAAGTCGTCAAATCACTCGGTTCACGGCCGAAATTGTTTGAAACAGATCCCTTCTATGAAAAGGCGAAGGAACTATTGCGCGGCATGGTGCTTGGGCATCAGGGTCTTTTCCGAGAACGGATCCTCACCTACATCCTTCTTTGGGACAAGCTTTTTACTGAAAACGCTGCCCGCGAAAAAGAGCGTCTGCATCTTCAGCAAGAGACAGCCAGCGAAAAGGTTTTTCTTGAATTTGCGCTGCATTTAATTCAAAACAACCAGGCGGAACTGGAGGAAATCGCACTGCGTGAAGGCGGCGAACGGATCGATTGTTGGCTTCCGATTGCAGATTACTGTTTGTCGATTGAAATGATGGATGCGCTAAATACGGTGATGAACACGATTTATCCGCATATTGCAAAGTACTACAAGTCTGAAGTCCCCTTCCGGAACCGACTGAACTTCATTCGGAAGATTGACGGCTTGCTGGAAGAAGCCGACTTCTCTGGAGAAGAGCGCGAACGGATGTTTATGAATTATGGAATGGCCTCGGTGCCCGTGTACGCTGATTTCCTCATTGAACGGGAGCGTTTCGCCGAATGGTCTGCACTCATGCATCGTTTTGACGTATCCTTCGATTCCATTGATTCGGATACGTTCCGTTTGGTGAGCCAGAAAGATCCAATGGCCGTCATGCCTTTATTCCATACGTACGCCATGCGGTTTATTGGTGAGAAGAACCGGCATAGTTATCGCCGGGCTGTCCGGATTTTCAAAAGGATGCGCACTTGTGCGAAAAAAGCCGGACAAATCGATTTTTGGAACCGCTACATCGATACAGTTCGTGATCAGTATCGGAGGCTTCGAGCATTGAATGAAGAGATGGAGAAAGGGAATCTGA
Source organism: Sporosarcina sp. AD_1 (assembly GCF_057373025.1). NCBI lineage: Bacteria > Bacillati > Bacillota > Bacilli > Caryophanales > Caryophanaceae > Sporosarcina > Sporosarcina sp. AD_1. The sequence continues at coordinate 198,630 of NZ_JBPVIR010000004.1, forward strand.
ACTTATGACAAACATGAATTTGCTGCAAATCCAGTTGAAGATGTCAGTTCAGCAGGTAGGACCCGGCCGGTATGCCATTTCTGCGTTAGATGACGCGATGCCTGTCTCTGCTGATAAACTGGCTTCCTATCTCTTTTTCAATAATCAACAGGCTCTCTTTGGCTTGCTCGTTGCATCGGAAGGCAATGCTTTATTGCTAAAAACAAGCGAATTCCTCCAAGTGTTTCTCGATCCAAACGCCCACCCTTTCGCCATTTTTTCCGGGCGGACAGAAGAAGATGCTCTTCAAATCGAAGACTTCAAGATAGCGGCACACTTATGGAAAAACCAAGAACTTTGGAAGTCCATTCGCCTGAACGAAGAAAGCATACCGGTATTTGATGAGATGGAGCTTGGCATTAATGGTCAAACAGCTGACATCCTTCGAGATGCATTTCTTGAAAAAGTGATGGAAACAGGGATACGAAGCGACCAATTACCTTCTCTGCTGGCGCATTTGAGAGAATACGGCTGGCCAGAGGGACCCGCTGGGGATTTGCCAATACAAGTGGCACTCCGCTTGACGGAGCCGGAGGAAGATGCGGATTCGGAATGGCTGCTGGAGACGGTTCTCGTCAACGAACGCGGTACCCATTGGACTCCCGCCGTCCGCAAACGGAATGCACCAATTGCAGACGCGCTGCCGCCTAAATGGGCCGACCTCCATGAGGCGATTGTTCAGCGGCAAAATGAAATCGTATCCTTTTTACGATCTGTCGACGCTTCGCCCGACGGAAAATTCCTTTCCCAGCAAATGAGCGATGCCGATGTGAGGCTCTTCATTCAGGAAGACCTGCCTTTATTTCAATCATTCGGATATCCTGTCATTCTGCCTGCTTGGCTCAAATCGGTGACTGAATCGAAAATGCGCGTGCGCACAAGCGCCGGGACTGCGTCTTATCGTTCAGCTGCCGGATTGAATGAAGTGCTTTCTTTTGACTGGAATTTCTCCCTTGCCGGCAAAGAGATGGACAAGGATGAATTCCGCAAGCTCGTCGATGAAAACCGGGAATATATCCGGGCAGGCGACGAGTGGTTCCATCTGGATCCCACCTGGTTGAAACGAATCCGGGAATTAATGGATCGCGCAGATGCCGGAGAATGGACAGTAAAAGACCTGTTATTTCAGGATGTGCCGGAAGAAATCAGCCCGCTCGAGTTAGATGAAGAACCGGTTGATCCGTTGTTCTCTTTTACGCTGCAAAAGTCTTTGCAGGATTACATCGAAATCGTTTCCTCGAAAAAAGGGCTTCCCGCTGTTCCGATTTCACCTTTATTGCGCACGGAATTGCGTCCGTACCAAGTGGAGGGCTATAACTGGCTTGTCTTCATGCGCGAGCATCAGTTCGGCGCTTGCCTGGCCGATGATATGGGTCTCGGCAAAACGGTGCAGCTCATCACCTACTTGCTCCATATTCACCGGGAGGCGAAAACAAGCGAGGATACTCCACCTTCTTTGATTATCTGTCCGACGAGCGTGATGGGCAACTGGCAAAAAGAATTGGAACGGTTTGCTCCTGAATTGTCTGTGCATATCCATTACGGCCCGTCTCGTGCTAGAGAAGAAGAATTTGCTGAGCTAATAATAGAGAAGCGTCCGGATGTAATTTTGACAACATACGGAACTGCGACGCAAGATGGAGAAACGCTCGCATTGTCTACGTTTTCAAGCATCACGCTCGATGAGGCCCAGAACATCAAGAATATGCAAACGAAGCAGTCGAGAGCGATCCGCAAATTAACGGGACTTCACCATATCGCATTGACCGGGACGCCGATCGAAAATCGGCTATCCGAGTTATGGGCAGTTTTTGATTTCATTCATAAAGGTTATTTTGGCAGTTTCCGTCGTTTTACAGAAGACTTCATTATCCCAATCGAACGGGATGATTCCGAGCTGACGAAGCGGAAGCTGCGTTCCAAGATCCGCCCCTTCCTTTTGCGCCGGACGAAGAATGATCCGGATTTGCAATTGAACTTACCGAAGAAGCTGGAACAAAATGAGTACTGCCCGTTGACGACCGAGCAGGCCGCTTTATATGAAAGCTTTATTGATGATACGAAATTCAAGCTGGAAACATTGACGGGCTTTGAACGGAAAGGGCTCATTTTGAAGATGTTGAGCCGGTTGAAGCAGCTTTGCAATCATCCTGCGCTTTTCTTAAAAGAACCTCACGCGCCTGCTACGCAGATGCTCGAGCGCTCCGAAAAGTTGGAACGAATCGTTTCAATGGCTGCTGATATCGCAGAAAATGGCGAACAATGTCTTATTTTCACTCAGTATATCGGCATGGGTAACTTGATCCGCCAATGCTTATCCGAGCTGTATGATATTGATGTGCCTTTCTTGACCGGGAGTATGCCGAAAGGCCAGCGCGATGCACTTGTCGACGCTTTCCAAGCCGGCGAGTTCCCGATCTTCATCCTGTCTTTGAAGGCGGGTGGAACCGGATTGAACTTGACGAAAGCCAATCATGTTCTGCATGCGGATCGTTGGTGGAATCCGGCAGTTGAAAATCAAGCGACGGACCGTGCGTACCGGATCGGCCAGACAAAATTTGTCCATGTGCATAAGTTTGTGACGGTCGGTACGATTGAGGAAAAAATTGATAAGATGCTGGAAGAGAAGGCGAAGTTATCTGCCGATCTCATCCAATCGAGTCAATGGCTGACCGAATTGTCCGATGCTGAATTGGATGACTTGTTGACATTTGAACGATAATGTAAGGCCTCGGATTTTTCCGGGGCTTTTTTTATTATGGCATCGGCTCCCGCACTCGCTTGGTATGTAGAGATACCACTTTCCTGCCTTGTTCCTGTTTCTCAAGCTGTTCCAGCCGCTCGCTCATATTTGCTACGATCCGGATGAGTTGCCCTACTTGCAGCTCCATTCGGATCAATCCCTTTTCAAGTCGTTCCACGGTTTCTCCCCTCCCCTTTATGACTTGGAGCGGAAGCGATCTCCGCCCCAAGTTTCAATTTTGGCGTAAACTGTTTAACTATTACCCCTAATAGTTTTCAGGACCCGCCTGCTCAAACGGTTCCTGTTTGTTTCAATACGTACCGGTCCCCCAACCGGTACGTATTTACTCTCCTCAAGTTATTTCATTCCTCGTATTTCATTCCTCATATTCAATTCATTCCACGATCAAGCGGTTTCCGTCCCTCCTCCTTTGCTGCCCATCAAAAGATCGGCAATTCTTCCTTCTCCTTTTCGGTCAGATGAAAATGCGCTTTTACATACTCTTCATCCGCCCCATTTGCAGCTTCACTTTGCGGGCCGTCTGCGGATTCCCCATATAGGTTTTCGTCCTCGCGCTTTTTTGTAGCCAAAAACCTCACTTCGTCCGCAATGACCTCAGTAACGAATGCCCGGGTCCTATCCTCCCGTTCATATGTACGGGACTGAATTCTTCCACCGACACCGATTAACGAGCCTTTGCCGCAATGCTTCACTGTGTTCTCCGCTAATTTGCCCCACGCCGTGCATGATACGAAATCAGCCTCGACCTCACCTCTTTGGTTCTTGAAGTTGCGATTGACAGCCAATATGAAGCTCGACTGCTGTCTTCCCTCCGGCAACCTTCTCAGTATAGGGTCTTTTGTAATACGCCCAACGAGTGCAACTTGGTTCACTTGTCTCCCCCCTTTCGTAGGTCGCCTTTATCATACTAGAGGACCATGAATTGTCCAAATAGTGAAAACCTAGTTTTCATACACCCTGAAGGTTCAATTCCAAGTTTTCTCTTTGGCATTTAATTACCAAACTCTTCACAAGCCTTATCTCCTAGCGGTTTCCTAATTTATTTCATTTCGGTGATAATAAGACTTTACCCTATTTACAAAAAAGTTTTTGGAGCTATGGTATAATCGAAGAAAAATGAGTGGGGTGGCGCGTTTGAAGACGTTTAAAATGATCTCTGTCGGAGTGCTTCAAGACAATCAAATCCAAGACTTTCCTTTGATTGACGGAATCATCATTAACCAGGAAAACAGTCATCGGATGTGGATTCTGGAAATGTTCATTGATCAGGAATATAAGGAGCTTTTCGAGAATTGGAAAGCGACAGAGGAATTGCTGGAAGCCCGCGTCGTCATCTCCTATCCGGAAAATGAGCCGGCTGGATTTTTAGTCGCGGTGGACACGGTCCAAGAAATCGGCGATCACATTTCCGTGCTCCTGAAAGGGCGTTTGAAGCGAGCTCGTTCCCAATACGCGGAGCACTTACTCGAAGAATTGATTACCGAAGGCTTAAGCGGCCAAGAACTGCTCGCCCGTTTTGAACACGACATGCGTTCCCGTCCGCGCTTGAAAAAGGACCGCAACTTAACTTGATCGATGGCCGAACCCTCTATTATGAGGGTTTTTTGTTTGGGAATTTTATTGGATTCGGAGGATGCTGGATGAATTGGAATGGCGGTGAAAATATACGAGCGGTTCAGGGGAAGTTATGAGAGGTAGAGGAAGATTTACGAGCGGTTACGGCGGTAATCGAGCGGTTGGAAAAATATACGAGAGGTTGGCAGAATAATCGAGCGGTTGGAGCAATTAATCGAGCGGTTCGCGAAGAAATACGAGCAGTTGGCCGAACTGTAAAGGGAGCGACTTAGGCAGAGCGTACATAAGAAGCAGCTGGTCCGCGGGCAATGGTTAATATTTTGCTTATTTGATCGCGCTGCATGCACTTGACCATTTAGGGGGTTGGTGTTGAGCACTCTCCGATTAAGCACCTAACATAAATTCCTCTCCATTGAGAAAGACCGCCCTTTTAAAAAGAGCGGTCTTTCACGGCTTGCGGTTAGCGGTTGTTATTCCCTCTACGGTTCATTGTTCCGTTGTTCGGGGAAGGGGTCGTTGTGTTCTCTTCGATGATGATTTCTTCAGTCGGAACGGTATTATTACCATTCATATCGAGATGACGGTCATTGACGCGGCCGTCCAAGCCGTTACGGTTGGTATCATTGAGGATACCGCCATTCGGGTTGTTGTAACGCTCCTGACCTGTGTTGATGCCATCCATGTTAGGTCCTGTTTGGCCATCATAGACACGCGGTGTCAGATCTCGGTTCTCCAAGGCCTCCATCGGTGTTTCGTTTTTCTTCGGAACTGTATTATTGTGGTTGGTTCCGCAGCCAGCCAATACGACTCCCGATACGAATAGAACTGGAATCACTTTTTTGAACATGAAAATTCCCTCCTTTCCACAAGCCGTTTCTCATACATATCCTGTATGATACTTTGTAGGTTGGCTCAAAAAGAGGGAACTATCCATCATTCTTTATTGTTGTTCAATTTGCTCTTTTAAAATCGATTCGATGAATACGGCTTCTGCTTTACAGTCATACTCATAGTGCGTGTTGAGTTGCTCCTGCATCGTTTGGATAGCCGCAATTTGCTCATCGGATGGCGGTTCATTCAGGATTTTATAAATCACGTCATTAATCCGTTGGGCCAAGTCTTCATGGAACGTAGGATCCATTTTGACTTCATCCGGAATTTTTGAATACCAGAGCGCTTTCGTCGTGATATACTCACGCCATTCTTCAATAAAATCCTCAATGCTGTATTCTTCTTCACTCCACCCGATATTGGCCATGTACTGTTCGAACGTTTGTGTAATGGAACGGGTGATGCTGCTTTTTATATTTGGAGAAAGATCTTTGAACATAACTTATTTGTTACCTCCCACTGTAAAGTGCATTGCAGTTGTGGTATGTAAAAAGGTGGATGAAAAAATGATGCCTTTTCCCCTCGTTTTGGAATTCATCCAGTCCATTTTGCCTGGTCTTCATCCCTTTTCATCGGTCTTTTTAAATACCGCGGCAAAGACACTGCAATGTTCATTGTAACGAAATTTTAATGTGTGCGCAAATTTAGTTTTCCTTCTTTTGCTTGTCGCCTAAGGCAAATGTGATGTCCGCTTCACATGCGATTTCTCCATCAACGGTCGCGATTGCCTTGCCTTTGCCGATCATGCCGCGCATTCTTGTGATTTCCACTTCCAAGCGCAATGTATCGCCAGGTGTCACTTGACGTTTGAACCGGCAATTATCGATTCCTGCAAAAAATCCGATGCGCCCGCGGTTTTCTTCTATTGAAAGCATGGCCACCGCACCGACTTGGGCAAGTGCCTCAACAATCAGCACACCCGGCATGACCGGATACCCTGGAAAATGTCCATTGAAAAACTCTTCGTTAATCGTTACATTTTTTATTCCGATTGCTTTTTTTCCTTCTTCCATTTCCAAAATACGATCCACTAGCAGGAATGGATAACGATGCGGAAGGATTTCTTGTATTTGTTGTGCAGTTAGCATGTACCGTCTCTCCTTGGCCTATGTAATGTTTGGGTTATGGTCCAGTTCCTCTCATAATATCAAGAACATGCGTCCATGTCTCCTTTTTGAGTACGTCGCCCGGATTGCCATCGCCGATATACCCGTAACCGATCATGGCCCCGACCACTGCCGCTCCAACTAGCAGGAGCAAGACGAGGATAATGCGGAGCCAGATGGGAAGGATTCGCACTTGAACCCAAAATTTATTTTTGACTCGTTCCTCTTTTGCCGTGTCCGGTTTTTTCCCCTGTCGATTCCTGGCCGCTCGTGTAGCCGCCACACGGGAATTCACCGTGGTCTCTTGACTTGTTTGATTCCATTCCGGATTATTCCGTTTTTCATCTAACATATTAAAGACTCCCTATCAGAACTCATCGTATATTGTTGATCAGACCAAGCATTTGATCGGCCAATGTGATCGTCCGTGCATTGAATTGGTAGGAGCGCTGGACATTGATGAGATCCGTCATTTCTTTCTCATAATTGACGTTTGAAGCTTCCAGTTTTTGATTTTCCATGCCAATGATTGCGCGATCTGCACCGTTTAAGTCCGTTACTACATCGCCTGCAGCCACACCAAGTTCATTTAAATTGGCAGGCAGAGCGAACAACGTGTCTGACAAGCGTGACATGAGGTTCGGCCGCTCCATCACGGACACTCCTAATTGGATCGTTTCCACAGTTCCATTGTTCTGTGTCACTTCCAGCACGCCGCCTGGACGCATTGCATATTGTTTTACGTCATCTCGGAAGCTAACCGCATTCCCTGCGCTGTCCGCGACCGGATAACCGTCACCGTTCACGAGCATGAGGCGTCCGCCGTCCACCGGCGAAACATAGAAGCTTCCCTGACGCGTATACACGGTCTGCTCTCCATTTTCACCTGGCATCAGCAAGTTAAAATATTGCTTCGGTTCGGTCAAAGCGAAATCCAGATCCCGCCCTGTCACCTGCAAAGAACCTTGCTTCCAGTTCATCATGGCCGGGCCTAACATCGCTCCGACGCCATAGCGTATGCCCGCTGGCGTTTGGCGCTGCGCCGTATCGGCCTTGTCGTTGTTGAACTGCTGGTACAGCATCTCGTGAAAATTGGCTCCGCTCGCTTTATAGCCGTTCGTTGCCGAGTTCGCGAGGTTATTGCCGATAATATCTATATTCTGTTGCAGTTGCGTCATCGTGTTGACCGCGGTTGTCATAGTTCGTATCATAATGCAGTCCGGCTCCTTTCTCCTTTACGCCTGAACGTAAAGGCTCTCCGTGTTACTCAATTATCCATTGACCCGTCCGATTTCCGTGACCGCTTTTTCCATACTTCGATCATATGCCTGCAAGATTTTTTGATTCGCTTCGAAAGCCCGGTAGGCCGCCAGCATATCTGTCATTGTGCTTCCCGCATCGACATTCGATCCTTCCAAATAGCCTTGCTGAAATGAATAGCCGACGCCCGCCACGCCACTCGCATCCGGCAAGTTACCGCCTTGAGCAGAAAACAGGCCATTCCCTTGTTTTTGCAAGGTTTCCGGCTGTGCTGCGTATGCGACGCCAAGTGTAGCAGCTGTCGTTTCCCCTACCATTATATCGCCTTCGCTCGTCAGACGGAAGTCGTCATTTGGCAGCTGAATTCGCTGTCCCGCTGAATCTAGGACATAATACCCCATCGGATTAGTTAGGTAGCCTTGTGCATCCATCGTGAAATTACCGTTTTTCGTGTAGACTTCTTGTCCATTGCCATTCGCTAACCTGAAAAAGATCGCCCCGGCTTTGCCGTTTTCCGGATCGACCGGCAAAGCGCCGTCCACAAGGGATATATCCGTCGTCAATCCTGTTTCTCTTAATTGCCCCTGCGCAAAAAGCGGAAGAGTTTCCTGCATGTAAACGCCAGTTGAGATCGGTCCTAGTGGAGACAATCCTTTCAGCTGTAATCCTTCTTTCGTCGGAATGCGCGCGGCATTAATGCTCGACATGTACATTTCCGGAAAAGAGCGGATGGAGGACTGCTCTGCTTTAAATCCTGGTGTATTCGCGTTTGCCAAATTGTTAGCCAGCATTTCCGTTCTGCGTTGCTGGGCAATCATGCCGGAACCGACTGTGTAAAATCCACGGAACATGCGTCCGCCTCCTTCGTATAGTAAAGCCTTTTGAGAGGCTTTGTGGTTTGATTAGTAATGCCCTTTGACCTTGTCAATATTCTCAAGCAAAATCCCCGTGCCAATGGCTACACAGCTTAGTGGATTATCTGAAACGAAAACAGGAACTTTCAATTCTTCTGCGAGCAGCTGATCAATGCCATGAAGCAATGCCCCACCGCCTGTCAGGAAAACGCCTCTATCGATAATGTCAGCGGACAATTCCGGCGGCGTTTTCTCTAAAACATTTTTGGCCGACTGGATAATCAGGCTGACCGATTCCGTCAGCGCCTCCAATACTTCCTCCGAATGGATCGTGATCGTGCGCGGCAATCCTGTCACCATATCACGTCCCCGGATGTCCATCTGTTCCTTGCGGCTACCTGGGAAAACCGTGCCGATTGTCACTTTGATGGACTCCGCCGTACGCTCCCCAATGAGCAGCTTATATTTCTTCTTAATAAACTGAATAATATCGTTGTCGAACATATCGCCTGCGGCATTGATCGACTGGGACGTCACAATATCCCCCATCGACAGGACCGCAACATCTGTCGTGCCGCCGCCGATGTCAATAACCATATTCCCACTTGGCTGGAAAATATCCATGCCGGCGCCGATTGCTGCGACTTTAGGCTCTTCTTCCAAGTAGACTTTTTTTCCACCTGATTTTTCTGCCGCTTCGCGAATCGCTTTCTGCTCGACACTCGTAATATTCGTCGGGCAGCAGATCAGAATGCGTGGTTTGGATAAAAATCCTTTGACGTTCAATTTATTAATAAAATGCCGAAGCATCGCTTCTGTCATATCAAAATCGGCAATTACGCCATCTTTCATCGGGCGAATGGCAATAATATTGCCCGGTGTCCGTCCGACCATTTTACTAGCTTCCTCCCCAACCGCCAACACGCGACTCGACTGCTTGTCTATCGCCACAACGGATGGTTCATTTAGCACAATCCCTTTCCCTTTCACGTGAATCAACACATTGGCCGTACCAAGGTCAATTCCGATATCTTTAGCGAACATTTTTCACGATACCCCTTCCATCATCTTGGACATGTTTGTCTCGAACATACTCTACTAACTTATAATTGTAGCATAGACATACTGTATTGAACATATAATTCCACCATATTTTGAAAGGAAATTTAGTATTTTCGTCACGATTTCAGATGGAGGAAAAAGGGATGCTTTTGATATGGATTTGGAGAGCGCGACCTTCGTTTTTTACCTATTTTTAGTCTTATCTTAATGGAGACAAAAACAGTTCCGCTGGATTACGGACAACACAAAAAAAAAGACAGGGTATCCGCCGGATGTTCGCGTCCCCGTCTCTTCATCTCACCCATTCCGAGCCTTATTATGTTCATTCATCCACTTCATCCGTGTTGCTTCACCGCCTCTTAAATGTCTGACAGACTTATGATAGGCCAAAACTTTGGCGACTTCCTCCGACAGCTCTACATCGACATTCGGCAACCGTTCCGTCAAATCCTTATGGACCGTGCTTTTGGAGTAGCCTGTCGCTTTTGCCAGTGCCCGTACGGTAAGTCCAGTCTCCAGCAACATTTTGCCGAGGCGCACGCATCGCCTCCGAATTTGCTCGTGCACGCCCTCTTCCTTTCCTGTCAGCTCCATTTCTTCCTTTATCGTATGCGGCAAGTTTGCGAGATATGCGAAGGGAGAAAGAGGGAAAAAGGAAATTACGTGTGGGTTTGTTGGGAGATGTTGTGAAGGTTGAAATATTCGATGGACGCGTTTGAGTGGTTCGCCGGGGATACGTGGGCTTCGAAATCATTTACGAGCGGTTCGCTTATTATACGAGGGCTTCGAAAACTTATACGAGCGGTGTGACGATTATACGAGTGCTTCGGAAACTTATACGAGCGGTTCGCCGGGGATACGAGTGCTTCGGAAACTTATACGAGCGGTTTGATGATTATACGAGTGCTTCGGAAACTTATTCGAGCGGTTTGACGATTATACGAGTGCTTCGAAAGCCTATACGAGCGGTTTGACGATTATACGAGTGGTTCGGAAACTTATACGAGCGGTGCGCCGGGAATACGAGGGCTTCGGAAACTTATACGAGCGGTTTGACGATTATACGAGTGGTTCGGAAACTTATACGAGCGGTGCGCCGGGGATACGAGTGGTTCGAAAACTTATACGAGCGGTTCGGCCGATGATACGAGGGCTTCGAAAGCCTATACGAGCGGTTTGACGATTATACGAGTGCTTCGAAACTTATACGAGCGGTTCGACCGATGATACGAGTGGTTCGAAAACTTATACGAGCGGTGTGCCGGGTATACGAGTGCTTCGAAAGCCTATACGAGCGCTTCGCCGATTAAACAATTGCTTCACAATCATTTACGAGCACTAGGTTGATTCAGAAAATAAATTCAAAAAGAGCTCTCCTCCAGAAGAGCCCCCTAACTCCTTATTTGATTCTGTAAAAGCTTCCTTTACTCTTACCGACCATCTTCAGTTGGGGGATTCCGGCTAACAATAATTTCGCCGTATGTCGGTTATCCAATAGAGTAAAATCTCTAAACTCCTGATTGGTTATTGTGTCTTTCTTTATGAAAAACCATTCCTGTACAGCAAATCGGTGCTCATTTCTACCAATTTGGCCACATGATAAACATCTCCATCTTCGTCTTTCCCACCGCATAGAGAGTAGATGGCAAGATGGACATTGTACGCCCGGGAGAATTTCCTCAGGGTTCACAGAATACCGTTCACTCAGCGGGAAGGGATTGAATGGCTGGTGCGCACTGACTATTTCATTAGCCAACTTATGTATGGTCTGCTTATCAAGGATTTCCCGCTCCAATGTCAATTTACGTAGATAAGCAGCTATTTCATACGTGAAGATCAAATCGACAGGGGGATCTTCCTCGAATTGCAACTCGTTATTGTATGCAAAAGTAACAATGCCTTCAATGGGAAGGTCAATGCGCCTGTGACTTAACCACCGCCTTAACAGATGGACTTTGCGGTCCAACTCAGTAATTGGACTTCGAAAAGGAACCCGCTCGCCCGTTTGCATTTCTTTGATAAACTGGAGAGGCTTTGTTTTCACTATTATTTTCTCAGCCAAATTCTTCACTTCTGTTACGACAATCCTTGATGGGGTAATCAACAGCGAATCCATCTGGAAATAAATATTATCTTCTTTCAAACAAATATCATGCAAAATCGCATACGGATAAGCTGGCTTGAATTCGGTAATATACCGGTCATATTGCTTCTCGCCACTATAGCCGGCCTGCAGGTTATATAACCTTCTCATCATGTCACTTCGGATTGGATGCTCCTTTGAGATCCTCCTTCCCAATGTAATCAAACCTTCAATTTCCAGTGGCGCACTCCTTTTTTTATAAATCAATCTCCTCCACCTCCTATCTTAAGCTTAAACTATCCGAACAATAAATGGAATAGTCTGAACAAAGGTCGAATTATCAGAGGCTGTTTTGCCTCAAATCGAAGTTTTCATAGGCAGTTTCGCTTCAAATCCTGATTTTCGGCAATTTAACGAAAAAACTTTTTAGCAACTACAGCTCCAAAAAAGAGAGCATCAACAATTTGCATCCATACATTTTAGGATAGACATTACACATTTATTATTTATTAATTATGAGTTTACCTTTGTATTTAGGGCACTTGTTTTTAATGACGTCCTGGATTTTTGCGAGCGGCTCGATACAAGATACGAGCGATCTCCAAAATATACGAGTGGTTAGGCCGCTTGGCAAGAAACGCGGGTATTCTCATGTCATTGCCTACTCTACGACGCGCTGAATGCCTTTGACCAGTTAAGAAATTATAGTTGTGTTTACTCTTGTCTTGGAACTTCGTTAGCGATTCGAGATGAAACACGAGAGGTCTACGGAATATACGAGCGGCTGGCCGCTTGGCAAGAGACGCGGAGATTCTCATGACATTGCCTGCTTCCTGACGCGCTGAATACCTTTGACCAATTAAGAAATTATAGTTGTGGTTACTCTTGTCTTGGAATTTCGTTAGCGATTCGAGATGAAATACGAGAGGTCTATGGTATATACGAGCGGCCGGCCCCTTAGCATGAGACGCGGAGATTCTCATGACATTGTCTGCTTCCTGGCGCGCTGAATACCTTTGACCAATTAAGAAATTATATTTGTGTTTACACTTGTCTTGGAACTACGTTAGCGATTCGAGATGAAATACGTGAGGTCTACGGAATTTACGAGCGGCTGGCCCCTTCCCTTAGCAAGAGACGCGGAGATTCTCATGACATTGCCTGCTTCCTGACGCGCTGAATGCCTTTGACCAATCAAGAAATTATAGTTGTGGTTACTATTTTACTGAAATTTCGCGAGTGGTTTGAGACAGGACACGAACTGTCTCCCAATTAATCGAGCGGTTAGCGGCATTATACGAGCGGTCCCCGGCTTTTACGAGTGGTTCGTACGATCAATCGAGCGGTCTCCTGTATATACGAGTGGTTCAAATGCATATACGAGAGGTACAGGCGATATACGAGCGGTACAATCAAATATACGAGTGGTTGACCGGAATGACATTTATGCGTGAATATGGGGTCCAGGAAATTAAAGATGGCATTCCCATTTCTATTTTTGCTGCTATTAAAGTTTTACGAGCGGTTAGCGGCATTATACGAGCGGTCCCCGGCTTTTACGAGTGGTTCGCACGAACAATCGAGCGGTCTCCTGTATATACGAGCGGTTCACATGCATATACGAGAGGTTCAGACGATATACGAGCGGTACAATCGAATATACGAGCGGTTGACCGGAATTCGACGGAACTTGCCGGAACTTGCCGGAATTCACCGGAACTCGTCGGAACTCTTCGGAGTTCACCTTTTCGCGTGTGTGAAGTCAAAACAAAAAAGCCGCTTTGCAGAAGCGGCTTTTACGCAAATCAGAATGCAAGTAGCGAACGTGGGTTGACGGAGACGCCGTCTTGCTGGACCTCGAAGTGCAGGTGGGTGCCGGCTTGGGCATTCCATTCGTTGCTTGTCGCAGTGCCGAGTGGTGCACCTTGGAGCACTTCGTCGCCTTCTTGGACGAGGACGCCGGTGAGTGATCCGTAGATGGTCTTTTTACCGTCGGCGTGGGAAATGGTGACTTCGCTGCCTTTGAATTGGTCAACGATGACTTGTTCCACTGTGCCGCTCATGGCTGCAACGACTTCAAATGGTTCGTCGTTAACGGAGATGGAGATTCCGCTGTTTGTGACATAGGTTTGATTGAAGACGAGCAAAGCGCTTTCTCTCATGTCGTCGTCGGCTTCCGCGTCATAGTACTCTTGTAAAATGGCCACACTTTCAAGTAGGTCTTCGTTGAATGGGTATTTGAGTACTTCCTTGGATGCGTTGGTCTCGATGATTGTGTCGTCCTCATTGTTGACAACTTCGGCCGTTTCGGTCTTGTCTTGTTTTATGATTGCGTTGTAACCCCAGATCATGCCGACGAATACGACGGCAATACCGGAATAGATGGCTGGCCAGAGCCAACTATTTTTCTTTGTACTCTTAGTCTTTTGAGAAGGGAATTTCGGTTTTTCTTCTCGCATGGTCATCACCTCACTTGCTATTGTTTGCAAGTGGAGGTGTTTTTAAACATTCCGATTCACTGTTTTCAAAATTATTTATCAAGATGCCCGAATAATAGTGGGCGAGGATCTGTTCGGCGGTCCATCCTTTCTGGGCGAAAGCCTCCGCTCCGTATTGGCTCATACCGACGCCGTGTCCATATCCTTGGGTGGTGACATGGACGATTTGATTGGTGACGTCGTAGGCGATGTTGAAGTCAGTGGACGGCAGGCCGAGGGCGTCGCGCATGTCGCGGCCGCTCATTTCAAAGTTGTCGGATACGGCTTTTTGGACGCGGCCGGTTTGATTTCGGACAAGCTGAAGATTTTTAAAGCGGTCTGCGGTCCACGTGGAGCCGATGAGCCGGTTCCATTCGGTCAAGGTCATTTCCTTACGGCGTTCGACTTCCGGGGCGACTTCCGCTTCCCCTGGGCTGTCCACGCTTTGCAAATATGGAATCGGGTTGCCGCTATAATTTTGGGAGGCTTCTGTTTTGCCGTTCGACGTGGAGAAAAACATGGCTGTGATCATTTCCCCCTCGTATTCAATCACTTGGCTGCTCGTCGCTTCGACTGCTTCGCGAAGCTTTTGTTCGTTCCGTTTAAACTCCTTTCCCCATCGTTCTTTCCGCTCCGCTTTGTTTTTATACACTTGCGCGGAGACGGTGGCGGCGATTGTTTTTTTGCCGTTGTCAGTTGACCGTAGGGCGTATGTGCGTGCAGCGATCGCCTGGGCTTTCAATGCCTCGTCCTGGAACGTAGCGGGCATTTCACCGGCGACCACGCCGAGAACGTACTCTTCAAGGGGAATGGGCTCGTCCATCCCCTCCACCGTGATCCAGACGGTACACGGGTCGTCATACGCCACTTTGGCCGTTTTGTCTGCTGTGAGTGCGGGTTTCAATATGATTGGCATAAAGAATAAGAGAATGATGAATAAAACGGTTAGTAGTTTGTCCATAGTTAACTATATGAGATGGTGCATCAATTATGACCGGTCCGGGCTGGTGAAATGAAAAAACCGCATTCCCGGAAGAATGCGGTTCGATTCGAATGAAACATGGATTAATCCGTTGCTCAGACGAGTTGTGTTTGTTTTTCAGTTGTTTCAGAAGAAACGCGTTCGATATCCGCGCCAAGCGCTTTTAGCTTCTTATGGAAGTCGACGTATCCTCTGTCGAGATGATCCAGTTCTGTGACGCGTGTGATGCCTTCCGCATGGAGACCTGCCAGAATCAATGCGGCGGCAGCGCGCAAGTCAGTTGCGGCTACTTCAGCCCCTTGTAACTTCGACGGACCCGAAATGATAACCGAACGTCCTTCGATTTTGACATTGGCGTTCATGCGGCGGAATTCTTCCACATGCATGAAGCGGTTTTCAAATACTGTCTCTGTCAATACACCCGTACCAGTTGCTGTCAGCATAAGTGCCATCATTTGCGACTGCATGTCAGTCGGGAATCCTGGATGCGGCATCGTTTTCAAGTCAACCGCCCGCAATGGGTACTTTGCGGTGATCCGCAGTCCTTCATCCAATTCCGTAATATTGACGCCCATCTCGCCTAATTTTGAAATTAACGCAGCATTGTGCTCAGGAACTGCATTTTCAATGATGACATCGCCGCCCGTAATGGCTGCTGCCACCATGAACGTTCCTGTTTCTATCCGGTCTGGAATAATATGATGCGTTGTCCCATATAGTTTTGAAACGCCTTCGATCCGAATGACATCTGTTCCGGCGCCGACAACCTTACCGCCCATTTCATTGATGAAATTAGCAAGGTCTACGATTTCCGGCTCTTTTGCCGCGTTTTCGATAATCGTTGTACCTTTCGCAAGCGCTGCGGCAGTCATGATGTTTTCAGTCGCACCGACACTCGGGAAGTCCAAATAAATTTTTGCCCCGCGTAGGCCGTGTGCCGCTTTCGCTTCCACATGCCCGTTGCCAAATGTGATTTCTGCGCCCATCGCTTCAAAGCCCTTTAAGTGCTGGTCGATTGGACGAGAACCAATGGCACATCCGCCTGGCATCGCAACGCGTGCAAAGCCGTGCCGTGCAAGCAAAGGTCCCATGACAAGGATCGATGCCCGCATTTTACGTACATATTCAAAATGCGCTTCTGTCGCAAGCTGTTTGCTCGAGTCAATAATCACTTGACCGGCTTCAGGGAAATATTCCACTGCAGCGTTCAAGCTCTTCACTACTTCATTTATTGTTCTGACATCCGAAAGGTTCGGAACATCGCGTATGATATTGGGACCCTCAGACGCGAGTAACGCAGCAGCCAATATTGGCAGAACCGCATTTTTTGCTCCTTCCACACGAACATTTCCGCGAAGAACACGTCCACCATTAATTATGATTTTGTCCACAAAAAGCCCCTCCGACTCCAAAGTTATACTCTTAGCCTTATAGTCACTGTACATTTTATTCACATAAATTAAGCATAAAAACACATACTATTCTACAATGCCCCACCTTATTAAACAAGTAACCGCAGAGCTATTTTCCCTCTATCGATAAGATAGTCTATAATATGTACCCATTTGGCGATTTGTGTCATCCGCTTTCTTGGGCGAATGTCGGCGATAGTATGTAATTTCCTCAAACGTGGATAATTAAACCTGTTTTTGTTTTCATGCCATCGCCCCGTATATGAATGGCCATACACGCGGCGATAGCATGGAGTTCACCGGCAAAAAGTTACAGTTTACGTTATTCATGACAGTTGTTTTTCGGCCTACTAACTCTCTACCCGCTATCCCCTGAAGTATGCCTCTTTTCAAAATTAATTTTTATTGGAAGTAGGTCGGGATCCTTCCTGACCAATAGGATATGTCTAAAAAGAAATTTGATACGGCTGAACCTATCGCAAAACTCAATAAAATGAATAAAAGCTGCGCACGGAACACTTGATTCTTTTTGATGATTTTTTCGGGCATGATGGCTTGAAGGGCGTAAAACGAAAGTCCGATGAAAAAGATGTGGGAAAGGATCGCTAATAAAGGATTATACAATAATATATTGGTCAATTTTCAAGCTCCTTACTCAAACACTAAAAGGGAAAAAACGGGCAGAAAAAGACCTCTGCCCGTCATTCCTTCGCACTTATCTCATTTCGTGAACGTTTATCCGGTTAATGGCCCGTTGCAAATCGAGTTCGATCAGCTTGGCTTCCAGATTATCCGCTTTCGCTTGTAGCGCTTCTTCTGCCCGTTTGGCAGCACGCTGTGCACGAGAGAGATCGATATCGGAAGCCTTTTCCGCTTGTTGTGCCAAAACGGTAATGACATCCGGACGAACTTCGATGAAGCCGCCGTGTACAGCGATCGCTTCAGTCGAATTGTCCTTTTTCAGGCGGAGAGCACCGATTTTCAAAGGTGCAACCATTGCGATATGGCCGGGAAGAATCCCGATTTCGCCCGTTTCTGTGGCGGCAATAACCATATTTGCTTCGGTTTCACTAACAGGGCCGTCGGGAGTGACGATATTTACTTTGATGGTACTCATTTTATTCCCTCCTGAACCCTTTTATTAGACCTCTACGCCCATGCTTTTCGCTTTTTCGATAACTTCTTCGATGCGTCCAACAAGACGGAATGCATCTTCCGGAAGGTGATCGTAACGGCCTTCCAAGATTTCCTTGAAACCTTTGATCGTTTCAGCAACAGGTACGTAAGATCCCGGTTGTCCTGTGAATTGCTCCGCTACGTGGAAGTTTTGTGATAAGAAGAATTGGATACGGCGTGCGCGTCCTACAACTAGCTTATCTTCTTCGCTGAGCTCATCCATACCAAGGATCGCGATAATGTCTTGAAGCTCACGGTAACGTTGCAATGTGGATTGTACTTGACGAGCTACTTCATAGTGCTCTTCCCCAACGATTTCAGGGCTTAACGCACGTGAAGTGGATGCCAATGGGTCAACCGCAGGGTAGATACCCATTTCAGAAAGTTTACGCTCCAGGTTCGTTGTTGCATCCAAGTGAGCGAACGTCGTAGCCGGTGCCGGGTCAGTATAGTCATCGGCTGGTACGTAGATCGCTTGGATAGATGTTACGGAACCAACGTTTGTTGAAGTGATCCGCTCTTGAAGCTGACCCATCTCTGTTGCAAGTGTCGGCTGGTAACCAACGGCAGATGGCATACGGCCAAGAAGGGCTGATACTTCTGAACCCGCTTGTGTGAAGCGGAAGATGTTGTCGATGAAGAGAAGAACGTCCGCGCCTTGCTCATCACGGAAGTATTCTGCCATCGTAAGTCCTGTAAGTGCAACACGCATACGTGCGCCAGGAGGCTCGTTCATTTGACCGAAGACCATCGCTGTTTTGCTGATAACTCCGGAGTCAGTCATTTCATGGTACAAGTCGTTACCTTCACGTGTACGCTCACCAACACCCGCGAATACGGAGATACCACCGTGTTCTTGAGCGATGTTGTTGATCAATTCCTGGATAAGTACGGTTTTACCTACACCCGCACCTCCGAAGAGACCGATCTTACCACCTTTGATGTATGGCGCAAGCAAGTCAACGACTTTGATGCCTGTTTCAAGAATTTCAACTTGAGTTGAAAGGTTTTCAAATTGTGGAGCTTGACGGTGGATCGGGTCGCGGCGTTCGCCAGCAGGTACTTCCTCTCCAAGGTCGATTACATCTCCAAGTACGTTAAATACGCGTCCTAGTGTTGCTGCTCCGACCGGTACTGAAATAGCCGCGCCTGTGTCAATGACCTCAGAGCCACGTTTCAGGCCGTCAGTCGATGACATCGCAATGGTACGGACTGAGTCGTCACCAAGGTGAAGTGCCACTTCAAGCGTGAGCGTTTCAGCTTCTGCATTCGGACGTTCGATTTGAACCTTCAATGCGTTATAGATCGATGGAAGCTGTCCGTCTGCAAATGAAACGTCGACAACCGGACCCATAACCTGAAGGATTTGTCCTTTATTCATGCTTTTCCCTCCTGTCTTACTTTTCCCGTTCAGTTCGTTCCTCTATTCGAGTGCGGCTACCCCGCCGACAATCTCAGTGATTTCCTGAGTAATGGCAGCTTGGCGAGCGCGGTTGAATACGAGTGTCAACGAATCGATCAATTCGCTGGCGTTATCTGTTGCAGTCTTCATCGCTGTCATACTTGAAGCATGTTCGCTCGCTTTTCCATCCAGCACGGCTCCGTAGATGAGGCTCTCCGCGTATTGCGGAAGAAGCGTTTCGAGAATCACTTCAGCTGAAGGCTCGAATTCATACGAAGACATTGTTGACGCTGGTGAAAGATCCGTGAGCGGAAGTAGTTTCTTTTCCGTCACTTCACTGGAGATGGCGGAGACGAAGTGGTTGTAGTACAAGTACACTTCATCGTATTCGCCTTCTGTGAACATGCCAACAGCACGAGTCGCGATTGTTTTTATTTCATCAAAAGAAGGGTGGTCCGATAAGCCGACAAGGCTATCGACAACGTTGTATCCAAGGCGGTTGAAGAAATCAAGGCCTTTCCGCCCGATTGCGACGATTTTCACGTCGTCTTTCGAGTGTCGGGATTCGATCGCACGTTTTACCGCACGCAGCACGTTACTGTTGTAACCGCCTACGAGTCCGCGGTCGGATGTCACAACGATATAACCTGTCTTTTTCACGGGGCGGCTGACTAGCATTGGGTGTCCGGAATCGGATGTCGCTCCTGCGATCGCACCGACAACCTCCTGCATCTTATCCATGTAAGGAACAAACGCTTTGGCGTTCATTTCCGCACGGTTCAGCTTTGAAGCGGAAACCATCTGCATCGCTTTCGTGATTTGAGACGTCTTCTTCGTTGAATTAATACGGCTTTGTATATCGCGTAATGATACCACTGGCAATTCACCACCTTATCGTTTATTTAGATCAAAACCCGAGAATCAATTAAGCTTCAGACGGAACAAATGTCTTCTTGAATGCGTTGATGGCTTCTTTCATCACGTCATCGGACGGAAGATCTTTTGTCGTACGGATATGATCCAACACTTCAGTGTGGTTCGATTCGAGCCAGTTGTTGATTTCGCTTTCGAAGCGAAGGATGTCATGTACAGCAACGTCGTCGAGAAGTCCTCGTGTGAGCGCATAAAGGATCACAACTTGGTATTCGACTTTAAGTGGCTTGTTCAAGTCTTGCTTCAAGACTTCAACCGTACGTGCACCGCGGTCCAATTTCGCTTTTGTCGCTGCGTCAAGGTCAGAACCGAAAGCAGAGAATGCTTCAAGTTCACGATATGCCGCAAGGTCAAGACGAAGTGTACCCGCAACTTTTTTCATCGCTTTGATTTGCGCGGAACCACCTACACGGGATACGGAAAGACCAGCGTTGATCGCCGGACGTACGCCCGAGAAGAATAGATCCGATTGCAAGAAGATCTGTCCATCAGTGATGGAGATAACGTTTGTCGGGATATAAGCGGAGATGTCCCCAGCTTGTGTCTCAACAAATGGAAGTGCTGTAATGGAACCTGCACCTAATGTATCGTTCAGTTTCGCTGCACGCTCGAGTAGACGGGAGTGCAAGTAGAATACGTCACCAGGATATGCTTCACGGCCTGGAGGACGGCGAAGTAGCAAGGAAAGCTCACGGTAAGCCGCTGCTTGTTTCGAAAGGTCATCATAAACGACAAGAACGTGCTTGCCATTAAACATGAACTCTTCTCCCATTGTTACTCCTGTGTATGGTGCCAAGTATAGAAGTGGAGCCGGTTGAGAAGCGGATGCTGTTACAACGATTGTGTAATCAAGCGCACCGTTCTTACGAAGTGTTTCGACAACCCCACGTACTGTTGATTCTTTTTGGCCGATTGCCACGTAGATACAAATCATGTCTTGATCCGCTTGGTTCAAGATTGTATCGATCGCAACAGTCGTTTTACCTGTTTGACGGTCTCCGATGATCAATTCACGTTGTCCACGGCCGATCGGTACAAGCGCGTCAATCGCTTTGATACCTGTTTGCAATGGTTCATGAACGGATTTACGAGCCATAACGCCTTGCGCCGGGCTTTCAATCGGACGAGTTTTTGTTGTAGCGATCGGACCAAGTCCATCCACTGGCATACCAAGTGGGTTTACGACGCGTCCAATCAATTCCTCACCGACAGGTACTTCCATAATACGGCCTGTACGACGTACTTCATCGCCTTCTTTAATGCCTGTGTATGGTCCAAGGATAACGATACCTACGTTGTTCGCTTCCAAGTTTTGCGCCATACCCATGACACCGTTTGAGAACTCAAGTAGTTCTCCGGCCATGACGTTGTCGAGGCCATGAGCAAGAGCGATACCGTCACCGATTCGGATAACCGTACCGACTTCGCTTACTTCCATCTCAGACTGATAGTTTTCAATCTGCTGCTTTATCAGCGTGCTGATTTCTTCAGCTTTGATGCCCATGTATGTCACCCCTCAAAATTCAGATTAGGATCCGATCAATTTACGTTGCAATTTCTCGAGCTTCGCGCCGATGCTGCTATCGTAAATTTGATTGCCGATCTGAAGGCGGATGCCTCCAATCAAGCTTGGATCGATGATATTTTCAATACGTAAAGCTTGTTTGCCAACTTTATGTGCAAATGTTGTGGAAATCGAGTTGCTCTCGAGATCCGTCAACGGACGTGTGGAATAAACTTTTGCATCCGCGATGCCTGCCGCATTGTTCGCAAGTTCATGGAATTCCTCAAATACGTTGAGCACTTCATCCATGCGCTTTGCGTCAAGCAGAACATAAAGCGTGTTCAGGATCACCGGATTGGCACCCTTCAGGACGCCTGCAAGCAATTCTTTTTTCTTTGTTACTGTAAGATCTGGAGAAGTCATTAACTGTCCAAGACCTTTATTTTCACGGAACGCCTTGTTCAATTCAGCCAAGTCTTCCTGAATGGAAAGGGTTTGCCCGTTTTTTTGCGCCAGTTCAAACAATGCTGTCGCATAACGCTTTGCTACAACCGATTGGCTCATCGGCCTTCGCCTGCCTTCACAATCGTTTCTTCAATCAAAGCACGGTTGTCTTCCTCGGAAATTTCTTTGCCAAGTACTTTGGACGCTGCAAGGATCGATAGAGAAACGAATTCTTCACGTACCGCAGCAACTGCTTTTTCTTTCTCAGTTGCGATTTCAAGTGCTGCAGATTCCTTCATGCGGTTTACTTCCGCACGAGCTGCCACGATCAATTCCTCACGCTGCGATTCGCCAAGCTTCTTCGCATTGTCAACAATCGATTGTGCGTTTTCACGCGCTTCTTTCAATAGGGCGCGTTGTTCTTCAAGAAGTTTTTCAGACTCAAGACGGCTTTTTTCAGCCGCTTCGATTTCATTGGCAATCAACTCGGCACGCTGATCCATCACACCCATAAGCGGGCCCCATGCGAACTTTTTCAAAAGAACCATAAGGATTGTGAAGAATAGGACCGTGACGATGATATCGCCAAGATTCAGCCGGTCGTTCAAAGCTGCCAAAAATCCAGCGTCAGCTTTCGCTGACAAAAGGACGAAGGATTTTCCAAACACGATTGTTTCACTCCCTTCAAGAGCTTATAACTTTTTCATTTCGATTCGTTATAGAAAGAACACTAATTCTTTATTTTCAATTTCAACTGCCGCCGAGCGACATAAATGAATGGCGAAGGACAAACTAGCGTACTTCGCCATTTAAATAGTATGGACCTATTCTTATTTGTTCATAACGATGAACGCGATAACTGTTGCGATGATCGGAAGGGCCTCAACTAACGCTACCCCGATGAACATTGTAGTTTGAAGCATACCGCGTGCTTCTGGTTGACGTGCAATACCTTCGACTGTCTTAGAAACGATCAAACCGTTACCGATACCTGCTCCAAGTGCACCTAGACCAACTGCTAGTGCTGCTGCTAATAGACCAACTGAACCTATCATTGTGTAATATCCTCCTAAAAATTAAATAGTATGTTTTTGCTCCCGTTTCCCGGGTTATATATGTTTAATGGTCTGTGTCCACTTTATGTGCCATGTAGACCATCGTTAACATAACGAAAATGAAAGCTTGGATCGCTCCGATGAATATCGAGAACCCTTGCCAAGCAAGTGCAGGAATCAATGCTCCGGCTAAGCCGAATGCGCTTGAAGCCCCAAGTGAAGCGAGAAGTCCGATAAGGATTTCCCCAGCGAAAATGTTACCGTAAAGACGAAGACCGAGCGTCAGCGTATTCGCAAACTCTTCAATGATCTTCAGCGGTGCCAAGAATGGCATCGGTTGAAGGTATGTCTTGAAGTATCCTTTTACTCCAAGCATCTTCACACCATAGAAGTGCGTCAATACAACGACCATGGTTGCGAGTGTCATGGTGATAACCGGATCGGCTGTCGGTGATTTCCACCAAAGCTCATGATCCCAGACAACTGCCATTGGTAACCCGAGCATGTTGGCTACGAAGACGAACATGATCAACGTAATACCGAGTACATGGAATCGCCCGCCTGTCCTCCAATCCATATTGTTCTTGATAATTCCTTTGACGAAGTCCATGACCCATTCCATGAAATTCTGCATACCTGTCGGTTTAACCTTAAGGTTGCGAGTTGAGAAGAATGCAATCAGGAATACAATCAGGCATGTGATGAATAACATCATGATGTTGGCTGGGTTAAAGCTTAATCCGAATAAAACGAAAGACGGATTTTCATGGTTCACGTTTCGTTCACCTCCCTTGTGCAATCAGATTAAGGATTCTTTGCGTGAAATAGTATCCTATCAATCAGCAACCAGGCATAAGGGATCATAAGGCCGATCACCGTACCGATCAGATTGAATGTTTCGGGCATGGCAAGCGCAATGGCCGCCGCCGCAACTCCGGACGCGAAACGCAAAGGCGTCCCAAGCGAACTTCTTCCCTTTCCTTCCGTTATAGAACGATCAAATCTTTCCATTCTACGGACAAGTATCCAAAAATTATACAATCCTAATAGTGAACCGAGAATTAAACCCGCAAAAATTGTCTTAAAGTCAGTAAAAAACCATCCTAACATAAACAAAGCGAGCAAAAAAAAGAGAGCCTTCTTTTGTCTTATAAAGATTTCTCGCAGCGTATGCATGATAGGTGATTCTCCCGGTTTTATTATTTTGGATGTAATTTTGGCAATGGCCATGCGGCATACCGACGGAACAGGGTGTGTGGATGTGCGATGCTTGAGGGATCGGATCCGCCAAGCTTGTACCAACGCTAGGACTCCGAATAAAGGCCGGAACCTGTAAGTTAAGTAAATTGAATCGCCAATTTCGATTCACCTGGACACGTTGCTATTCACGCAGACGTGACGAAGCGAATACCGAACGACTTGGCATCCAGTGCAAGGATGATAGAATCCACCCGATTGGATGGCAATTCCGCTCAACATATGTACGAATCCCTATCATTCTTACCCTTTGTTAGCATACAATAGGGGCATTTTGATGTCAATTGATTCCCGTGAAATTCTTCACAAACTCTTCTTATTGTCAAACAATCGACATATTTGTTTTAGCAAAAAAAAGTTGCATTTTATTAGGGATTCCCCTAGACGCCGTTCCCATGCGAATCCATTGAAAAGACGAAGGAATTGGCTGGATCCCTTCGTCTCATCGTTGCAGCTGCCGCGGTATTTTTTTCATGCCTGTCATGCCCGTATGCCAATCCCACGGCTTGTAGTACGGAACGAGGCGTTTTGTGAATTCTCTCTGCACCACCTGCTCAAGCGCCCCTTCGACATCTGAATTCAACCGGTCGACATAGGCATCCATCTTCTCCATCATCCGTTCAAACTGTACTGCGTCCGTCAACAGCTCCGATACGTTGTTCCGATCGTTGATGGCAATGGCCACACCACTTTCCGTCAAGTGCTGTAAATTGATCTGCTCCTGTCCTGGAAGATGATTGCAAATCATGATCGGAATCCTCTTATAGAGCGATTCGGCAATCGTCACTCCCCCGGGCTTCGTTAAAATGGCATCCGCCTGCTCATATAAGAAATTCATTTCCTCGCAGCTTTCGATATACCCTTTCACCGTTACATTTGAGAAGCCGAAGTGCTCCAGCCGCTGCTTGTATTCGATGTTGCGCCCGCATAATAACGTAAAATGGATATCTGGAAATGCATTTACTAGAGAAGCGATCGACTCAATATCGAACAATCCCGTATTCCCTCCCGCCACGAGAACGTTCTGAAGCGGCAGACTGCGCCGGCGCAAATGGCTTTTAAAGATCTTTTTGACTGGAATGCCAGTGACAAAAATATTTCGCTCAGGTACACCGTACGCTTCCATTAGCGTGTCTCGCACACCGGGATGCGACACGAAATGATACATGACTTCCGATTTCGCCCATACATCATTCAGAAAAAAGTCAGTGTACGCGTTAATAGCAGGAATGCTTGAGATCTTCCGTTTGCGGACAAGCCTGCCATAGATGCTCGACGGGAAGGAATGGGTGAACACCAATAGATCCGGCTCCTCTTCTTCAATCAAACTGCGCATCTTCCTTTCGAAATAAAGGGGGGAGAAACGGCGAACCTGTTTCTTTCCGCCATTTTGCTCTTTCATAATAAAAAAACGGTAAGCCTTTTGATAAAATTCCGGAGTTGTATTGATCATTTTCATGTAGAAGGAGGAGACAAATTTTCCGAGCAAGCCGTTGCAATACGTTAAAAAATCGACTGTTTTCACAGTGGCTCCCGGATACATGTCCAGTATCCGTTCCTCGATCGCCTCCGCCACCTTCGAATGACCGGAAGGGAAACGGAAGAAAGGAAAAATAACAATTTTCAAGTTGAGGCACCTCCATTCCTTTTTTTCCTATAAGCTGTGTGGATCAGTTGGATGAGTAAGATAAGAATTAAGGCGAGACCGATAAAGGGTACATATTCTGCTTTTATTGGCAAATAGGTTGCGGAGAGGATCCCCAGGCCGAAATAAAATCCGATCCATGTAATGGCACCTATAATAGAGATCAGGATAAATTGTTTGCCTTCCATTTTTATCATGCCAGCAATGTAGGGGCTCGCTTGACGCAAGCCGGGCAAGAAAAATCCTAAAAACACCGTCCAGACAGCCCTTTTTCGAAACTTCCCTTGAAAAACTGCCACTTTCTCGTCGGACAGACCGATATATTTACCGAATTTCCGGATCAGCGCCATGCCGAACAAACGTCCTGCCAAATAAGCGATGCCCATTCCCGTCAGCGCACCCGCCACTGCAGCGAGACTGCTTGTTGTAACATGCAGCTGACTGCTGGCCGCCATCATGCCAATCAGGAATAAAAACGATTCCTCTGGAGCCGGAATTCCGACAATCCCAAAAAACAAGGCGATGAAAATGACGATATAACCGTATTGGACGATATATGCTTCAACTGCCTCCATGGACATAGGAACACCCCCTCTTCCCAACGAACTTTACGAGGTGAGTAGACTTCTATCTTATGCTGCCAGGTTCACCAGCGGTTCGCCTCCTGCCTAAAGGAGAACGCGTCTTTCCGCATACAAGAGAAAGGTGCATTTCAATGCCTATGCTCCATCTCGTTGCACAGCACCGGATCGCAGCCCATCATAGCCTCTCTCTTCCTATTAAGTGACCTCTTCATCTGTTGGACTGCCACATAATCTACCTTCACTAGGTACTCATTAATTCCCTAGAGTGCCCCCGCACCCGTCATGCGCTGCCGTTCGAAAACTATCTTTCTCAGTTCATATTTTTCTGAAATCAGAATGCAAGCTGGGTGAAGTCCGGTCACAAACAGCGAAGGATTAGCCTTCCTGCTCCAGCCATCCGCCATCCACCTTCTTACACACCTATACCCCAAATTTCGTGAATTAAAAAAGGATTGTCCGTGGTAGGACAATCCCTGCGTGTAGCCCGGTTTGTGTAGGGCTGCACGTTTTTCATGAAATCTCTCATTAACCTGCTCGCATTTCAGCTGCTGCGAAACATAGGAAGGCAGCTGTTGCCTCCCCTGCATGCCAAGCGATTCCAATTATTAAATTCTATACTGATTGGGACGGTCTATGATAGACCCACCTCAGGTTTTATTCAATCGAGGACAAATACCCTTTCAATGCCTCGACAATCCGCTTCGAAGCCTGTCCATCTCCATAAGGATTGGACGCTTTTGCCATTTTCGCATATTCCTCTTCGTCCGACAACAGCGCATCTGTCAATTCAAAGATCGCTTCTTCATCTGTTCCGGCAAGCTTCAACGTACCTGCCGCGATGCCCTCCGGCCGTTCCGTCGTATCCCGAAGGACAATGACCGGTTTACCGAGGGACGGCGCTTCTTCTTGAATACCACCTGAATCCGTCAAGATGATATGGGACCGCGCTGCAAAATTGTGGAAATCCAACACTTCAAGCGGTTCAATCAAATGAACACGCTCGTTATCCGCAAGTATTTCCTGTGCCACTTCACGGACAGCCGGATTCATATGAATCGGATAGATGACCTGTATGTCTTCATGTTTGTCGAGCAGGCGAATGATGGCGCGGAACATGTTGCGCATCGGTTCTCCAAGGTTTTCCCGGCGGTGAGCCGTGAGCAGGATCAGACGATCGTCGCCGATTTTATCGAAAATCGGGTGATGGTATTCTTCTTTCACTGTCGTCTGCAGTGCGTCGATTGCCGTATTCCCGGTAATGAAAATCCGGTCTTCCAGCTTGCCTTCATTCAGCAAATTGCGAGCCGATTGCTCAGTCGGTGCAAAATGAAGATCTGCCAGTACACCAGTCAATTGCCGGTTCATCTCCTCCGGATACGGGGAGAATTTATTCCCAGTCCGCAAACCGGCCTCGACATGGCCGACCGCAATCCGATTATAGAAAGCCGCCAAACTGCCGATGAACGTGGTCGAAGTATCTCCATGAACGAGCACGATATCCGGCTGCGCTTCCTTCATGATTTGGTCAAGACCTTCCAATCCGCGCGTCGCGACATCGACCAGCGTTTGGCGCTCCTTCATGATATTCAGATCATAATCCGGCGTGATGCCGAATGTATGAAGTACTTGGTCAAGCATTTGGCGATGCTGCGCCGTTACGGTGACAATCGATTCGATATCCTCCGTATGCTTTTCCAATTCCAGTACTAGCGGTGCCATTTTGATCGCTTCGGGACGAGTTCCGAAGATCGTCATCACTTTCCATTTCCGTGTCAAACCACTCACGCCTTCCCCGTTATTTCGTTCCGAAGAGTCGATCGCCAGCGTCTCCTAAACCTGGAACGATATATCCTTTTTCATTCAATTTTTCATCAAGTGCAGCGATGTAAACGTCCACATCAGGATGAGCTTCCGTAAAGATTTCAACGCCTTCCGGTGCAGCAATCAGGCACATGAACCGGATATTCTTCGCACCGCGTTTCTTCAAGGAATTGACCGCTTCTACAGCAGTCCCTCCTGTTGCCAGCATCGGATCCACAACGATAAATTCGCGCTCCGACACGTCAGATGGCAATTTCACAAAATACTCATGCGGCTGCAAAGTTTCCGGATCGCGGAACAGACCGATATGACCCACCTTTGCGGCTGGAATCAATTTCAGAATGCCATCCACCATCCCGATGCCTGCCCGTAAAATCGGAACGATGCCGAGCTTCTTTCCTGCCAGCACCTTCGATTTCGCCATGCGGACCGGCGTTTCCACTTCCACTTCATCCAATGGCAAGTCGCGTGTAATTTCATACGCCATCAACGTCGCCACTTCATCAACAAGCTCGCGGAATTCTTTTGTTCCGGTATTTACATCCCGGATATGTGTCAATTTGTGCTGAATGAGCGGGTGATCAAAAACGTGTACTTTCGCCATATAAATCGCTCCTTTTCGAATGTCCTGTACATTATAACAGAAACCTCCGCCAAGAGGCATTGTCAGCAAGCGCTTTGTTAAAGTTCATGAATGTAGAATTATTTGAGCATTTCTCCGCTGAACCAATGCCATGCAACAATTGCGTTTATCGCCTGAATTTGTCGTTTTTTCGCTCTTCATCTGATAGGACGGAATGGATATGAATTGGGTTGCTTGCTAGGTTGGAAATTTTTGATTTGATTTCAATAAAATGAAAACAAGCCGCACAAAGGCGGCTTGTCGCATG
Source organism: Sporosarcina sp. AD_1 (assembly GCF_057373025.1). Classification (NCBI taxonomy): domain Bacteria; kingdom Bacillati; phylum Bacillota; class Bacilli; order Caryophanales; family Caryophanaceae; genus Sporosarcina; species Sporosarcina sp. AD_1. The sequence continues at coordinate 227,846 of NZ_JBPVIR010000004.1, forward strand.
GATTAGTTATATAATGGGAAACGGTCTGTCAATGCTGCGACACGTTGCTTCACTTCTTCTTTTACAACCTCGTCTTCGTGGTTTTTCAGAAGCTTCGCAATGATAGCAGCAACTTCTTTCATTTCTTCTTCTTTAAATCCACGAGTTGTGACTGCCGGTGTTCCGATCCGGACACCCGATGTGACGAATGGGCTTTCCGTGTCAAATGGAATCGTGTTTTTATTCACAGTAATGCCGACTTCGTCCAAGACATGTTCTGCCACTTTTCCAGTGATGCCAAGTGATTTCAGGTTAATGAGCAATAGGTGATTGTCCGTACCGCCAGAAACGATATCGACACCTTCTGCCAATAACCCTTCAGCTAGCGCATGCGCATTTTTCTTCACTTGCTGGATATATGTTTTGAATTCCGGCTTCAATGCTTCACCGAACGCCACCGCTTTCGCTGCAATGACATGCATGAGCGGGCCGCCTTGAATGCCAGGGAAAATCGTCTTGTCAATTTTACGTCCGAACTGCTCTGCAAATTCTTCATTGACCAAAATCAAGCCGCCACGTGGTCCACGCAACGTTTTATGTGTGGTCGATGTAACAAAATGAGCATGCGGCACTGGGTTTGGATGCTCTCCAGCTGCCACGAGACCCGCGATATGAGCCATATCCACCATGAGATACGCACCTACTTCATCAGCAATCTCACGGAATTTCGCGAAATCGATTTCACGAGGGTAGGCACTCGCTCCAGCCACAATCATTTTCGGCTTGTGCTCTAGCGCTTTTTGACGTACGTCTTCGTAGTCGATACGCTCATCTTCCTTGCTGACACCGTACTCCACAAAGTTATAAAGAATACCCGAGAAGTTAACCGGGCTTCCGTGCGTCAAGTGTCCGCCATGGGACAAGTTCATGCCAAGCACCGTATCGCCCGGCTCAAGCACTGTGAAATAAACAGCCATATTCGCCTGTGCACCGGAGTGGGCTTGCACGTTCGCATAAGCAGCGCCAAAAATCTCTTTCAGGCGGTCACGTGCGATATTCTCCACAACGTCGACATGCTCGCATCCGCCATAATAACGCTTGCCCGGATAGCCTTCTGCATACTTGTTCGTCAAATAGGAGCCTTGCGCTTCCATGACTGCTTCTGTAACAAAGTTCTCCGATGCAATCAATTCGATATTAGCATTCTGGCGTTTCTTTTCAGCCATAATCGCCTCAAAAACCGCCGCATCTTCACGCTTCACATTGCTCAAATCCATGTGTCATTTCCCCTTTGCCTCAAATTTATATATGCCCGGTGAAGTGCCTGGCCTCAAAACAAAGCAGGCAGCCCGACCGAAGCCGAGCGTCCCTTTCGCTCCAGATGGAAAGGTTCGCTTGGTTTCATTTTTAGTTATTGCTGTAAAGGTTTTGCTTCGAATTATGTAGCCTGATGGAAGTCTAGCAGCCCATTCGTAGTTGACAGGGGGCGCTTGGATTTCACATCTTTATATCGTTCTCTTACAAATTTATGAGTGCTTGGCCGAGTATCACGTAGGTTTCCTAATGAATGCCAAGTCTCCCTTCCACTCTTGGCGGAAAGGAACACCTGGTTTTATTAGTACCTTAACAGTTCTCTTCCAAGTCGCTTCTTTTATAAACCGCCCGCTCGCCGCCAATTAATTTCGGGCGAGTCGTCGCAGCCGTCACAACAGCATCTCCGATTGTTTTAATCGAAGTCCGGATCGGAACAGCGACCGGTTTTAAGTGCATGCCGATGAGCGTCTGGCCAATATCGATCCCTGCATTCGCCCGAATGGATTCCACAGCGACTGCGTCTTCCAAATGCTCAAATGCATAAGCGGACATAGAGCCGCCTGCATGGATGACAGGAATGACTGATACAGGATCCAGATTAAACTTTTCGGCAGCCTGGCGCTCGATCGTCAGTGCCCTGTTAATATGCTCGCATCCTTGAAAAGCCAGGTAGAGGCGATGTTTTTTCGCAAAAGCTTGCAGTGGCGCAAACAATGCCTCCGCCACTTCCAATGCGCCGCCTGTGCCAATTCGCTTGCCGGCAATTTCGGACGTGGAGCAACCGACAACAAAAAATGTCCCCGGAACCGGTTTTGCCTGTTCTTCAAACTCCGTTAAAAGCTGTTCCAGCTGCAGTTTCCATAAATGCAATGCATCCATTGTTCCACCGCCTTATTTATCTTCTAATTCCGCAAGCTTCGCGATGCGCCGTTCATGACGCCCGCCTTCAAATGGAGTATCCAGCCAAGTCGCGACAATTTCCCTCGCCAGCCCAGGCCCGATGACTCGCTCACCCATCGCCAATATATTTGAATCATTATGACCACGCGTCGCTTTCGCACTAAATACGTCATGCACCAAAGCACAGCGAATGCCCTTCACTTTATTTGCCGCAATCGACATGCCGATCCCTGTACCGCAAATCAGAATGCCCCGGTCAAATTCCCCGCTGGCCACACCATTAGCCACAGGCGAAGCATAATCCGGATAATCCACCGATGCATCGGAATCCGGCCCATAATCCACATATTCCACATTTAATTCATTCAATAACTGCATAATTTCCTGGCGAAGCCGATTGCCTCCATGATCTGAAGAGATAGCGATTTTCATACCGATCCTCTTTTCGTAATTTACTCACAACTCATTCTATCACTGTTCAACAAAAAAACACAGTCCCCGCCATTTATTTCGGTGGCGGAAAGGAATGGCAAGGCTTTAGCAATGGGTTTGTTTTTGGAGGGGGGAAGCGGTTTTGGAAGGAGACGAGATGTTCCAGCGGGGATACGAGTGGTTCTGAGATTAAACGAGTGGTTCGGGAGCAGATACGAGCAGTTCCAGGATACGAGTGGTTCGGGAGCAGATACGAGCGGTTCGCGTGCAGATACGAGCGGTTCGGAGATTATACGAGAGGTTCCGGCGCGGATTCGAGCGGTCCGGAGATTATACGAGTGGTTCGGGCGTGGATTCGAGCGGTTCCAGGATTATACGAGAGGTTAGAGCGCGGATTCGAGCGGTTCCAGGATACGAGTGGTTCGGGCGCGGGTTCGAGCAGTTCCAGGATACGAGTGCTTCGGGAGCAGATACGAGCGGTAAGGAGATTATACGAGAGGTTCGGTGGCGCATACGAGCGGTTCGGGAATTATACGAGTGGTTCGCGCGCGGATACGAGCGGTTCGGAGATTATACGAGTGGTTCGGGAGCAGATACGAGCGGTAAGGAGATTATACGAGTGGTTCGGTGGCGCATACGAGCGGTTCGGAAATTATACGAGTGGTTCGAGCACGGATACGAGCGGTTCCAGGATTATACGAGTGGTTCGCCCCCGATACGAGCGGTTCTAGAGTTATTCGAGAGGTTCGGGCACCGATACGAGCACTCTAACATATGCAAAAACTGCGGACAATGAAGCGTGAAGCTCGAACAGCATGACGGGAGCCGTATGCATAATTGCTCCTCTGTTTTTGACGGTTGCTCGTTTCTCAAATTGGAAATGGGCACTTGAACCGCGGGGATTTCCCAATAATTGTACATTCAACATCGCGCTGAATGCTTTTGACCATTCGAGGGGTTGGTTTGAAGCGAAACTAATTGGATTGCTTGTAATTAGGATCTGCCCTGGTTGCTACTAATTTTGTTTGAACAAATTTTTAAATTGGGTACGTTTCACTCCGACTGGTAATACCTTGTTTTTCCAAATCCGTTTAACAAGACCAGTCATGAAAGCTACCGGTTTTAATAAGAATCCCTTCTTTATCAAGCCTTGTGTGATTATAAGGAACATAGTTCAATTTCTTGTACTTTTCATTCCAAATGACATCTATGAAATGCGATGGTTCTTGAAGAAAATGGTCAGGAGACACGTTCTCGTATCGATAACACTCGTTGGGGTATGTTTCATCTACCCCAAATAAGGCAAGAACATCTTGTTCGATTGCCATTCCACCGATTTTAAACTCATACACGGAATATAACTCTTTAAGGAAGATTGTAAAGTCTTCCATTTCCTCTTTTTTTATTCCGATTTGGTCAAACTCCAAGGCATCGAAGGTCGAACCAAAAAACAAAAAATTAACCAGTACTGCATTTGAAGAGACCCTTTCAATTTGGAGTGTCGCTTTTCGTTTTCTTGATAAATGGACGTATAATCTCAAGCTTACCGAATGCATGTAAGTTGTTTGGGGATTTTCTTCGTCATAGGGATAGCCTTTATCAAACAACTGAATAATTTCATTAACGTTTTTGTCATAAACTTCAATTCTACTTCTGACCTTAGACAAATTCATAATAATATCCTGTAGCGCTTCCTTTTTCTCTTCTTTCAGTTGCACCAAGAAACTGACTTCAAGAAACGGACCGCCTTGTAACCACTCATACCCCTGCATCAGTTCTTCCTCCTACGTTTCAAGCTACTTCATGCATAAGAAAAGAGGATCTATGCTCGTCTGCTGAACATAGTATCCTCTTATTAGTATAGTCTATTTAAGTTAACGGGTAAGGTCGAACTGCTTGATGACTTCGTAGAGGTCTTCGGATTGTTTTTTCAACTCGATGGCCATGTGATCGGTTTGTTCGATCGATTTGACCTGTTCGTCCGTGGCGGCTTGGACTTCTTCGGCGCCTGCCGATGTTTCTTCGGCGATGGCAGCGACTTCCTGTGATTGGATGGCCGTCATTTCGATGTTGGCGAGCTGGTTTTCGACGAGCTTGGTGATTTCGACGACGGCGCCGGCCATTCCATTGACCTTGTCCGCCATGGATTCCACATTGCCGCTCGTTTCGTTCGCACGGTTCGCTTCCGCTGCAGCCGTTTTTACTTGCTGTTCGATTTCCTTCACCACTTTAGATACGTCGGACTGGATAGTTTGCACCAGTTCAGATATCATGTGGACGGATTTAGCACTTTCATCTGCGAGTACGCGTACTTCTTCCGCTACGACCGCGAAGCCTTTTCCATGTTCACCGGCACGGGCCGCTTCGATGGATGCGTTTAAGGCGAGCAAGTTCGTCTGTCCGGCAATGCTGCCAACCAATTGAACAATTTCACCAATCTTTTGCGCGTTTTGATCCAATTGACGAATGGTTGTCAAAGAGTGTTCGCTCTGCACGGACATGTTCCGGATGCCTTCCACTAAAATGCGGAATACATCGGTTGTCCGTTCCAATTCTTTGAGCATTTCAGCAGAGCGGACGGATGAATCTTCCGCACGGCTGCTTACTTCTGCTGCCAACATCCGAACGTCCTCGATTGCTTCCGCTGTTTCCTGGATAGCGACTGCGGAGGATTCCGCTCCGGCTGAAATTTCAGCGATAGTCGTCGCGACCGCATCGGCTTGTGTTGCGGCAGCGCCCGTTTCTGTTGTTAACCGATCAACCGTATGGGCTGTTTTTTCAAAATTCGTTTCAATTTGTCCGACAATCGTCCGGAGATTAAGGACCAATTGTTGAAATGCTTCCGCCACTGAGCGGATTTCATCTGAAGAGCGCGGCAACTCGATATCTGTGCCAATTTTGCCATCCGCCACTTGAATGGCCGCCTTCTCTAGTCTCTGCAGCGGCTTTGTCAGGATCGTGCTGAATAATCCAGCTAAAATACCGGACCACATAATTCCTAAAGCATATGTAATGATGTCAAACCAAAATGGCTTGATGTTTGGAAAGAATTGCGGGCCGATAAAATTAATGAACACAGCACTCGTTGAATAGGTGACGATCGCCAAAATCGTAACGAACAGTACGAGTTTCTTCCGCAATCCAAATTTTTTCCCCTTCTGTCTGCTCATGCCTTACTCCTCCGTTAATTTCTTCTCTAATAAATCCATATACACAGTCAGTTCCTCAAATGTTTCCCGATAGATCAGCAAATTGCCGCCGAAAGGATCTTGTACGTCCAAATCCCCATCCGGCTTTGTATACTCCTTCAGCGTAAACAGCTTTCCTTCCGCCTCAGGGAACCGATGCAGCACGGCCTGTTTATGGCCTTCCGTCATCGTCAAAATGAGGTCGGCCCATTCCACGTCCTCGCGTGAAATCGCACGAGATTCAGCGGTATAGGGCATGTCCATCTCTTGGATAAGTGTTTCCGAATGAATCGAAATCGGAAAACCGTCTGCCGCATGCAGCCCGGCTGATCGAACCGAGATGCCTGAAATATTTTTGGAACGCAAAATTGCTTCCGCCATTGGGCTGCGGCACGTATTACCCGTACAAATCAAATAAATATTCATGTACATCACCTGCTTATATTTAGAATAACCGAAAACCATGTAGAAAGAAACAAAAAATTTAACGAATACATGACAATATTCCCATAATCAATAACGCAGCACCCGCCAATTTCCTCAATATATTGCGATAGCGTGTCCCAAAATTTCCACGGATCAAAAGTGCTAAGCACGCGAAGAAAAATGACATGGAACCAGAGGCAATAATAAATAACAATTTGTTCAGTTGAAGCATTCCAAACGAAACACTCACCGAGAACGTGTCCAAACTGACCGCCAGTGCAATGAAGAACGGATGAAGCTGCCGTTTCAGCAACTCACTGTCATCATTTTGCAAAATCATTTGTATTCCAATCAAAGCGAGCAAGACACCCGAAAGCAGATTGCTCCAGACCGAAAATAGATTAAGCGTCAAATGACCCATGAAAAAACCCATAAACGGGAATGCCATATTTAGGACGGCTGTCCATAGAGCGAGCATAAGCCTTCCCTTGCGCAATTGCAATAAAGAGTAAATAACGATGACGTCAATTGTTGTAATACATGCCGCGATTAATTCGACCAAAGAAAAGACCCCCCTGCCTGTCGCATCTGTCCATACTATGCGACTGCCAGTGAGGTCATTCATCTTTCATTACAGGGGGAATCGTTTTCCGTCCGCAGCTTTTGTCAAACGGTTCATGACAGCAGCGCCGACGCCAGACATTTCGGTCTCGGCCGCAAGAATAATATCGGCCTCCGTTACATCACATTGGCGGATCGCCCGGTACAAATTAGAGGCCATCGCTTCCGGCTTATGGAGCGGGCCAACCGCGAAGTACCAATCCGCTTCAGGGATAGTAAATTCATCCGGACCGATGACAGCCACTTTCTTTCCGTCTGCATGCAATAATCGGACCGCTTCCGCTATTTTTGCTTCATCCGGTGCAATGACAAATAACGGGGATTCCGGTGCATAGTGCATGTACTTCATACCGGGAGCACGCGGGGCTTGATCATCCGCCACACCGCTTTCCGTATGGATCGGGCCAATGACAGACTCGATCATCTCTTTTGTGACGCCGCCCGGTCGAAGAATGGCCGGAGGCGATACAGTCATATCCAGGACAGTCGACTCAACGCCGACCCCCGTCTCCCCACCATCTAAAATGAGTGGAATACGGCCGTGTAAATCCTTTAACACATGACCCGCTTCGGTTGGAGAAGGCTTGCCGCTCCGGTTCGCGCTCGGCGCGGCGAGCGGGCCGTTCAATGTTTGAAGCAATTCAAGTGCAACCGGATGATCCGGCATGCGCAATCCGACCGTTTCAAAACCGGGCGTCACGCTCGGCGCAATGACTCCCGGCCGTTTATGGAAAACAAGCGTCAATGGGCCTGGCCAGAATTTCTCCATGAGCTTGTATGCATCGTCAGGAATTTGGATGGCGTATTGTTCCACTGCTTCCCGATTGCCAATATGTACAATAAGCGGATTATCAGAAGGGCGGCCTTTCGCTTCAAAGATCTTCCGTACGGCCTGCTCATCTGTTGCAAGCGCCCCGAGACCATAAACCGTCTCTGTCGGAAATGCGACAACTCCACCTTCATTCAAAATATCCACTGCCTGTTGATAACTTTTTTCGTTATCCAACAAGTTATCCACTGTGATGATTAAAGTCTCCATTGTTCGAACCCCCGTTTATACACATTTCATACTAGTTATCCACATTTCCAGTGGATAACTTCATGAAAATAATCCTTTTATCCACTCCCAGAGGAAGAATGTGACCTTTTCTTCTTCCTGTTGTTCTTCTTTCGCCTTTTCATCCGGAAAGCAAACATTTTGGAATAATGCGCACCACCAGTTATCCCCACGGCCGCTGCCAATCGTTAAAATGTATGCTTCATAGGGGGCTTGCGGAGTAATATAAAATCCCGACCGCTTTGCCGGAAAAAGAGCGGCTGTCTTTTCGAATGTAATCGCTTTGCCTTCCGCTTTCCATTCCGCGATTCTAGTAATCTCATCTTCCAAACTGTCCATGCGCTCTATAAAATCGGCCTGTGAAGAGGCTTGTGTAAAAGCTTCCTTAATGAGCGGCTCGATTTCCAACCTGATGGATTCCTTCACTTGCTGGTCCGCCGGTGTGTTGGAATTCGCCAAAATTCTGACGCGCAGCGCATCTTTCGGCATATCTTCTCCGGTTAAAAACAGAATTGCCGACTGGATCATAAATAAGATAAGAATAAATTCAATAATAGAAACCCATTTATTTTTCTTGTTTTCCGAATTAATAATGTTATAGTCTTGCAACATGTCAATCCCCTCCTGACCTCATTGTTGCCAGGGTCAGGAGAGTTTATTCACACAATCTCACAAAATATCATTCGGTCTTTTCCGTTGATGTCTTTTACTGTTTCAACAAATGAATCCGGGAATGCTTGCGAGAATAACGCATGCACGGATTCCCCTTGCTGATGTCCGATTTCTACGCCGATCAGCGCTCGCCTGCCCATAAGACCCGGCAGCTCCTTCGCCAGTCTTCTATAGAAGTAAAGACCGTTCTCTTCCGCGAATAACGCATGGTGCGGTTCAAAGTCGAGAACGGTTTTGGACATCGTTTGCGCTTCGTCCATTGCGATGTAAGGCGGATTGGATAAGATCACGTCCCATGCCTTCCCTGCCAGTGGCTCCGTTAGATCTCCTTGAATAAAGGCAATTTCCACTTGATTCCGAACGGCGTTCCTTTGGGCAACCGCCAGCGCCTCTTGACTAATATCGACCGCTGTTACCTCTGCATCCGGCCGCTCTTTTTTGAATGAAACAGCAATCGCTCCGCTCCCTGTTCCTATGTCCGCCACCCGGATCGGTCCTGACCCAAACAGTTTTTTTGCACGAAGCAGCGCACCATGAACAAGCTCTTCGGTTTCCGGTCTTGGAATCAATACATGTTCATTCACTTCAAAAGGATACCCGTAAAACTGTTCCTCGCCAATAATATGCTGGACCGGCTTTCCTTCCAGCATTTCATTCAATCCGTTCCAAAAATCATTTTGCTGTTTAGGCGTTAACGGTTCTTGCATGTCCGCAAGCAGGGCAGCACTTGATTTCTCCGTAATAAACCGCATGAGCCATTGGGCCGCATGTGCATCGAGTTTCTTAGATTCCAATAAGGACTCCGCTTTTTTTAACGCCTCGAAAATTTTTTCGGTCATGCCTGATCCAAACTTTCCAATCGGCGGGCTTGATCTTCCATAATCAATGCGTCGATCACTTCGTCCATTTTCCCCTCGATAATTTGGTCTAGTTTTTGAATCGTCAAGCCAATTCGGTGATCCGTGACGCGGTTTTGCGGGAAATTGTACGTACGAATCCGCTCCGACCGATCTCCTGTACCTACAGCGGATTTACGCTTTTCATCGTACTCTGCCTGCGCTTCCTGCATGAATTTATCATAGACACGGGCCCGCAGGACTTTCATCGCCTTCTCCTTGTTCTTGATCTGCGATTTTTCGTCTTGGCATGAAACCGTGATGCCCGTAGGCAAATGCGTGAGCCGGACGGCAGACATCGTCGTATTGACCGACTGTCCCCCCGGTCCGGAAGAGGCAAAGGTATCGGTACGAATGTCTTTGTCGTGGATTTCAATCTCTACTTCCTCTGCTTCAGGAAGTACTGCCACAGTGGCGGTCGACGTATGAATCCGTCCGCCTGATTCCGTTTCCGGCACCCGCTGAACACGATGCGCGCCGTTTTCATATTTCAATTTAGAATACGCACCAGAGCCGTTGATCATAAAAATGATCTCCTTGAAGCCGCCAAGCTCGGTCGGCGAGGAATCCATTACTTCTACTTTCCAATGGTTCATTTCCGCGAAGCGACTATACATGCGGTACAAATTGCCTGCAAATAGAGCGGCTTCGTCTCCGCCTGCAGCGCCGCGGATTTCCATAATAACGTTTTTATCATCATTCGGATCTTTTGGAACCAATAATAGCTTCAGGCGTGCCTCCAGCTCCTCAATTGAATCCTCCAGCTCGCCGACTTCCATTTTCACAAGCTCTTTCATGTCATCGTCGAGCGGCTCGTCCAGCATGCCTTTCGCACTCTTCAGCTGCGCGGTCGCTTCTTTATATTCACGGTACGCATCGACTGTATCCTGCAAGTCGGACTGTTCCTTCGAATACTTCCTTAAATTTTCCATATCACTAACAATTTCCGGATCGCTCAGCAATTCATTCAATCGCTCATACCGGTCTTCCACTGCTTGAAGCCTTTCAAACATATTGACACCTCATTATTCAGGACTGTTTTGTACGTTTATTGTACGGGATAAAACGGCGTAAATACAGTGATTTATTCGCCTTTCCTCGTTTTTCAAGGAGGAAGGAAGGGATTTTGGAGCTGTTCGAGGATATTTTATGTTTGTGCGAGCTTTTGGTATATGAAATATGGACATCGCCGTCTTCTCTGTGCTCCTGGGAACAATTAAAGCTTCTTTTGAACCGCTCGTTGCATGCCCGTCTTTTTCGTACCGCTCGTATAATCCAGTGAACGCTCGTATATCCCGTTGAACCTCTCATATTATCCGGCAACCGCTCGTTTATCTCCCTAACCTCTCGTATAATTCGGCAACCGCTCGTTTCTCACTGCTAACAGCTCGTATATCTTTCCGAACCACTCGATTAGTATCTCTGCGGATAGACTTGTGTTTACATATTCTCCAGGGGCGGTGTAATAGGGGGGAAATAAAAAATTCGCGGCAGAATAATAAGTATGAAACTTTCCATTTCGCGCTGAATGCCCTTCACAAATCAAAGGTTTGTTTACACGAAGCGAGAGTGCATTGCTTATGCGCGGGAGCACTTCTCCTATGACGCAGGCCTGCATTGACAAGCCACCACTCCATCTCACCCTCCCCAAAATCCCATAAAAAAAAGCAACTCAACCCCATGGATTAAGTTGCTTTTTCATTCTATTCAATCAGCTGCTTGGCTGCGGTGACGCCGCTTGGGACTTCATGGTGTTTGCGGCACCGGGCCTCGTACGCTTCGGAGGCGCCGACGAGGATGATCGGGTCGTCGTAGCCTGCCGGTTTGCCGTTGATAAGACGCTGGGTCCGGCTTGCGGGAGATCCGCAGACGGTGCAGACGGCTTGCAGTTTGGTGACGTTTTCGGCGATGGCCATGAGACGGGGCATCGGGCCGAATGGTTCGCCGCGGAAGTCTTGGTCCAGACCGGCTACGATGACGCGGAATCCTTCGTCTGCCAGTTCCGTGACAATGTCAACGATGGCTTCATCGAAAAATTGGGCTTCGTCAATCGCAATGACGTCTAAGTCTTCTGAAATGTATTCTTTTATATCACATGAATGGGCGACCGGTGTCGCAATCACAGTTGATCCGTTATGGCTGACGACGGCTTCTTCACTATACCGATCATCGATGGCCGGTTTGAAGACTGCAATTTTCTGCTTTGCAAATTGAGCCCGCCGCACGCGCCGGATCAATTCTTCTGATTTCCCCGAGAACATGCTGCCACAAATCACTTCTATCCATCCGCCTTGCATTGTTACGTACATGTCGTTCCCCTTCCAGTCGCTTAATATGTATCGTTGTCTGTCATTAGTTGTCGAATGTATATCATACCCGAAAATCATTTTGAATTGACGTCTTTTCTTTGCCTGAGGAATATGTTATGTGGATAAGCCTGTTATCCCGACCGATTCTTCCGTTGTTTGTGGATAACTTTACGTTAATACCGGTAATGTGGATAACATTGTGAGTAACATACTTCCAATTGTGAATAAATTGTTGGTATGGTTTTAAAAAATGTGCATATTTCTGTGCATAGTTTGTGGATAAACGAACTTATTTTCCCTCAATACCTGCATTTATTTTGTCATATTCGTGTTTTCTTTCGCTTCCAATTTTTTCAGCCTCCAGACAAAATCAAAAATCCGCCATGTGCGTTGGCACACGACGGATTTTGTAATGTCGAGCTTATTATTGGCCTTCTTCTTTGATGCCATATTTTTTGTTGAAGCGGTCGACACGGCCGTCCGCTGCAGCGAATTTTTGGCGTCCAGTGTAGAATGGGTGGCATTCTGAACAAACTTCGACACGGATGTCTTCTTTTACAGAACCTGTTTCGAATGTGTTACCACATGAACAAGTTACTTTTGAAAGTTTGTAATTTGGATGAATTCCTGCTCTCATCGGTCTCTCTCCTCTCGCCCTGAACCATCTGGAACAGAGTATTATTGTAGGGGTTGTCCAATCCATTAAGATTGGCAACAAATTTATAAGACTGATGCCTTACACGGCCCGATATGCCAGCCGTATATGCAGCAGGTGGTTATAACAACCACACTAAAAAAGTATAACAAATCATCCCATCACATGCAACATTTTTGTTTACATCATTAGCGTAACATCATCCCCGTTATGGTGGCGGTTAACAGGCTGACCAACGTTGCCCCATACAGCAATTTGAGTCCAAATTTTGCTACCGTATTCCCCTTCTCTTCATTCAGCCCTTTGACCGCACCGGAAATGATGCCGATTGAAGAGAAATTCGCAAAAGATACGAGGAAGACCGATATGATGCCGACAGTCCGGCCCGACAAGGAAGATGTCAGATTGCCGAGATCTGTCATTGCTACAAATTCATTTGTCAACAGCTTCGTCGCCATAATTGTGCCCGCTTGGACTATATCAGCAGCCGGTATTCCCACCATGAATGCAAACGGCGCAAACACATAACCAAGGGCAACTTGAAAACTGATGCCAAATGCAATCTCAAAAATATTGTTTATCATTGCAATCAAAGCGACGAATCCAATCAGCATGGCTCCTACAACAATCGCAACTTTAAAGCCATCCATTATATATTCCCCAAGCATCTCAAAAAACGACTGTTTCTTTTCTTCTTGGTTTTCTATCAGATCGTCTTCGTCCCTTACTTCATATGGATTGATGATATTTGCAATAATAAATCCACCGAACAAATTCAAAACGAGTGCTGTTACGACATATTTCGGTTCTATTATCGTCATATACGCGCCTAATATGGACGCTGAGACGGTTGACATGGCAGAAGTGCACAATGTATACAGACGATGTTCGGGAATGTGTGGGAGCTGCTTTTTTATGGAAATGAACACTTCCGACTGTCCGAATACTGCAGACGCGACCGCATTGAACGATTCCAGTTTTCCTAACCCGTTTACTTTACTTAATGCCAGGCCGAGGTACCGAATAATAAACGGTAAAATCCGCAAATACTGAGCAATCCCAATCAAAACAGAGACGAAAACGATTGGCAGCAGAACATTCATGAAGAATGGGCTCTCATCTACGTTCGCCATCCCGCCAAATACAAAATTGACGCCCTCCGCCGCGTAGGAAAGAAGATGATCAAATAGTCCCGATATCCCTTTAATAATAACGAGCCCGAATCCCGTATTTAGCAGAAGGAAAGCAAAGATAAGCTGCAAGGCAACCATGATAAAAATCGGCTTCAAATTAATCTTGCTTCGTTGATTGCTTACGATATACGCAAGGAAGAAAATTATTATGAGAGCCGCTATAAACAGGATTAGTTTCAAAGCTAGGAACCCCTCTCTTGTTGTCTGCGTATGTTCTATTAACACAAACCTTCTAGCTGTTTCTATCTTTCCCAACTTAGCCGATTCGAAGACAATCTATAACCACCATTGAAACCTAAGGGAGATGCTTAGCCACGGTAAATTTAAAACTAAATATTTGTATTAAGTTCGCTTCCCTTTATTATAACTGTCCTAAATTAGTGTCAATAAACCCAGCCTTGAATCACTTTCTGCAATTACATGGATACTTCACTTTGCTAAGCTCACCAAAAGTTCTAAGAAAGAGTATAGTGCCCAAGATAGGCATCTTTATCCGGTAAATACAAAAAACCAGGCCTGATAGACCTGGTTCTGGTAAATAACTATATTAGTCCTTTGCCGCCTCGGGCTTTCATTTCGTCGTTGAGCTTGTCGAAGAATTCCCCATTTGAATTTGTATGGCGAAGTTTCTTCATGAAGCGTTCTGCAAAATCTGGTGCGTCGGAGAATGTCTTCCGGATTGCCCATAGCTTCTCCAGCTGTTCGGAAGGAATAAGCAATTCTTCTTTCCGCGTTCCGGATCTGCGGATATCGAGCGCAGGGAAAATACGGCGTTCGGCAAGGCTTCTGTCGAGATGCAACTCCATGTTGCCCGTCCCTTTGAATTCCTCGTAAATGACTTCGTCCATCCGAGAACCTGTATCAATCAAAGCTGTAGCCAAAATAGTCAAGCTACCGCCTTCCTCCAAGTTACGCGCCGCCCCGAAGAACCGTTTCGGACGGTGGAATGCCGCCGGGTCGATCCCCCCGGAAAGTGTACGTCCGCTTGGCGGAATAACAAGGTTGTACGCTCTTGCAAGACGTGTAATAGAATCCATCAAAATGACAACGTCCCGTTTATGTTCGACGAGTCGCATCGCCCGTTCAAGTACAAGCTCCGCCACTTTTACGTGGTTTTCCGGTACTTCGTCAAACGTCGAGCTGACGACATCCGCTTTCACGGAACGTTCGATGTCCGTTACCTCTTCCGGACGTTCATCAATTAACAGCACAATCAATTCCGCGTCCGGGTGGTTGGTCGTGATAGCGTTGGCAATCTCCTTCAACAGCATCGTCTTACCGGCTTTTGGCGGTGCCACAATCAATCCCCGCTGGCCGAAACCAACAGGAGAAACAAGATCCATAATCCGTGTGGATAATTTGTTTGGCGTTGTTTCCAGTTTAATATGACGGTCTGGATATAAAGGCGTAAGCGCCGGGAAATGAACGCGTTCCCGTGCAACTTCCGGGTCTTCCCCGTTTACCGCTTCGACTTGGAGCAATCCATAATACCGCTCATTTTCTTTTGGAGGACGGACTTTCCCTGTTACTTTATCTCCATTCCGAAGGTCAAATCTACGAATTTGGGAAGCTGAAATATAGATATCTTCCGAACTCGGAGAATAGTTGATTGGACGTAAGAATCCGTATCCTTCCGATTGGATGATTTCCAGAACCCCTTCCATGAAGAAAAAGCCTTCTTGTTCGGCTCTTGTTTTCAAAATAGCAAAAATGAGCTCTTTTTTCGTCAGCTTGCCATAATACGTGATCTTGTACTGCCTGGCCAATGAATACAACTCTTTCAGCGTCATATTCTCCAGTTCAGCGATTGTCATTACTGTCATAAGTTTGGCACCACTCTTTTTTTAATTGATAGGTTATGTGAGGTTGTTGCAGTTGGGTAGGTGATCCTTTTCATAGAAGTTTGCCCGGCCAGGAAGCCGGGCAGTTGAGGTTGTTATCTAGGAAATTCCTAAGAGACTACCGTGGATAACTCGTACCTTATGTCTTTTTCGCTTAATCAAAGCACCAGTTTCGGTTTCTTCTGCATGCTGTGACGTCCTTCGACGAAGCGGATCGTTCCTGATTTGGAACGCATGACGAGTGAATGTGTTTCACTGTAGCCGCCTGTGAAGCGAACTCCGCGAAGCAATTCGCCATCTGTGACACCCGTTGCTGCGAAAATGGCGTCATCCCCTTTGACGAGGTCTTCCATGCGAAGCACCTGGTTAATGTCGATGCCCATTTTCTTGCATCGTTCTACTTCTGCATCGCTCGTTGGCACGAGACGTCCTTGAATTTCTCCTCCGAGACACTTCAAGCCGACTGCTGCGATAACGCCTTCCGGTGCTCCGCCTAAACCAAACAGTATGTCGACGCCCGTGTCATCAAATGCCGTGTTAATGGCAGCTGCCACATCCCCATCGTTGATGAGTTTGATTCTGGCACCCGCAGCGCGGATTTCTTCCACGATTTTTGAGTGGCGGTCCCGATGAAGAATAGTAGCTACTACGTCTTCGATATCTTTGTTTTTCGCCTTTGCGACTGCACGCAAGTTGTCTGTGACAGATGCGTCGATATCTATCTTGCCGACCGATTCCGGGCCGACTGCGATTTTATTCATATACATATCCGGCGCATGCAATAGATTGCCTCGGTCTGCAATTGCAATAACCGCCAAGGCATTCCATCCGCCTGATGCGACAATGTTCGTTCCTTCGAGCGGGTCGACTGCGACATCCACTGCCGGTCCGTGACCCATCCCTAGTTCTTCACCGATATAAAGCATCGGTGCTTCATCCATTTCCCCTTCACCGATCACTACGACTCCTTGCATCGGTATCGTATCGAACACAGTGCGCATCGCGGTTGTTGCGGCATCATCCGCTTCATTTTTTAACCCGCGTCCCATCCAGCGGGAAGCTGATACTGCCGCCGCCTCTGTTACACGTACTAATTCCATCGATAAACTGCGTTCCATTGTAAGTGTTCCTCCCGGGTTTACGGTCTATTGATCCAATCCGTAAGTTTTGTCATCTAATAGTATAGCACAATACGGTCTTCCTGAATCAATTGCGTTACACCATTTCTCATGATGCTATGCTATTTATTCCTTCACGACGGCTTCTTCAGGAACCGTCTCCTTCCAAATGTCCGCCCCAATGCCCTGGAGCTTTTCAATTAACGAGCCATAACCGCGTTCAATATGCTGGATTTCCTGGATTTCGGTTTCTCCGTTTGCCACAAGCCCTGCAATGACGAGGGCAGCACCTGCGCGCAAATCGGACGCCCGGACTGTTGCTGCTTCCAGCTTAGTCGGTCCGGACAAAATGACCGATTGTCCTTCCACCCGGCTGTCTGCATTCATGCGGCGCAATTCATCGATCTGCTTAAAGCGGGCAGAGTAAATTGTGTCCGTCACGACGGATGAGCCGGCCGCCTGGGTGAGCAAAACGGAAAACGGTTGCTGAAGATCCGTCGGGAAACCTGGATAGACAAGCGTTTTGACGTCTACTGCTTGGAGTTTCTCTGTTTTCGGAATGAAAATCTGCTCTTCCCCTTCCTCAACTTCGACACCCATTTCACGCAATTTTGCCGTCAACGCTTCCACATGCAGCGGAATTACATTATCAATGGTAATCCCGTCACCCGCAGCGGCTGCCATAATCATGAACGTCCCTGCCTCAATCCGGTCTGGAATGATCGTATGCTTCGTTCCATTCAGTTTTTCCACGCCATCGATTCGGATGACATTGGTGCCCGCGCCTTTGATCTTGGCTCCCATATTGGACAGCAGTGTGGCCACATCAATGATTTCCGGTTCCTTTGCCGCGTTTTCAATGACGGTGCGCCCTTTTGCAAGCACAGCTGCCAGCATGATATTGATCGTGGCTCCAACGCTGACAACATCCAGATAAATCTTGGCACCGCGCAGTTCATCTGCCCGTAAGTAGATGGCCCCGTGTTCATTTGTCACTTTCGCACCGAGTGCTTCAAATCCTTTTATATGCTGATCGATCGGACGCGGGCCTAAATGGCAGCCGCCCGGCAGGCCGATGGCAGCATGCTTGAAACGGCCAAGCATCGCGCCCATCAAATAATAGGAAGCACGAAGTTTTTTGACGTTCCCGTTCGGCATCGGCATGGCCACCATTTCCCGTGGATCGATGACCATTTTGCCGCCGCTGAATTCAACCTGTCCACCAATATCCTCCAGGAGTGTCTGCAATGTAAACACATCCGAGATTTCAGGGAGTCCTTCAATCGTTACAGGAGAAGATGCCAGGATGGAAGCCGGAATCAGGGCGACCGCGCTATTTTTAGCTCCACTGACCTTTATCTTACCGCGTAAAGGCTTCCCGCCTTTGATTTTGTAAACGTCCATTACTGTCTCCTTTTGGTGAATCACTTATGTCCTCTTGCTTCCCAATCCTTAAGAAACTGTTCGATTCCTTTATCCGTCAGCGGATGATGGAATAATTGCTGCAGCACCTTGAATGGAGTCGTTGCAATATGTGCACCCGCAAGTGCTGCGTCGGTAATATGCTGAGGCCCACGGATAGATGCTGCAATAATTTCCGTATCAATGTCATGGATCGTGAAGATGTCCGCAATCGTACTAATCAGCTGAATCCCTTCCTGGCCGATATCATCGAGTCTGCCAAGGAATGGCGATACGTATGTAGCTCCTGCACGCGCAGCCAAAAGCGCTTGGTTGGCACTAAAAATAAGTGTGACATTTGTTTTGATGCCTTCCTGGGAGAACACGGAACATGCTTTCAGTCCTTCAGGCGTCATTGGCAATTTCACTGTAATATTCGGTGCAATTTTCGCAAGTTCGCGGCCTTCCTTGATCATGCCTTCCGCATCAAGCGCGATTACTTCCGCACTGACAGACCCAGGCACAAGCGCTGTGATTTCACGTAAGCGGTCATGGAATGAAACATTCTCCTTCGCAACGAGTGAAGGGTTTGTCGTCACTCCCGATAGAATGCCCCAACTGTGTGCTTCCTTAATCTCTTCAAAATTCGCTGTATCGATAAAAAACTTCATTCCATAATCCTCCTTGTTGAATTCTCTTGATTGTTCTGAAAATGAATCCCGATGGTAAAGAAGGAGAATGCACCCCATGATGCTTCTCCTCCTATTTTAGATTCGCTTATGCTTTTTGCGAGCTACCGAATTCACGCATTTTGCCGATAACGGTCTTTTTGATGGCATCCCGCATTGGCGCCAAATATTTACGCGGATCATATACTTCCTGATCCGAGTTCAACACTTCGCGGACCACTTTCGTACCCTCGATCTGATTTTCCGTGTTGACATTAATCTTTGCTGTTCCAAGCGAAATGGCGCGCTGGATATCTTTTGTCGGGATGCCTGTACCGCCGTGCAAAACAAGTGGCAAATCGGATTGTCCTGAAATTTCTTCCATCTCTTTGAAGCCGAGATTCGGTTCGCCTTTATACGGTCCATGTACTGAACCAAGTGCCGGAGCCAGGCAGTCGATGCCTGTCTCGTCCACAAGCTGCTTGCATTCTGCAGGGTCTGCGTAGATGACGCCGTCTGCTACCACATCATCTTCCTGGCCGCCCACGACGCCCAATTCTGCTTCGACGGACACGCCTTTCGCATGTGCGTATTCCACAACTTGCTTCGTAATTGCTATATTTTCTTCCAAAGGTTTCGAGGAAGCATCGATCATGACGGAAGTGAATCCTGCATCGATCGCCTCTTTGCATTTTTCAAAGCTGGAACCATGGTCAAGATGGATAGCGACTGGAACCGTGATGTTATAATCATGCATCAAGCCTTTCACCATGTTGACGACAGTTGTGAAGCCTCCCATGTAACGACCGGCCCCTTCTGAAACTCCCAGGATGACAGGAGATTTTTCTTCTTCCGCAGCTTGAAGAATCGCCTGTGCATATTCAAGGTTGTTCAAATTGAACTGACCGATTGCGTACCCTTCTTTTTTTCCTTTGATCATCATTTCCTTCATTGAAACGAGTGCCATGGAATTTCCTCCTTTGGATAAATGAACTTTGTTATAAAGTGTATCATTCACGTTATTTACCTCATTAATCATAACAAAAACAGACAGTATTTACTACTGTCCGTGTTTGCATTGGTTTCATGTCTATTTGTCCTTTTCAATAAAAAGACTGAACGCCCATTTGAGGCCGATCAATCCTGCTCAAATATTCCGAGAACGGCATCGCGTACTTCGTAAATATTAAAGGGCTTTGTAAAATACTTTACTGCCCCCATATCGATGGCATTTTCCGTCAGTTCAATTTCCCCATAGGCTGTCATCATAATCACCGGAACGTCCGGCCATCCCTTTTTGATCCGCTTCAACACTTCAATTCCGTCCATGCCAGGCATTTTCATGTCCAACAATACACAATCCGGTTTTTTCTCTTCTACGGATTGAAGTGCCTCTGGCCCGTTTGCTGCAAGCCGCGTATCAAACCCCTCCCGCTTAAAGACCTCTTCGAGTAATAGTCTGATTCCGGTTTGGTCATCGACGATTAACAAACTTCTCACATGAAGCACCCCTTTTTATACTATTACTCCCCCATAGTACTTATTTGACATGATATGAGTAAATCCTTCTTTCTCTTGCAAATTATCTTGGCTTTGAGACAATCTGGTGTGAGAACCATCTCTATCCACTCATCATAACACTTACAGCGGGATGTATTACTATGGTTCTTGGAGCGGACATCTTATAATAAAACGCGAGGTGGTATTTGTGAAAATATTAACGACCCAAATCGGCGGTTTATTGCAGCGCATCGGAACAGCTAGCGAGGAATCCATTGAAGAGACTGCACGTCTTCTCGCTCAAGCTTCCATCGGAGAAGGACGTGTCATTTTCGCCGCTTTTGACGAAATGGAAGCGGTCTTGCTTTCTGCCCAATTTGGAGCAGAACCGTTCCAGGGGGCAGTCCGCTACGAGGAGAATATGGAAATCCGTTCAGCCGACCGAGTTTGGATCCTGACGAGATCCGCACAAGATGAACGCGCTTTGGCATTGGCCCGGCAACTGGCAGACCAGTTCATTCCTTTTGCGGTGACGGCAGGCGAAAAAGCAGATGAGCAAAACGAGCTTTCCGATTTGGCATACACGTATATTTCAACTGGTGTAACAAAGGGCCTGTTGCCCGGCCCGACTGGCGAACGGATTGTCCAGCCGCATGCTTTGGCTGCGTTGTTCATTTATGAAGCCGTGAAAATGGCCTATGACGAAATGGTATCAGACGAGGATTAAAGATAGCAGAAGACTCCACATCGTGATGTAGCGGTGTGGGGTTTTATTTTGTAATGAAAGACTTGCCGCAGACGGAAATTCCCCTGCAATCTCCGCTGTTTTATATGATTCACGGGTTCTGAAACATAGGAGAAACGAATTGTGGTCGACGCAGTATTTATCTGCTAAAAAACAAAGGCCATTTACATTAGGACACCTTAGTAGTTTCATTTGTATAAAGACAAGCCCTTATAGTAATCTGCATCAATCGAAGGCGTTTGCCGTGTAAAAGCAAAAGCACTCACATAGTTGATTATAGTGAATGGCGACCAGTACAGCACGAGCTGAAGCCCCAAAGGAGCGAAGCTACGAGGAGGCTGAAGCCGGTCCCGCGAAAGCGTCCGCCTGTAACAGAAATCAACGGGTACGAGGCTCCATCACTTATTTAATATGCAAGCCCTAGCAAGAAAAGCAATATAACTGGATGAACGCCATTAACTCAGTTCGAACGCCAATATAACGGGATGAACGACAATAACTCAGTTCGAACGCCAATTTAACGAGATGAACGCCATTAACTCCGTTTGAACGCCAATATAACAGGATGAACGACAATAACTCAGTTTGAACGCCAATATAATGGGATGAACGCCATTAACTCAGTTCGAACGCCAATATAATGGCATGAACGCCATTAACTCAGTTTGAACGCCAATATAACGGGATGAACGCCATTAACTCCGTTTGAACGCCAATATAATGGGATGAACGCCATTAACTCAGTTTGAACGCCAATTTAACGAGATGAACGCCATTAACTCCGTTTGAACGCCAATTTAACGAGATGAACGCCATTAACTTTGTTTGAACGCCAATATAACGAGATGAACGCCATTAACTCCGTTTGAACGCCAATTTAACGGGATGAACGCCATTAACTCCGTTTGAACGCCAATTTAACGGGATGAACGCCATTAACTCAATTTGAACGCCAATATAACGGGATGAACGCCAATAACTCGGCGGCTTTTCCAAAATAAAAACCACCCTCTTGCAGCTATCTTCAACTGCAGAGGGTGGTTTTCATCGTTCAAACTATCAACCTGTTTGCCGCGTGCGGCCAGGATTCATTTTATTTATTATGTTGAAGCGCAGCGTTGACGAATTCACGAATGAGCGGCTGCGGACGCGTAGGACGTGATGCGTATTCCGGATGGAATTGGCAGCCGATGAAGAATGGGTGGCTTGGCAGTTCCATGATTTCAACGAGCCGCTGATCCGGGCTAATGCCGGCTACGACCATGCCCGCTTTTTCAAACTGCTCTTTATATGCCGTGTTGAATTCGTACCGGTGGCGATGACGCTCTTCCACGAAGTCTTTGCCGTATGCTTCGTATGTTTTTGTGCCTTGTTTGATTTCACATGGATAATTGCCCAGGCGAAGTGCACTTTCGTCTTCTCTGCCGCGGAAATCCGGGTGGATGACGAAAATTGGATCTTTTGTATGCGCGTCAAATTCAACCGAGTGCGCATTGCCAAGTCCCATGACATCGCGTGCATATTCGACTGCAGCCAACTGCATACCAAGGCCGATGCCGAGGAATGGCAAATTATGCTTACGCGCATAAGCAACTGCATGAATCATACCATCTACGCCACGTTCGCCGAAGCCGGCAGGAACGATGAGGCCTTCTACATCTTTTAGCATCTCCGCTACATTGCCTTCTGTCACTTCTTCCGAGTTAATCCATTTAATGTCGATATCGGCATCAAACGCATAGCCCGCGTGACGCAATGCTTCCACGAGGGAGATATAAGCATCTTGCAACTCCACGTATTTTCCTACGAGGGCCACGCGTACTTTGTTTTTCAAGTTTTTCACGAGGCTGACGATTTCTTCGATGCTGCCCATTTCAGGCGCTTTTGTTTCAAGGCCAAGGAACTCGACAACGATGTCATCCATGCGCTGCTCGTGCAAACGGAGCGGCACTTCGTACAATGTTTCTGCGTCACGTGCCTCGATGACTTCTTCCGGTTTGATGTTACAGAAAAGAGCGATCTTATCTTTCATTTCCTGCGGTACCGGGTATTCGCTGCGCACGACGATCATGTTTGGCTGGATGCCCAGGCTGCGAAGTTCTTTAACGCTATGCTGCGTCGGCTTTGTTTTCATTTCGCCTGCTGCCTTCAAATAAGGAATAAGCGTGTTGTGGATATACATAACATCATCTTTGCCAAGGTCTGTTTTCATTTGGCGGATGGCTTCAAGGTATGGAAGGGATTCGAAATCGCCGACGCTGCCCCCGATTTCCGTAATGACAACATCTGCTTTCATTTCCTGGCCTGCACGTTTGATCAATGTTTTGATTTCATTCGTGATATGCGGAATGACTTGGACAGTCGCTCCGTTATATTCACCATTCCGCTCTTTTTGAAGAACGTTCGAGTACACTTTCCCCATTGTGATGTTGGAGTACTTATTCAAATCGATATCGATGAAGCGCTCATAATGGCCGATGTCGAGATCCGTTTCTGCGCCGTCTTGGGTGACGAACACTTCACCATGCTGTAACGGGCTCATCATCGTCGGGTCTATGTTAATGTATGGATCGAACTTTTGCATTGTCACTTGTAATCCGCGGTTTTTGAGAAGCCGTCCGAGAGATGCTGCGTTGATTCCTTTACCTAGCGAAGATACGACACCGCCGGTAATAAATACGTATTTTGTCATGAATAACTCCTCCATTCTTTTTTCGGGGTGTGACCGGATGCATATGAAACAACAAAAAAGCTCCTCGTTGTAGTCTATCTACAAGAGGAGCGCATATACATGAATTCATGTGTCCTTTTTCAAGGAGCCCAATTAAATCTTAATTCTTCAGGAGCTCGAAGTCAAGCAATAATTATTAGAGATCTTCCTCGTCCTCTTCTAACTCTTCCTCTTCTTCTTCCTCATCGAGTTCTTCCTCGTCAATGTCGAGTTCCTCGTCCGGAATGATTTCCAGCTCATCGTCCGCATCAATTAGATCTTCTTCGATTTCGATAATGTCTTCCTCTTCTTCTTCCTCATCAAGGTCTTCATCATCTTCTTCGTCGAGTTCATCATATTCCTCATCGAACAATTCTTCATCCTCGTCTTCTACGAGATCTTCCTCTTCTTCCTCGTCCTCATCGTCATACGCCTTCTTCTTTTTCTTCTTGCGTACTTTAACGACTGGAGCCGTTTCCTCTTCGATTTGATCGACTGGATACCACTCGCGGAGGCCCCAACGATTATCGTGGATAGCAAGGAATCTACCGTCAATGTTCATATCCGTATAAAATTGCAGGAGCTTGTCTTGCATTTGAGTTTCATTCATACCCGTCAATTCGCGGATTTCATCCATCAACTGCTGAAGGGTCAATGGCTCGCGCCGGTCTGTTAAAATGGCAAACGCAATGTCAATCATGGATTCTTCAGCTAGTTCTTCTTTTGTCATTTCTTTAAGATTCAATAGACGCACGTCCTTTCCCTGAACATAAGCATACTTATCATTATATACAAAGCTGTCCCTATTATGCTACCATCTTTTACTCTTCTTGAATCGTCTGAACTCTTTGATGCTCAGGCACGAAAGATACGTGGCTGCAAGCAGGAATGGGATCGCGCCCAGACCGGCACCGTACATGAAATAAATCAGGACAATAATGATCAAAATGATGATTGCGTGATGGTACGTTTTCATGCCGGCCAATCCCCCTTCGCTTGTATCCTTATTATACGGATGATGAACATCCAAAATCCACTAAGAATCCAACAAATTGAAAATGTTTTAGTCTTGACGTCCCATGAATCCAATGATTTGGAATTACGGTTTTTCAGCATTCTATAAAACCGCATTAAAAACGCCCAAGTATTTACATATGTTATGTGTACCCTATTTATTCATCAGTTAGTCACTTGGCATGGAAGAAAGGACGATCCGCTGGTGGATCGTCCTTCAAATGGTTGTCGAGCTTCCCTTACATATTCCGTCTATATTGGCCGCCCACTTCGTATAACGCGTTAGTGATTTGGCCAAGACTTGCCACTTTAACAGTTTCCATCAGTTCAGCAAAAATGTTGCCGCCCGTTGTCGCCACTTCCTGAAGATGACGAAGTGCCTGCGCGGCTTTATCTTCATGCTGCTTTTGGAACGAACGCAAATTGGCAATCTGCGTTTCTTTTTCTTCTTTCGTCGCCCTTGCGATTTCCATGTTATCGATGTCTTCTTCAGACGGCGGATTCGGGTTCAGGTACGTATTGACGCCGATAATCGGCAGCTCGCCCGAATGCTTCTTCATCTCATAATGCATCGATTCCTCTTGGATTTTGCCGCGCTGGTACTGTGTCTCCATAGAACCCAGCACTCCGCCCCGGTCATTCAGCCGGTCAAATTCCTGAAGGACCGCTTCTTCCACGAGGTCTGTCAGCTCTTCGATAATGAAAGCCCCCTGGAGCGGGTTCTCGTTTTTAGACAAGCCATGTTCCTTCGTAATGATCATTTGGATCGCCATTGCCCGGCGCACTGATTCTTCGGTCGGTGTCGTAATCGCTTCATCATATGCATTCGTATGAAGTGAGTTGCAGTTATCTTGCAGCGCCATTAGAGCTTGCAGCGTTGTCCGGATGTCATTGAAATCAATTTCCTGCGCATGCAGACTTCGGCCTGATGTTTGGACGTGGTATTTCAGTTTTTGGCTCCGCTCGTTGGCGCCGTATTTCTCCCGCATAGCTACTGCCCAAATGCGGCGCGCCACCCGGCCGATGACCGTATATTCCGGGTCAAGGCCGTTTGAGAAGAAGAACGATAAGTTCGGCGCGAAATCATCGATTTTCATTCCGCGGCTCAAATAATATTCCACATACGTAAAACCGTTTGCGAGCGTAAACGCAAGCTGGGAAATCGGGTTGGCCCCGGCTTCCGCGATATGATAGCCCGAAATGGAGACAGAGTAGTAGTTCCTCACCTTATGATCAATGAAATACTGCTGGATATCCCCCATCATCCGGAGCGCAAATTCCGTCGAGAAGATACATGTATTCTGTCCTTGGTCCTCTTTCAGAATATCCGCCTGCACGGTACCCCGAACGACTTGGAGCGTTTTCTCCCGGATGTCCGTGAATTCCTCCACAGTCAATGTCCGGCCGAGCTCCTCTTCCAGCTTTCTCACCTGCTGATCAATCGCCGTATTCATGAACATCGCCAAGATGATCGGAGCTGGTCCGTTGATGGTCATGGAAACGGATGTCGATGGCGCACAAAGGTCGAAGCCGGCATACAGCTTCTTCATGTCTTCCAATGTACAAATGCTGACGCCTGACTCCCCGACTTTCCCGTAAATATCCGGCCGTTCGTCAGGATCTTCCCCGTATAACGTTACGGAGTCGAAGGCTGTCGATAAGCGTTTTGCGTCGTCGTCTTTCGACAAGTAATGGAAACGGCGGTTCGTCCGTTCCGGCGTCCCTTCTCCTGCAAATTGACGTTTCGGATCTTCTCCTTCGCGCTTGAACGGAAACACGCCCGCTGTGTATGGGAAGGAACCCGGTACGTTTTCTTTGTACACCCAACGCAGGATTTCGCCATAGTCTTCATATTTCGGAAGTGCGATTTTCGGAATCTTGAGTCCTGCTAAGCTTGTTGTCCTCAGGATGGTGCGGATTTCCTTATCCCGGATTTTCGTGACAAATTCATCGCCTGCATATGCCTGCTTCAACGCTTCCCAGTTTTGAAGAATCCGTTTTGATTCGCCTGTCAGCTCTTCACGCACTCCTTCTGCCAGTGATTCCAGGGAGGCAATGAGCGCATCCTCAGGCGCGGACTCTTTAACCGCCTGAAGTGCACCTTCCAATTGGAAGAGTCGTCTTGCAAGCTCCACCTGCTGGGCTGATTTTTTATGATAGTCCCGGATCGCCCCGGAAATTTCACGCAAGTAATGCGTCCGGTCGTTCGGAATGATGACGTTCTGCTTTTGTGTCTTGACGAATTCCGTGTAGGACGTTTCCCAGTCGAGGGAGCACTTTTCATTCAGCTTCGCTACAAGGGCTGCAAAGAGAGAATTCGTTCCCTTATCGTTGAATTGGCTCGCAATCGTGCCGTATACCGGCATCGTATCCAAGTCCTTATCGAACAGCATATGGCTCCGCTGATACTGTTTTTGCACTTGGCTCAACGCATCTTCGGATCCTTTCCGTTCGAATTTATTAATGACAATCAAATCCGCATAGTCGATCATGTCGATTTTCTCCAGCTGCGTCGGAGCGCCGAACTCGCTCGTCATGACATACATCGACACATCGGAGATTTCCGTAATTTCCGCATCCCCTTGCCCGATCCCACTCGTCTCGACGATAATCAAATCGTAGCCGGCCGTTTTCACGACATCGAGCACATCTTGGATGGCACCGGACAGTTCAGTTCTCGAACCGCGTGTTGCCAAGCTGCGCATGAAGACACGCTTGTTGAAGATGGCGTTCATCCGGATTCGGTCACCGAGAAGTGCGCCTCCCGTCTTCTGCTTCGTCGGATCGACCGATAGGATAGCGACTTTCTTCTCTGGCAGCTCGCGGAGGAAGCGGCGGATCAGTTCGTCGGTCAATGAACTTTTCCCAGCTCCCCCTGTCCCTGTAATTCCAAGAACAGGCGTCTGCTTCGACATGCTTCTTGCCTTTTCGATGAACGCTTTCGCATTCTCGTTTCCTTTGTCATGCATTTCTTCCGCATACGTGATCAAGTTGGCAAGCACTTCAGGCGCCTCCGTGCTGACACGGTCAAGATTCGCCAGTTCATCCGCCTTCTCCGTCAGAAAATCACATTCTTCCATCATCCGGTTGATCATCCCTTGGAGACCTAGCTTGCGGCCGTCTTCCGGAGAGAAAATCCACGCGATGCCGTAATCATGCAATTCTTTAATTTCCTTCGGCAAAATGACACCGCCGCCTCCGCCATAGATGCGGATGTGCGGAGCTCCTTTTTCCTGAAGAAGATCATGCATGTACTTGAAATATTCGACATGCCCGCCTTGATAAGAGGAAATGGCGATGCCTTGAACATCCTCCTGAATTGCCGCATTGACGACTTCCTCGACCGAACGGTTATGGCCGAGATGGATAACTTCCGCCCCCGTCGACTGCAAAATGC
Source organism: Sporosarcina sp. AD_1 (assembly GCF_057373025.1). Taxonomy (NCBI): domain Bacteria; kingdom Bacillati; phylum Bacillota; class Bacilli; order Caryophanales; family Caryophanaceae; genus Sporosarcina; species Sporosarcina sp. AD_1. The sequence continues at coordinate 255,882 of NZ_JBPVIR010000004.1, forward strand.
GGCGCATGATGTTAATAGAAGCGTCGTGTCCGTCGAACAGGCTGGATGCCGTCACGAAGCGGACATGATGCTTTGGTTTGTAAATATCTACTGTTGCCATGAGTGAACACCCCTTCTGCTTCATTTCACGAACGTGATGTGATCCCTTTGAATAATTGCTCAGTTTGCATTTCAATAAATTCATCTATTGAATAGCGGCTGTGCAAGGTCCATCTGCGGAATGCCCACATTTGCCCTTGAACGACAATGTGGTGGGCAGCCAGGTTGCTTTCCTTGTTAGCCAACCGCAATTCACCTGATTCCACACATGATGCCAGCAAGTTTTCAAATAAGCCGACCATCTCCAGCTCTTTTTTCAGGACATATTGCAGCGCATCCTTCGGCAAGGACTTCGATTCCTGATACATGACGACAAATTCATCCGCCATATCATCGATTAAGCTGAAGTATTCGCCGATCGCAGCCCGCAGTCCCTCCAGCGTCCCTTCCTGCTGCATAACGGAGGAAAGACGGGATTGCACTTCGTGGTAGATGTTGTCACAGACTAAATAAAGGACATCTTCCTTTGTCCGGATATATTCATATAACGTGCCGATGCTGAACCCGGCCGCTTTTGCGATTTCGCGGGTCGTCGCGCGGTGGAACCCCTTCTCCTTGAAAAGCTTCACCGCACCGTCAATAATCTGCTCGCGCCTTTTTTCAATCAATCCTTCATCTTTGACAGATGATTTCACTTCCCGTTTCAATTGCATCACGCACCTCCGTTACTTTGTCAGCATGCGGGAGATGACAAGTCGCTGGATTTCCTGCGTTCCTTCATAAATTTGCGTGATTTTCGCGTCGCGCATGAAGCGTTCCACCGGATAATCCTTCGTATAGCCGTAGCCACCAAACACTTGAACCGCTTCCGTCGTCACTTTCATCGCTGTATCACCAGCCATTAATTTAGCCATTGCAGACGCTTTTCCGTATGGAAGATCGTTCGATTCCAGCCATGCAGCCTGGTACGTAAGCAAGCGGGACGCTTCCGTCGCCGTCGCCATATCAGCGAGCTTGAATCCCACGCCTTGATTTGCCGCAATCGGTTTTCCGAATTGAACACGCTCTTTCGCATAATCGACCGCTGCGTCGAGTGCGCCTTGCGCGATGCCGACTGCTTGAGCCGCAATTCCGTTCCGTCCGCCATCGAGTGTTTTCATGGCGATAATGAAACCTTCTCCTTCTTCGCCAAGCAAATTCTCCTTCGGCACCCGGCAATTATCAAACATGATCTCAGTTGTAGGCGAGGAACGAATTCCAAGCTTTTTCTCCTTCTTGCCAACTGAGAAGCCAGCGAAATCTTTCTCAACGATGAAAGCGCTCGTTCCTTTATGCTTTGATTCCGGATCCGTTACAGCAAAGACGATATAAATATCCGCGATGCCGCCGTTAGTAATGAAGATCTTCGAGCCATTCAATACATAATGATCGCCATCCAGCTTCGCCGTTGTGCGCATGCCGCCCGCATCAGACCCGGAGCCCGGCTCTGTCAAACCGTATGCACCGATTTTTGTTCCTTCCGCCATCGGACGAAGGTACTTCTGTTTTTGTTCCTCCGTGCCGAATTTGTATACCGGCCACCCAGCAAGTGAAGTATGGGCGGAAAGTGTAACGCCCGTGGAAGCACAGACGCGGGAAAGCTCTTCGACCGCGATGACATACGCAAGATAATCGCTTCCGATACCGCCGTACTCTTCCGGCCAAGGAATACCCGTTAAGCCGAGCTCCGCCATTTTCTTGAAGATATCCATATCGAACCGCTCTTCTTCATCACGTTCCGCCGCTGTTGGCGCAACGTCTTTCATTGCAAAATCACGAACCATTTTCCGGATCATTTCATGTTCTTCTGATAATTTAAAGTCCATCTCATTTTCCTCCTATTGAGCTGTCTATGTTAATAGTTGATTAGATTTTTTGTAATAACGAGGCGCTGAATTTCGCTCGTGCCTTCATAGATCTGTGTCACTTTCGCATCACGGAAATACCGTTCAACCGGGTAGTCTTCCGTGTAGCCGTAGCCGCCGAAAACCTGTACCGCCTCGATCGCATTGTCCATCGCTGCTTGCGAAGCGAATAATTTCGCCATGGAAGCTTCCTTGCCGCATGATTTCCCTTCCGCTCTCAGCTGAGCGGCCCGATAGACAAGTAGCCTTGCTGCCTCGGCTGCCGTCGCCATATCAGCGAGTTTGAAGCCGACACCTTGATTGGCGGCAATCGGCTTGCCGAACTGAACGCGTTCCTTCGCGTATCCGGACGCCGCTTCCAAAGCCGCTTCCGCTATGCCAAGGGACTGGGCGGCAATGCCGATCCGTCCGACGTCCAGATTTGCCATGGCAATTTTGAACCCTTCGCCTTCTTCGCCAAGCCGGTTTGTAGCCGGCACTTTCATGTCTTCGAAGGTCAGTTGGACGGTCCGGGAACCGTGCAAGCCCATCTTCTCCTCGTCCTTGCCAATCACGAGACCCGGCGTACCTTTATCGACAATAAAGGCGGTAATGCCCTTTGTTCCAAGTTTCGGCTCGGTGGAAGCGAATACGATATACACATCCGCCTCCCCGCCGTTCGTAATAAATACTTTGGAGCCGTTTACTATGTAGTGATCATCCTGCCGCACGGCCCGTGTCTTTAATGACCCTGCGTCAGAGCCTGATTGTGGCTCTGTCAGGCAGAACGCCCCCAAGTATTCACCGGATGCCATCTTCGGAACATACGTCTCCTTCTGTTTCTCAGTACCGAAATAAAGAATCGGATTCGTCCCGACAGACGTATGAACGGAGAGAATGACGCCGACAACGGCACTCACTTTCGACAGCTCATGGATGGCGATGATATAGGAAACGAAGTCCATTTCCGAACCGCCATATTTTTCAGGCACCGTAATGCCCATCAAACCGAGCTCTCCCATTTTCTTCAGGATCTCCCGTGGAAATTCCCCCGCCTCCATATTCGGAATGAACGGTTCGATTTCTGATTTAGCAAAATCCCTCACCATGGTCCGCATCATCTGCTGTTCTTCGGTGAATCGTAAATCCATTTGATTGATCTCCTTTGCCGTTTACTTGAGGTCTCATAGTGACCTGGTTTTTCAGATCCTGACGTGGTGTTCATCAGGTATATTCATAAAAGCCGCGACCCGATTTCTTGCCGAGCCAGCCAGCATTCACATATTTCCGAAGTAGCGGACACGGACGGTATTTGGAGTCGCCGAATCCTTCGTACAACGTTTCCATAATGTATAGGCATGTGTCGAGGCCAATAAAATCAGCGAGCTGAAGCGGACCCATCGGATGGTTCATGCCCAGCTTCATCACTTCATCAATCGCTTCCTTGGACGCAACGCCTTCATATAGCGTAAAAATCGCTTCATTGATCATCGGCATCAAAACACGATTTGCAACAAATCCCGGGAAGTCATTCACTTCAACCGGTGTCTTGGACAGTTTGCGTGTCATCTCTTCCACCGCATCGTACACCGCATCTTCTGTTGCCAATCCACGAATGATCTCCACGAGTTTCATGACCGGCACCGGGTTCATATAATGCATGCCAATCACCTTGCCCGGACGATTCGTCACCGCTGCGATTTCTGTAATCGGCAAGGACGACGTGTTTGTCGCAAGAATGGCATGCGCAGGAGCGATGCCATCCAGCTGCTTGAAAATGGATTTCTTAATATCCATATTCTCCACCGCAGCTTCGATGACAAGATCCACATCCGAAGCATCCTGCAAATCGAGCGACTTCGTAATACGAGCCAGCACCTCGCCCTTTTCTTCCTCTGTCAGGCGACCTTTTTCCACATTGCGGGATAGGTTCTTTTCAATAACGGCAAACCCTTTAGCATACGATTCTTCTTTAATGTCGTTTAACTTCACATCGTAACCGGCCTGTGCACATACTTGAGCGATGCCGCCCCCCATTTGTCCTGCACCGATTACCATCACTTTTTTAATTTCCATGTCCATTTCCTCCGTTCCCCTTACTTGAATTGCATATCTATTTTAATTGCGCTATATTCGAGAAGTTTTGAGATGAAATCTGTGTTGTTCTTGGATCCTTCTGCACGCTGAATGCCCACGTGTAACCGGCGGCATGGCGCGCATAAATGGGATGTAACCGAGCATAAAGCCGTGTAGCCGCGCATAAGTTCGCGGAACGCGCGCATAACGCGAGCTCATCCGCGCATAACCCATGGCCAGACGCGCAAAAACGGCTCTATACCGAGCATAAATCCGCTTATGGCATGATTCGATTGCATTACTGCAGTCTTAGAAGACTCAAACGAGCTTCAGCAAACCATTCATTGCCCCTTAGCCACTTCAATCATGATGGCGTCGCCTTGCCCGCCACCCGAACAGATCGATGCGATGCCGATTCCGCCGCCGCGGCGTTTCAATTCATACGCAAGTGTCAAAATGATCCGCGTGCCGCTTGCACCGATCGGGTGGCCAAGTGCTACCGCTCCTCCGTTGACATTCACCTTTTCCGAATCAAGTCCTGCAATTTGTGAACTGGCAAGCGCCACAGCTGCAAATGCTTCGTTTATTTCAAACAAGTCAATGTCTTCCAGCGTTTTTCCTGTCTTTTTCAATAACTCGTTAATAACTAAACCAGGCGTCTGCGGGAAGTTTTGTGGTTCAACTGCCACTTCTGCATGCCCTATAATAGTGGCAAGCGGAGTCTTTCCTTCTTTCAGCGCACGCTCCTCATTCATTAACACGAGCGCGCATGCCCCATCATTGACTCCCGGAGCGTTCCCTGCCGTGATGGTGCCGTCTTTTCCGAAAGCCGGACGTAATTTCGCCAATGATTCAAGCGAAGTATCGCGACGCGGCGCTTCGTCAAGCGCTACCAAAACCGGATCGCCTTTTCGTTGAGGGATTTCGACTGGAATGATTTCTTCCGCGAAGAAGCCTTCATCAATAGCATTCAAAGCACGCTCATGGCTGCGCAGCGACCATTCGTCCTGCTGCGCGCGACTAATGGAAAACTCTTCTGCTGTGCTGTTGCCATACGTCCCCATATGGACACGTTCCGGTGAAAATGAACAAGACAAACCATCATAGATCATGCCGTCAACAAGGGACGCGTCCCCCATCTTCAATCCGAACCGGACGCCAGGAGCATAATACGGTGCATTCGACATTGACTCCATGCCGCCCGCCACGATCACTTCCTCCTCACCGAGCCGAATGAGCTGATCGGCGAGTGTGACGCTTCGCATGCCCGAAGCACACACTTTATTGATTGTCTCTGTTTTGACGTTCCACGGAATGCCTGCTTTGGCCGCGGCTTGCCTCGATGGAATTTGGCCTTGGCCTGCCTGCAATACAGTACCGATAATCACCTCATCGACTTCATCCGGCTGAACGCCTGCGCGATCCAATGCCCCTTTGATCGCGATGCCCCCCAAATCACTTGCCGTTTTTTTGGAAAGAGCGCCTCCCAACTTCGCAAATGGTGTGCGTGCCCCTTCGAGAATAACTGTCTTCGCCATTCCAACCCCTCCTGTTTTGATAGCGTTTACATTTTTAATTACCACCGACGACTGAACGCTCGCTCGGTACTCATTTAGAAAAAGAGGGAGTGTTGCGCACCCCCTCTTCGGTTTTGGAAACTACCAGTCTTCTTGGTATTTCATATTTTCTTAATTATATCGCTGTTCAGTTCTATCTGCAATCATCTTATTGCAAGACCGGTTCTTCCTCTTCCTCGGTTACCGGCTGCCAGCCTTCACCAAAAACGGAACGCTCCAGCAACTCTGCAATATCGTATGTGCCGACTTTATCTTCTACTTCGACCGCTTTCGTTCCATCGGAAAGCATCGTCAAGCAGAACGGACAACCCGATGAAATAATTCCCGGACTCACTTCAAGCGCCTGTTCCGTACGAGCAACATTGACACGGTGCCCTGCGTCTTCTTCCATCCACATGAGACCGCCGCCTGCTCCGCAGCACATTGCGTCATTGCGGTTCCGCTTCATTTCGACGAGATTGACGCCCGGAATGGCTTTCAAGATTTCACGCGGTGGATCATACACGTCATTGTAACGGCCGAGGTAACAGGAATCATGGAACGTAATTGTTTCATTAATCGCATGCTTCGGTTCCAGCTTGCCGGCTTTCACAAGCTGATCGAGAAGCTCCGTATGGTGGATCACTTCCGCTTTGAATCCGAAATCCGGATATTCATTTTTGAAAATATTGTAAGCGTGAGGATCGATTGTCACGATTTTCGTAACGCCGTTTTTCTCGAATTCTTCAATGTTCGCTGTCGCAAGTTCCTGGAATAAAAACTCGTTCCCCAGGCGCCGCGGCGTGTCTCCAGAGTTCTTTTCTTTATTGCCAAGAATTGCGAACTTCACGCCTGCTTCATTCATCAGATGCGCAAACGCAAGCGCGATTTTCTGTGAACGGTTGTCGAACGCACCCATGGCACCGACCCAGAACAAATACTCGAATTCCTCACCCGATTTTTTCAATTCCTTAACCGTCGGAATATGAAGGTCCGGACGGGCATCCCGCCAATTCTCCTTCTCCTTCCGGTTCAAGCCCCACGGATTTCCTTGGCGTTCGATATTCGTCATCGCCCGCTGAGCATCCGCATCCATCTTCCCTTCCGTCATAACAAGATAACGGCGCAAGTCGATGATTTTATCCACGTGCTCATTCATAACAGGGCATTGATCTTCACAGTTCCGGCAAGTCGTACAAGCCCAAATTTCCTCTTCGGTAATGACATCTCCGATTAGTGACGGGCTGTAAATATCGTCAATCGTCGCGCCTTCCATGCCTGCCGCAAGTGCGATTTGATTCCCCTTTGTCTGTTTGAAGGCGAAAGTCGGCACCCATGGCTGCTTCTTTGTTACAAGCGCGCCGGTATTCGTCAAATTATCGCGAAGCTTTGTAATCAAATCCATCGGCGACAGCATTTTACCCGTCCCTGTTGCCGGACACATATTCGTACAGCGGCCGCATTCCACGCACGCGTAGAAGTCGATCATTTGCTTCTGCGTAAAATCGGTGATTTTGCCAACCCCAAGAGCAGGCATATCGTCTTCGTCTTCCGCTTCCTCCAACGCTTCAAAATCGATAGGCGCCAATTTCCCGCGACGGTCGAAGCGCATCATATACGTATTAACCGGTCCAGCAATCAAATGCGCGTGCTTCGATTGCGGCACATAAACGAGGAACGTCAGCAATGTTAGCAAGTGAACCCACCAGGCAACGAAGAAAATAGCCGCCGCTGCTGTTGGCGATAGAAATGCGAAAGCGCTTGCAATTGCGGACGCCATAGGCTCCGTCCAAGTTGTTTCATGCCCCTGCCAAATCATGTTCATGCCATTCGCAACCAATGTAGACAACATGAGCGTTCCGATAAAAATAAGAACAAGCCCCGACTTCCATCCGCGTTTCAAACGGACAAGCTTTTCAACATAACGGCGATGGAAAGCCCATACAACCGCCACTAAAATCATGAAAACTACGATTTCCTGGAAGAAAGTGAACGCACCATAAATCGGGCCAAACGGCAAATGCGACCCCGGTTTCAGCCCTTTCCAAATGAGATCAATCGCCCCAAACTGCACAAGCAGGAACCCGTAGAAAAACATGACGTGGATCGAACCACTTTTCTTATCCTTCAATAACTTCTTCTGGCCAAACACATTGACCCAAACTTCCCGCAAACGCTCCGAAACCCGGCTATCAAACTCCTCTTTCCGGCCAAGCTTAATATACTCAACACGCGTGCGAATCAAATATGTGAACAACGCCAAAGCATACGCCGTAACCGCAAGGAACAAAACCAAGTTGGCAATCAATAACGGTTTCATCCATGTTCTCCCCTTTCCCAATCATATGAACGTTACGAATAGTGTAGTAGAAAATTATACAGATGTCGATATTCTGATTCTAGTTTAGAATATGAATGAGCATTCAGTCAACGTTTATTTTCAATCATTCAGGAAAGTTGGAGTTTTTTGATGTGTAGGGAATTTGATTTTTGTGAGGGGCGGTTAATGGGGATTTGCAGAGATTAGGTTAGGGATTTAAATGACTGGTGGATTGATTTGGTGCGTAAAGTTAGTTGGTTGATTGCCTAGCGATTGTAATAGGAATGGGAAATAGACTTGGGGCTTGCGTCAAACTTTTAGGGAAATACCATATTAACCTGGGAGCACGCCAAATTACTGAGGTAAACGCCAATTAAAGTAGGAACGCCACTAACTCCAGCTGAACGCCATTATTTCAAAATGAACGCCAGATAACCCGCCCGAACGCCAGTAAAACAAAACGAACGCGAGATAACCCGCCTGAACGCCAGAAAATCAAAACGAACGCCAGATAACCCACCTGAACGCCAGTAAATCAAAATGAACGCCAGATAACCCGGCCGAACGCCAGTAAATCAAAACGAACGCCAGATAACCCACCTGAACGCCAGTAAATCAAATCGAACGCCAGATAAACCGCCTGAACGCCAGAAAATCAAAATGAACGCCAGATAACCCGGCCGAACGCCAGTAAAACAAAACGAACGCCAGATAAACCGCCTGAACGCCAGTAAAACAAAACGAACGCCAGATAAACCGCCTGAACGCCAGTAAATCAAAACGAACGCCAGATAAACCGCCTGAACGCCAGTAAATCAAAACGAACGCCAGATAAACAAAGCAAAAGCCAGATAATCCAACAAACTCCCACGGCCAAAAACAAAAAACCTGCAAATCCCTTTCCCTAAAGGATCTACAGGTTCATCTACTCAACGCACCACAACCAGCTCATGCAAGTTTTCTCCAAAATGTGATTTCGCTTCGTCCACGCCACCTACAGGGACAGCGACGAGTACGCAGGTGGACGGTCCCGCGGAGGCTGCCGGATCGAGAGTGGATTGGATTGTGACATCAGCATTCTCGAATAAATCCCGCACTTCTTTCAGCAAACCGCCTGAACCGACGGGCCATAGTCGCTTGATCAGCCCGAATTGAAGTGCTTCTCGAATGGACCGAAGCGAGGCGACGTGCTGTTCCTGTTCAAGTACGGCGTTTCCGACGAGCGGAACGCCATAAGTGAACCAGACGACTTCCCCTTCTTCCATGGGCCTTTTCTGTTTGCCGATCATCGTAACCGCAACTGCCGATTGCAGAAGAGTCATGTTTGTCTCCGTGCTTCCAGTAATTGACGGTGGTGCTATGCCGGCTTCTTCAAATATATCCCGAACGCCGGCTTCGTAGGCTTGCCAGCTTTCCGGACCGCTGAAGTTATGGATGAGCACGGCGATCGGATCAGCTCCTGCTGCCCATTGCTCGAGCAGTGCTACCCGCGCGGCAAAGCGTGCGGTGGTCCGATCGGGAACGCTGACGACATCCGCCGCCTTCATTCCTATACCTCCGGAATTGTCGGTCGTAAGAATCAAACCGCCTTCCAATTGGACTGCATTTCTCATTCGTTCCAACCACCTTCCACCGCCATTACTTTCCCATAAAACCAAACGCATTCCAGTCCGTTTTCTTTGACTCATCCTGCCTTACAAATTCACTGCAACCCTTATTGAATCAAACCTGTCCTCCGGCTCATCGCCTTCTCTACCGCCGGCATGACGATACCTGCAACTGCGGCATTTAATACAGTGGCGAGGAAAATTGCCGGAACGGCACCGACGAAAAATGCCGGAGACACGAGGAAATAGAATGGCAAAGGGGCCAGCAGCCCGTTTGCTACAATGAAAAATAACCATTTCCATACATGTCGGCCGCTTTTATGAAGTCTCGCAAACACATACAAAATGACAAACATTTCGATGGCGATTAGCAGATGAAACGGCCCAAGCGGAAATCCAGAATACATGGCAGACGACAAATGGCCAATCGAAGATGCGAGTCCGGTAAAAACCGGTGGTAAAAATGCCGCCGCCAATAATGCCGGCACCGTGTCCAGTGCGAGCGAGCCGATGCCGGAAGGGATTTTGATAAATCCTCCGATGGCGCATAATGCTGCAAAAATCGCGGTTAACGTCAGTCTCTTCAGTTGCATGTTCAATCCTCTTTCTTTTTTCCTGTCCGAAACACTTTGGCGCTGCGGACATATTCATTATCCGGCACGCCAATTCGCGCGTTAACAATACGAGCGGCAACGAATAAATAATCGGAAAGCCGGTTTAAATATTTCTGCACAGTCGGCGGTACATCTTCTTCCGCTTTCATTAATGTCACAGTCAGACGCTCTGCCCGTCTTGTCACGGTTCTCGCGATGTGAAGCGTTGCTGCTGCAGGCGATCCTCCTGGCAAAATGAATTTCTCGAGTGGCGGGGCTTCTTCCATCAAGGCATCGATCCGCTGTTCGAGTACTTCAATCGGCTCCTCGGATAATTTATAATGGCGCTCCTTCATCACATTGGCCAAGTCCCCGCCGCCATCGAACAATTCGTTCTGAATGGCTTCGAGGTCTTCCAATAAATCCTTGAATTTATCAGCGTCCAGCTCCGTCATCGCTTTTCCGATAAATGAATTCAGCTCATCAATTGTTCCGTATGCTTCAACGCGCAAGCTATCCTTATCGACGCGCCCGCCAATTAAACTTGTTTTCCCCTTATCCCCAGTCCGTGTATAAATTTTCATCCTGTCTCTCCCCTTTTCTTTAATGTTTGTGCAAGACCGTACCAGATCCGGGTCACTTCATCCGCTTCCGCCATCAGCCATTGGTACAAGCGGCCGCATTGGTCTCGAAGTTTCCGTTGTTCCGGATCGACCGGCACGATGCCCCGGCCTAAATCTGTCAGAATGACTACGGTTTCCTTGCCTTCTATTCCTTTTATTATATGATTCCATGCATCGGCTTCGTCCATTGGAGAACGCTCCAGCCACTCCTCGATGCGGTCCAGCACAATAAATTCCGAATCCACTTCCGCCAAACGGTCCAAGTCCCATGCATGCCCCTCACCGACCCACACCCATTGGGACGGCTCCTCCAGCCAGTTTCTTACAAACTCCCGCTTTCCGTTATGGGCACCTCCGATAAAGATATGCATGGCAACCCCTCCTTCAAGTCGTCATAATGGCGCCAAGCCAGCTTCCAAACCGATCCGTGCGGAACCGACCACGACCAAAAATCTGCCGGACCATCCGGTGAAAAAAGTGCAAGCAACGACCGGATCGGCCCGCCGTGTGTGACAACGACGCTTCCGGGCGGCACATCCAAAAGCGCTGACCGCACTCTCGCTTCCACCTCCGCCAAACATTCTCCGCCTCTAGGAGCAGTTCCCTTTGGATCGTCTATCCACATGCGGTACTCCTCATCCATTTCCAGCTCCGCATATGTTTTCCCTTCAAAATCGCCAAAATGGCATTCCCGCCACCTGCTATCTGCCACGTAGCCCGCTTCGGGGAAATAAACAGCCGCACTTTCCTTCGCTCGGAGCAAATCGCTTCCGTATACTGTCTTGACCTCACCGAATAAATCAAGCTGGGACCTGCCGTGGCCACTTGAAATCGATTCATCGGTCCAGCCTATATATTGGCGCTTCCCATTCCCTTCAGTCGGCAAATGGCGAATCAAATACACATGATGATCGTCAACCATAATAGCGCCTCCATCCCTTCCACAAACGCACCGGCCAAATCTCCGGTTACGCCGCCGAAGTTACGGACCGACCATCGCTGGTAAATCAGCAAGCCGAGTGCTATTACGGCAAATAAAATGACAGGAAACACGATGTTTCCAAAGTAGTAGCCCAACAAAATCAAAACGGCTATTCCTATCCCAATCGACCAGCCGAAAAGGATGCCCTTCTTCAGTTTCCCTTGGAAGAAGTGCGCCAGCCCTTCCTCTTTCGCTGTACGGATGGATGCGAAGTATACATTCATCCCTGCCCTTGCGAGGAAAGGGACCGCCACATAAAGCACTATGTTTCCTTTCCCTTCGGCAATTAATTCCTGAAATAAAGCGATCTTGCCGGCAATCAATAAGACGATTGCCATCGTGCCAAAAGCGCCGATGCGCGGGTCCTCTAATATTTCGAGCCGTTTTTTTTGGTCCCGATAGGAGAAAAAAGCATCTCCCGTGTCCGCAAATCCATCGACGTGCAGGCCACCGGTGAGTCCGATACCAACCACTACGACGATTACCGCTGTCAGGAAGGATCCCATACCGAGCATTTCTGTACAGAGCCACGCCGCGCCGAACATGGCGGCGCCAATGAGCGCGCCGATGAACGGGAGCGCCATGTACATGTCCGTCACTTCCTTTTTGCCGAGTGGCAGCTCTTTCTGCACAGGGATAGACGTGAAAAACTGCAACGCCAACAGCAGTCCGGTCATTCCGCTTCACCTGTGAGCAGCGATTTGATGTATGGCCAATCGATATGTGCCTGGATATGCTTCGCCCATTCGTCATAGCGATCGATTCCTTGCGGGGCGTCCTGCACCACGCGTTCCATGTCCTCTTCTTCGATGCCATGGTCTGCTTTAAAAGGGATGACGCCTGCCACACGGATTCCTGTATAGGATTCGATGAATTCAATGCCATCCTGAAATAGTCCGATGTCTCCATGGAATTTATTAATAATAATCGCTTTTACTCGGGCTCGGTGTTCGGGCGCCAGCAATTGAAGCGTTCCCACGATGGATGCAATCGCGCCGCCGCGTTCGATGTCCGCAACGAGCAAGACCGGAACGTCCGCCATGTCTGCAACGCGCATATTAACCAGTTCCCGATCATTCAAGTTCACTTCCGCCGGACTGCCCGCTCCTTCGATAATGACCGTGTCGTAAAGGCCGGCCAGCGTATCGAGAGAGGAACGGATCGCTTCAATGCCCCGTTCGAAAAATTGATCGCGATAGGCCATTCCTTCTACAGGTCCGAATTTCTCTCCGTTCATGAAGACATTCGATGTTTGATTGCCGCAAGGCTGCAATAAAATCGGATTCATCTCGATCATTGGCGTCGTCTTGGCGGCTTCCGCCTGTAAATATTGCGCCCGGCTCATCGTTTTCCCATCCGGGAGAGCCGCCGCAAACCGGGACATATTTTGTGATTTAAAGGGAGCAACTTTGATTCCTTCATTTGCGAGCGATCTGCAAAACGCTGTGCAGAGCATCGTTTTTCCGACATCAGATGCCGTTCCCATAACCATTAGACCGTTCATCCTTGCTTGCCTCCTCCCTTTTCCAATAAACCGCAACGCCATGATCCATTTCGATTGCCGTACTCGAAAGCTGGACAATTTTTTGGTGCAGCCGCCCAATCCATTCGGAGTAGATTCTTGTTTCTTCATAGATGGAGGCCGGTTCATCCAATACTTCATTGGACACGATGATGAAACGGGACGCCCGCTTCGCAATCGCCTGAATCGTCCGGATCACTTCATCCGCTTTTCGTTCCATGCACCCCGGTTGTCCGATGCAAGGCGCTCCGGTTTCCCATCCATCGTACATTTCATTCGCGAGCCACGTCGTCAGGCAGTCCCATAGGACGAAATCACCTTCCTGGATTTCGCTGAGTGCCTCTTCCAAGCGGGTCGGCTGCTCGATCGTCAACCAATTTTGTCCAACACGGTCCAACTGGTGCTTGCGGATCCGGCTCTCCATTTCCTCATCAGTTGCTGTTCCCGAAGCGATATAGATGAGGCGGCCGTGCGCTTCTTCCGCTTCTTTCACAAGTAACGCTTCCGCGAACGAACTCTTTCCCGAGCGGACCCCGCCGCTGATGAACGTCAGTTGGCTGCGAACCATCGATACAGCTCCTCTTTCAACAGATTCAACTCCGTTTCGCTTTTCATGCCGACTCGCAGCCAGCGGCCGTCCATCCCTTGAAAATTCTCTGAATGGCGCAAAACAATGCCTCGCGCGAGCATATCCGAATACAATTTGCGTGCGTCCCGGCCCTCTTCCAAGGAGAACGACAAGAAATTGGAGACCGAATCGGTTACCGTGCATCCTTCCGTCCTTAAAAAGGCGGCCATTTTTTCACGCTCTACTTTCGCATGTCCGATCGCCCGCTCCCGGTACTCCTGTTCACCTAGGCAGATCGCGCCAATTTCAGCTGCAATGCCGTTCACGTTCCAGTGGGGAGCTGTCTTCTTCATTTCTCCGATAATGAATGGATCCGCCGCGATATACCCTAGGCGAATACCGGGAATCGCATACATTTTCGTCATCGAACGTACGACGATCACGTGCGTGAATGCATCCAGTTCGGGGATGAAGGACAAGGATTCATCCACAAAATCAATGAACGCTTCATCGAGAACGACCTCAGTCCCGACTTCTCCTGCCCGCAAGATGATAGCCTTCAATTCTTCCCGAGTCGGCAGGATGCCCGTCGGATTGTTCGGTGTACAAAGGTAGATGACATCCGCCTGCTCCAAAGCGTCCAATATCGGTTGAAGCGGCAATTGAAAACCGTTTTCCTCCGATGCCACAATTGGCTGGATGTTCACTCCGTTTGCCCGCAAAGTCGCTTCATATTCTGAAAACGTCGGATGGACGACGATCGCCCGTTTGTCGCGATACCGTGCCGCTAAAAGCGCCAACAATTCCGCCGCTCCATTTCCTGCGAGCAATCTCGATGCATCCACTTCGTGAAAAGCAGCCACTGCTTGCTTAAAGGGCTCACCGTCTGGATGCGGGTAGGAAGATAACTTACACATCAGATCCGGCCATACATCCAGCACAGCTTGCGGTGGACCTTCCGGATTGCAGTTCTCACTAAAATCTAGTATTTGCTCCGGCGCCTCCAGTCCGAATCGCTTATAGAGCTGACGGGGGTTCGCCCCATGATCAGGCAATCGCATAAATCAACACTCCTACTCCGGTCATCACAAGCCAAAAAACAAACGCCACTGTATGCATTTGACGGATGGCCTTTTGAATATGCATCGCGCGAAGCGGTGTCGTGTCCGGCCCAATTTCCGGACGGTTCGACACAACGCCTCTGTATGTATTGGTTCCACCAAGTTTAACGCCAAGCTGCCATGCAGTCGCCGCTTCCAAATACCCGCTGTTCGGGCTCGGATGCCTGCCAGCATCCCGGAGCCACCCTGTAAGCCGCTTGGAGAAAGGCGTACCGGATTCATTCCGGGTCACCAGCATCATGAGGAAACCGGTGATCCGTGCGGGAATGAAATTCAATACATCATCCGCACGCGCCGAACATTTGCCGAATTGCTCATACCGTTCATCCCGGTAGCCGACCATGGAATCGAGCGTATTCACGGTTTTATAGAGCCATAATCCGGGTGCCCCGAAGAGAAACGCCCAAAATAAGGGGGATGTCACGCCGTCCGCCGTATTTTCGGAAACCGTCTCGATGGCGCCGCGTGCAATTTCCCCTTCTTGCAAATGCTCCGTATCCCTTCCAACAATCCAGGACAACTTTTCGCGCGCCTTCCCCATATCTCCCGCAGCAAGAGGTTCGTAAACATCCATCGCGGCGTCCTTCAAGCTTTTCTGTGCTAAGCCGATGGCGATCAGAAGAGCTTCGACCAAGATGCCTATGTATAGGTTGACTTGATACGCGATGCCGACAATAGCTAGGACGACAGCTGTTACAATGACAATCATGACGAGTAACAGGACTGCCCCTTTCGCCAAGCGGTATCGTCCTTGATTCAGCAAACTAGTCAATTTTGAAATAGACGTGCCGATCCATCTGATAGGATGGGGCCAGCTCGGTGGATCCCCGATGATGCGATCGAGAACAAACCCGATGGTGATGGCAATAAAATGTGCGGGAATCATACCGTCCATCCCTTCGCTTTCTTGTACGCGCGAATGGCGCGGATTGTGCACTCATACACGCCGTGACCAACCAGTTTGCCTAAAGGCGTAATGGGACCCGCGTACGGTAGCCTTTCTCCCCTTTGGGTTGCTGCCACTAACAAGCTATCCGTCGACGTGCCTGTCGCAATTGTCCCGGTGAGTGGATCCAAAATTTGCTCATCCTGAAGTGCCTTGGTCTTCGCTTCGGTCGCAGTAATCATCGCTTGGATAAATGCCTCATCCGGTAAATGTCCATTGACGATTACCCATGTGTTGATCGTCCCGATGCGCTGCTCCTGATCACGGGTTAGCGTCTTCGACACATCGACCGCATTGCCGACACCGGCCGTGACAGCAATAATAATGGAACCAAACTCTCCACTAAATTCTTCGATTTCTACATGCTCCGTCGTGACAGCCGTCATCATGCCGACCGTTTCCGTCAGATGGAAGCCTTCCCGTTCCAGATAGGCCGCATTTTCCGCTTGAACATCATCACAATTGTAATTCGCATCGACATGGCGGTTGACGAAAGCCCGATACCAGCCCATTCCAGCATTGTGCACAGCGGAAGATAGTGTTTTTAGCGGCTGATCGGCTGTTAGCGAAACATGTTTTGAGGAGACCTCAAACTGCTCTTTCGTGACGATGAATGGCTTCATTTCATCCATTGTATCAGGAAGGAGCGTCATCTGCGGTTTTGGCAATTCAGGATGCGGCTGGGTTTTGACCCGCGCTTCATAAACACTGCTGATCATAGAATCTTTAACTACATCAAGCGGGCTGCCGATCATGGCGATGCGTCCCTTCTCCATCAGCAGAAGCCGATCGCAATAGAGAGAAGCCAGGTTGATATCATGGAAAACCGAGACGACCGTGACGCCTTTTTCAACCGCATGGCTGCGCACGGTATCAAGCAGTTGTTGCTGGTGTGCAATATCGAGATGGTTTGTCGGTTCATCCAGCAATAAAATCGGTGCTTCCTGGGCCAGCGCCTGGGCCACGAAGACTCGCTGCTGCTCCCCGCCTGACAAAATTTCAATCGGTGTATGTTCGTATTTGGTTACGCCGGTATACGCCATCGCTTCCTGCACCGCTCGTTCATCCTCTTTGGACCAAGTTGAGAATAGCCCGGACTGGTGCGGATATCTGCCGAGCGATACGGTTTCTTTGACGGAATGCGAAAAAGCATGGGCATGAAGCTGCGGCAGCACCGCGACTTTTTGCGCGAATTGTTTCTGTGAATAAACACTCGCATCCTGCCCGTCGATTTCAACAGTGCCTTCCTGTTTCGGCAAAATACCAGAGATGATTTTCAGCAAGGTTGATTTCCCGCTTCCGTTCGGGCCTAAGATGCCGAGAATTTCTCCTTTATTCACTTCAAATGAGATATGCTGGACGACCGGTTCCTTCCCGTATCCCCCTGACAGATTTTGCACCTTGAGCATCTTACATGGCCCCTTTCCGTCTCTGTCGATAAAAGATGTATGCGAATACTGGTGCACCGATGAAAGAAGTGATGACACCGACAGGAAGTTCTGAAGGTGAAATGATCGTCCGTGCAATTAGATCACAAATTATTAATAACGTGGCTCCATTCAAGAAGGAAAGCGTCAGTAAATGACGGTGATCCGCTCCCCATAGCAGCCTTGTCATATGAGGGACAACGAGTCCGACGAAGCCGATCGTTCCGGACACCGCCACAGCAGAACCCGTTAAAATGGAACCGCCTATGAGAATCATAAATTTGCGGCGACGAACGTTGACGCCCAAATGATGCGCCCGCTCTTCGCCGAACAGCATGGCGTTCAGCTCTCGCCGGTTGAGCCAGAGGATGAAAGAGCCAATGATAACGAACGGCAGCACCATAACGATATATTTCCAGCCGCGCATCGACACGCTTCCTAACAGCCAGCCGATAATTTGCCGCAGCTCTTCCCCTGTCAGCGCAATCATTAGGGACAGAACCGAGCCGAGGAACGACCCGAAAATGATGCCCGTCAAGATGATCGTCTCCATCTTCATGGAACGGTCGACGAGTCTCGCAAATCCGAGAACAAGGAACATCGTTACCGCGGCGCCGACCATGCTAAAGATTGGCAACGTATACGCGCCCAGCATCGGAATGGATAAGCCAAAAAAGAGTGTCACAACCGCACCTACCGAGGCGCCGGATGACACTCCGAGGGTGTATGGATCGGCTAGCGGATTTTTCAGCAATCCTTGGAACGCAGCGCCCGCAATGGCAAGCGATGCACCGACAAGGCCAGCCAATAGGACACGCGGCATGCGGATTTTCCATAGGATATTCGTTGCTGTAGTATCCGACGAATCCCAGAACGTGCTCAGTGGCACTTTCACGGTTCCGATGGATACACCGAGCCATACCGCCACAGCCAGTGTGGCGGCACTCACGATGTAGGCGATGCCTGTTTTATTCACCGAACGCCTCTGGATAAATGGCTTTAGCCACTTCTTCCAGGCCAAGCGCCAGGCGAGGACCTGTCCGGCTCGTCATATTCTCATCAACTTGAATGACGCGGTCTTCTTTGACAGCTGTAATATCGCTGAAGCCGTCGCGGTTTTTCACGCTCTCCACGATATCCGGCACATAGCTGTACATGACGATGATGACGTCAGGGTTTTGCTTCACGATTTCTTCCGGGCTGATCAATGCCCAGCCATCTGCCGTCACAACGTTTTCAGCACCGATCATATCAAGCATTTCCTGCATGAATGTCCCTTTGCCAGGTGCATAAATGTCAGGTGCATCGGATGTTTCAACGAAGACACGCTTCTTTGTCTCGACGTCTTTCGTTTTCGCAACGACTTCGTCCACTTTCGCTTTCATGTCCGCTACGATTTTTTCAGCTTCTTCCGTCTTACCTGTTGCTTCTCCGATCGTGTTGATCGTTTCATATGTCTCTTCGAAGTTCATCGCATTTTTCACGACAAACACTGGAATGCCCGCGTCGCGGATTTGCTGCCAGCCTTCTTCACCGGAGCTTTGTCCCATTTCATTCGCGAACACAACGTCTGGGCCCATGGCAATAATCTGCTCGACATTGAATTGCATGCCGCCGACTTTTTCCTTTTCCAGTGCCTCTTCCGGATAGTTATCGAAGTCAGTAACTCCGACAATTTCATCATTCAAACCAAGAGCGAAAAGGATTTCTGTGTTGCTCGCTTGCAAGGAAACAATTTTCTTAGGTGCTTCCTCAAATGTAATTTCATTGCCAACCGCATCGGTCAATGTCACCGGGAACGCAGGAGCTGCCTGCTCGGCATCGCCAGCTGTCTGTCCACTTGTTTGCTCTGTTGCATCCTCTTTCTTCGGCTCATCCGACGTGCCACATGCCGTCAAAAGCAATACGGCAAATACAGCCGTCAACCAAAGCTGCCAAAACTTCTTCATTCTGTCTTCCTCCTATTGATTCCAAACAAAAATCCCCCGTCATATGAACGGAGGACAACGTCTAGTAAAAATTCGGCCGCGCCAAAGCGCACCGACTCTTCACCAAACCTATCCTCGTAGGGTTGCGGGTGATTCACAAAGGCAGGTCTCCTGGCTCGTACTTCAATCGCATACCGCGCCTTCCCGGATCAGATCCAGTGGCATCAGGCGGATAGCTCGCACTTACAGTGGCGGGACCGCGCCGGCTTCGAACCGGCTTCCCTTTTAACCCCGTCGTTGATGGCGGGGCACCTTCATGTTCGGATATGTAATTGTGTACGCAACCATTATACTATAAAACATTTCCTTGTCGATAGACGGAAAGTTGGAGAGGGATTTGCAAGTGTTGAGGAATGACGAGTTTCCTGTGTTTGTGGTGTGGCTTACATTCTGAGAACGGAGCGGCTGGTACGCGAAGAGGATTACGTAATTGGAAAGCTGATGGCGCGCTGAATGCACTTCACAATTTAAGGGGTTTCGGTTGTAGACTTGATACTGCGAGCATGCCTGGTGTGGAAGTGAGGGCGATTTATATTTGGGGCCGGGTGGATTTCATATGGCGAGGAAAACATACGAGCTGTATGGAACCGGATACGAGCGGTTACGAATTTATTGGAGAGGTTCGGAAGGAAATACGAGCGGTCGCAAGTCGAATACGAGCGGTAAAAAATTTTTACGAGAGGTTCAAAACGAGATTCGAGCGGTTACAAAGTTATTCGAGAGGTTGGAAGCGTGATTCGAGCGGTAAATGAAACATACGAGAGGTTCGGAAGCAAATACGAGCGGTTCGAAACGTGGTACGTCGGGTTACAAAATTCCCCTCAGCTGGCTGGACAAGATTCGAGCGGTCGCAAGTCGGATACGAGCGATAAAAAATTATTACGAGAGGTTCAAAACGTGATTTGAGCGGTTGCAAGTTGGATACGAGCGGTAAAAAAATTATACGAGAGGTTCAAAACGAGATTCGAGCGGTTACAAAGTTTTACGAGAGGTTCGAAACGTGATTCGAGCGGTAAACGAAATATACGAGAGGTTCGGAAGCAAATACGAGCGGTTACACAAATATCAAGCAGTTACGTCCTACATTCAAAGGTCCCCGTTCAGATGAATAACAAAACAACCCCCGCCTCTCCCGCGGAACCGGGAAAGACGGGGGTTTTCCTTACATTCTTTCAGGCGCTGCGACGCCGATGAGTTTCAAGGCGTTGGCAACTGTTGTGCGTGTTGCGGTGACGAGGGCCAGACGGGCTTCGGATAGGTCGCGGTTGTCTGGGTCGAGCACTTTTTCTGCGTTGTAGAAGCTGTGGAAGGTAGCCGCCAGCTCCTGGATGTATGTTGCGATGCGGTGTGGCGAGCGCAGGCGTGCTGCGTCCGCGACGACTTTCGGGAAGTCGCCGATTTTCTTTAGCAGTTCAACTTCTTTTTCCGACTGCAGCAAGTCTACGTGGTCGGTTGAAGCTACCATGCCTTTTTCTTCCGCTTGGCGCAAGATGGATGAAATACGCGCGTGTGCATATTGGGCATAGTAGACCGGGTTTTCGTTGGACTGGGAAATGGCAAGATCCAAGTCGAAATCCATTTGGGAATCGCCGGAACGCATGGCGAAGAAGTAACGGACGGCATCCAAGCCGACATCCTCCACCAGTTCGCGCAACGTGACTGCTTTCCCTGTCCGTTTGCTCATTTTAAATTTCTCGCCGTCTTTATATAGCTGCACCATTTGGGCCACTTCGACTTCGAGCGTGTCACGATCGTATCCAAGCGCTTCGATGGCTGCTTTCATACGCGGAATATAGCCGTGGTGGTCGGCTCCCCAAATATTGATGAGCTTGTCAAAACCACGACGGATTTTATCTTCATGATACGCGATATCCGGTGTCAAGTACGTGTAGCTGCCGTCGTTTTTGATCAACACGCGGTCTTTATCGTCGCCGAATGTCGTGGAACGGAACCATGTCGCGCCGTCTTCTTCAAAGACGTGGCCATTGCTACGTAGTTTATCGAGCGCAATGCCGATTTTCCCGTCGGTATATAAAGATGTCTCTGAAAACCAATTGTCGAAGCGCACTCGGAAGTCTTCCAAGTCCTTCTTCAATTTTTCCAATTCGTAATCAAGTCCATACTTCCGGAAAAATTCAAGACGTTCTGCTTCCGGCATCTGTGTGTAACGGTCTCCGTGCTCTTCCGCAAGTTTCTTGCCAATTTCAATAATATCCTGGCCGTGGTAGCCGTCTTCCGGCATTTCCTTGTCCATGCCGAGTGCCTGGAAGTAGCGTGCTTCCACCGAGAGAGCCAAATTATTCACTTGATTGCCGGCATCGTTAATGTAATATTCACGGGATACGTCGAAGCCCGCGAAATCAAGAATGTTGCAGAGGGAATCGCCGAGGGATGCCCCGCGCGCATGTCCTAAATGCAAGTCGCCCGTCGGGTTGGCAGAAACGAACTCGACTTGCACTTTTTCGTGTTGTCCAAATGTAGAACGTCCATAATCTGTTCCTTGGGCCAGTACCGCTTTCACTACATCGCCAAGGAAATCGGTCTTCAACCGGATATTCATGAAGCCCGGCCCTGCAATTTCTACTGATTTAATTGCTGTATCCGCAGTATTCAAGTGCTCCAGAATAGTTTCCGCAATGACGCGTGGTGGCTTTTTCGCCAGCTTCGTCAGCTGCATGGCGATATTCGTCGCATAATCCCCGTTCTCTTTGTTTTTCGGTGTTTCCAGTAGAATGTCCGGAATCTCTGTTTCTGCTACCAGGTCAGCGGCGATGACAGCTTGCCGGAAAGCCGATTTGATTTCTTGTTGTATCTTTTCTACAGCGTTCATTTTTGTCCCTCCATGAAAGAAATTTGAAGCTTATATGTACCGAGCAGCGCTCCATCCGCATGCAGTTCGTAATGGACGTGAAAGTCCCCTGCTGCGCCTGCTTTATCCGTATCAATTTGAAGTTCTTTTGTCTTTACTAGCAGATTGAACATGGCCGGACCATTTCCGTACGTACCCGGTCTCGGGGTTCCGATGAAAAACGGCAAACGCATTTGCACCGCACCGCTCCTCATGATGAGCGCTTCCTCATCGCCAAGTTTCACAGTTGTCCGGATGACTTGGCCATTCTGCTTTTCTTCAAACCGCAAATATAGGTTGCCCGCTTTTTCAATGATGACACCTTTTGCTTGCAGTGTATGTTTATCTGCCGGCTGGCCTGGATGAATGATCGTCGACCGCAGTTTGACATCCACGGCACGTTCCATATTCGCAGTTTCCATTCAGAACCATCCTCCTACTCAAATATCTATTCATTATATCGTTTCTGCTGCAAACTTTCCAACGAAGTTTTCCCAATTCCGCCCGTTTAATCCTCTGATGCGTGTCCATACTGTTGGTAATGAAACATTTAAGGGGGTTCCGATGCGATGAAACGGTCTGATTTTATTAAAAAACAGAAGAAGCGGAGATTGCTGCGCACTTTCCTTATGCTTGCCATCACCGGAGTTACCGCCTTTTTCACAGCCCTGTTATGTCTTCGGATCTATGCCCAAATTGCGGGTGCCCCCTCACTGAGCGTGCCCAAGGCGTCTGTCTTTCTCGACAAGAACGGACGGCAGATCGGCGATAAATACTCGGCTGAACGCAGGTATTGGGTCGGTTTAGATAATATTTCACCTTTCCTGGTGGATGCATTCATTGCAACGGAGGATCGTAATTTTTACAACCATAACGGGTTTGATTACAGAAGGATCGCAGGGGCCGTGCTGAAAGATGTGAAAACGATGAGAATGGCGGAAGGCGCCAGCACGATCACTCAGCAGTATGCCCGTAATCTATATTTGACACACGAGAAATCGTGGAACCGCAAAATAAAGGAAGCGCTGTACGCTTATCGCTTAGAGATTTTCTATGAGAAAGACGAGATTTTGGAAGGCTATATGAATACGGTCTACTTCGATCACGGGATGTACGGAGTCGAAGCGGCCAGCAAGTTTTATTTTGCCAAACCGGCGAAGGACCTGACTCTCGAGGAAGCCGCCGTCATTGCAGCCATTGCGAAGGGTCCCTCGATCTATTCACCCATCGATAATCCCGAACGGTCGCGGAACCGGCAATTGACGATTCTTCATTTGATGGAGGAGCAAGGGTTTATTACCGAAGCGCAGGAAGAACGAGCGAAAAATACGCCAATCGCGTTAAAGACAGATGAATGGTCAGAAATGAAACGGGTCGCCCCTTACTTTTTGGATGAAGTGTGGCGTGAAGCTGAAAAGGTTTTAAGCGAAAAAGGCCGCTATCCTGGGGAAGGCGGATGGACGATTCGCACGACGCTCGATTTGCACCATCAGCAGGCCGCAGAAGAGTTGGTGGACAAATGGATGCCGAAGAACGAATTGCAGGTGGCCTTTATATCGATGGAACCGGAAACCGGGGCCATTACCTCCATGGTCGGGGGCACCGATTATGCGGTAAGTCCTTTTAACCGAGCTACGCAGGCAAAGCGGCAGCCGGGCTCGGCCATGAAGCCGATTCTTTACGCGGCCGCTCTGGAAGACGGATTTAGCCCCCTGACTTTCATGTCGACCGAGCGGACCATTTTCACATACGACGAAGGGCGTTCCACGTATGAACCGAAAAACATTAACGGAAAGTTTGCCGGCCATCCGATCTCCCTGGCTCAGGCCATCGCTTTGTCTGATAATATCTATGCCGTTAAGACGCTAGAAAAAGTCGGCTATAAAAAGTTCAATAATATGGCGGAGCGGCTCGGCCTGCATGTGAAATTTCAAGAGTCGCCTGCCGTTGCACTCGGCACTTCCGTTGTCACATTGAAAGAGATGACCAATGCATACAACCGGGTCGCCTCCAGCGGATTGAAAGTGGAACCGACGACTATTTTATCCATTACCGATGCGCAAGGCCGTACCGTTTATGAAAAGCCGAAAACGACAAAAAAACGGGTGATTACAGAGCAGGATGCATTCGTCCTCACTCATTTGATGACAGGTATGTTTGATCCTGTGTTCAATGATTATTTAATTTCCACCGGCCTGACGATGCGGCCGAAGCAGACGCGACCTTATGCGGCCAAGTCCGGAACGACCATTTCAGACCAATACTTAATCGGATTTACTCCGTCGCTGACAGCCGGGATTTGGACGGGATTTGATGTCGGGCAGAATTTGACTGAGTTTGAGGACAAAGCTGCCTCCAAGCGGATTTGGATCGACTTCATGGAGAAGGTGCACGAAGGGAAGACGGAAGAACCGTTCGTTCCGCCAAGTGGTGTGAACGGGGTCATCGTGGATGTGGAAACCGGCGGAATTGCGGTCAATGAATGTCCGAAGCAGCGTCTGGTTTACGTGAAGGAAAAGGATATGCCGCAAAAACTTTGTACCGATCGCAGCTTACGGGAGGACCGGCTATCCGGTAACGAGGAAGAAGAAGGTTCCTTCGAACTGTTCCCATTCTCCTTCTTTGAATAAAAGACGAGGAACCATCAAAAAAGCTATCCGTCCTACTAAGAGGATGGATAGCTTTTTTACCGATCTAGGCATCACGCCCGTATTATGCTTGGGTTGTAAACATACAGGCTCAGACTGCGCTATTCCGGTTGTCCTAGCTTACAATGGCAAGCTGTATTTTTAGTGTACTTCCTTTCTCGTTTACATTCAACCTCGGATGCAATGGTCTTAAGGAAATGTCACATTTTGTTCATAAATGCGGCGACTCTGAACCCAGGTCAATCCGCAGTTTCGGCTCGCTCCGTTCCCACATCTCCGGGTTATGGGATTGCAGGAAATCGGCAAGGATTCGCTTCGACTTCTCATCCATCTCATCCACAATGATTTGCCGCTTCATCGATTTATCCATTTTATTCACATGATCGGCCAGAATTTTGTAACCGCGCCGTTTTTCCTTATTAACGACCATTTCACAGGCGGTCACGCCCGCATAGTATGGACCGTCTTCCTTAAAATCGATCGTCACCCAAACGAGCCAATACGGCTTTCCGCCCTCTGAGTCTTCCCGATTCGTCGTAAATTTCACGCCGCGCTCCGTCTCACTGCGGGCATGCATCGCCCCTATCTCGATGCGGGCTTCTTCCGCCTCGATATCCACAATGACCGGCGAAATATTTTCAAGTGACAACGATCCGATGCCAAAGCCCTTATGGCCGTCTGTCGGATCATTCTTTATAATGGTGAATCCCAATTTTTGTTTAGGTTTCTCTTCATTCGCCATTTTTATATCCTCTCCTACTCTGTTATTATATACACTATACCGAATTATCGCAGGAAGGGGGAAATGGTATGCCATACGTAACCGTAAAAATGATCGAAGGCCGCACAGAAGAACAAAAACGTGCACTCTGCGAAAAAGTGACAGCAGTTGTCTCCGAAACAACAGGGGCTCCCGTCGAAAACGTTGTCGTGTTCATCGAAGAGATGTCCAAAAACCATTACGCCGTCGCTGGAAAGCGTTTGAGCGACGCAGAATAAGTTGTACAGTCCACCGGCCTATGCCGGTTTTTTATTTGGAATGAAATACGGAGACGTTTAGGTATTTGTCGGTGTTGTTGTGGTTGCGGATATTAACTTTCTAAGGGGAGTGCCTACAGGAGGGAGTTTATCGGTTAGCTCCCCTAATTCCAGCCCCTTCAGCCAATAATAATCCTCATCACCGCCTAAATCCATTCTATCACCAGGTAAACGAGTTCTATCACCGCCTGAATCTATTCTATCGCCGGGTAAACCACTTCTATCACCGACTAAACCAAATTGATCACCGATTGACTACAATTCAGATGGATTTGTCGTGTTACTTCTTCTTATACCAATAGTCAGCCGAACACCATAGGCTCAAGCTGTTTGCGTACCCACCAAAAACGGTAGTTTGCCGGAGGAACCCGGGTTTATTGCCACATTGAACTTGGTTCTTCACACTCAGACGATTACACTCCCCTCTTCAAGCCATACAAAAAGCCGGCAAATTAGCCGGCTGGGATGGTTGTGCATTGCTGCAGTTCTTCGATGAATTCGAAGGCTGCGGACATTTCGTCTTCTGTGAAGTTGAGTTTGCTTTTGACGATATGTACTTTGGCCACTTGCTCTTCTTTCGACAGATGGTCGAAGTAAAGAAGGGTCGAAACGAGTTCCAGAAAACGGGAGCTTTTTCCGTTCAACTTGCCGATGCAGATGCTGAGCATTTCATGGGGCGTTTCGGCTGTTTCGAGGAAGCGTTCCCCTTCTTCTGTGACATTGTAGTGATATTGGACGTAGGATCCTTTGTCAGTGCATTGTTCGGACAGGAATCCCATGGCGCACAGTTCTTCTACGCGCAGCGTCAATTCCTCCGAGTACGGTCCATACATATGTAACTCATATTTTTCAACGAATGCAAAGTTCATTTTTTTTGCGATGTATACCATTTTCTGCAGTTTTTTTCGACCGCTCACTTCTTGCGCCAGTGAAATGAACTGTACAATTCTGGCATGTTCTTGCAACAAGTTGCCCACTCCTCTCTCATTCTTTCAACATTTTGAGCATGTCCGCGTAAAGCGGTATTTCGTCTTTCTTTTCGAGCAATAAATCTTCGGGGAAATAAATTTTATGGTCGGTGCGGCGTTTGCCTGATATGGCGTCCACGATGTCCGAGGATCGGGACAGCTCCCGCAATTCGCCGCCTGGCATCTGCAAGTAGATCGGAACGCGTTCGTTCTCTTCGCCAGGACGGTAAAAGTCGTATGGCAAATCAGAGGAAGAGTCGGCAACGAGGTAATATTCCGGATCCAAGCCGGCATCTTTAAACAGTTGCTCCAGCTTGCCGATCTTCCGGTATTCCTTCGCCGGATCGAATTCAGCGTATTGAAACAGCCGCCGATTAATAAAACGGTCGCATAAGTCTGCCAATATGGCATCTTTCTCTTTGCGCCACCATTGGAAATACGCTAATAAGACACTTTCATCCAGTGATATGTAGTCTTCCAGTTGAAAAGTTTGATTGAAAAAAGAGCGGAAATGAACAGGGTCATAGGTGAATTGGTATCCGCTGTTGTGCAGCTGTCTCGCCCGATGCAAGATTTTCATCAGTATGACTTCGGCACTACGCGAAACCGGGTGAAAATACACTTGCCAATACATTTGGTATCGGCTCATTATATAATCTTCCACCGCATGCATGCCGCTAAACTTGATGACGACCTGTTCTTCTGCAGGCCGCATGACGCGCAAGATTCGTTCCATATCGAAATGTCCGTAGGAAACGCCGGTGTAGTAGGCATCCCGCTGGAGGTAATCCATTCGGTCCGCATCGATTTGGCTGGAGATCATGCTGACGACAAGCTTGTCCGGGTATGTCTTGCCGATGACATCGGCCACTTTTTGCGGGAAATCAGGAGACACTTTTCGCAGCACGGCGTTTACTTCCGTATCGCCAACTAAAATCCGCTGCGTGAATTGCTCATGATCTAAGCTGAACACCTTTTCGAACGCATGCGAAAAAGGACCATGGCCCAAATCGTGAAGGAGTGCAGCACAAAGCGTAACGAGACGTTCTTCATCGTTCCATTCGGCTCGGCCGCTGAATCCGTCGTCGATGATGCGTCTTACTATTTCGTAGACACCGAGTGAATGTTGGAAACGGCTGTGCTCCGCTCCGTGAAAGACGAGATAGGTTGTCCCAAGCTGCCGGATACGGCGAAGCCGCTGGAATTCTCTTGTGCCGATGACGTCCCAGATCACTTGGTCCCGCACATGGATATACCGGTGGACCGGATCTTTGAAAACTTTCTCTTCCAAAAGCTTTTCGTTTTTGTATTCCATCTCCCGCACCTCCGTCCATCCATTTTCTTAAGTATATCAAAAAGTCCTGCTAACGGAAGATGGCAAATGTAGTGATTTGGGACAGACTATCGACAACAGGTTGAATCAAATGTTTTTCATGAAGTGTTGGAGTTTGAATGAATAAAAGTATTCCGTGTTGTACACACTGACCTTAGGTTAGAAAGACTATGAATTTGGCAGGAGGCATGGAAATGGTGAAGGTCAGACAAGATGCTTGGTTAGAACAAGATGATATTTTATTAGCTGAAACGGTATTGCGGCATGTCCGCGAAGGCAGCACACAATTGAGCGCATTCGAAGAAGTCGGAGATGCGCTAAACAGAACGGCCGCTGCTTGTGGATTTAGATGGAACGCCGTCGTGCGGAGAGATTACGAGAAAGAGCTGTCCGAAGCGAAAAAGGAACGGAAACAGGCGATGCGCGTCCTCGGTCCCGATTTCAAACGACGCAGCCAGCAGCTTTTCACACCAGGAACGAACGGGGAAGGCGAAGAAAAAGCGGCTGTTCCGCTTTCGGCTCTCTCCTTGGACACGGTCATTGCGTATTTGATCCGCTTGCATCATAACGGCGGAGGGGATTCGGAATCACTTCGTTGGAAGCATACAGCCAAGATGGCAAATGATAAAGTTCACATGCTGGAGCAGGAAATCGAAAAGCTACAACGTGAAAACGCCACCCTTCGAAACGACTACGAACAGTTTGTGCAAATCATGAACCGCGCACGCCGTCTCGTGACGCTGGAAGATACGGAAGATCGGGTTGCCCCTGTCTTCACGATGGAGAAAAACGGGAATCTCGTATCAAAAGAACCGCCGGTCAACAATTGATCCGGCGGTTTTTTTTATTCTATCAGCTTGACAATCTCAAGCCTTCAGCATTTTTTGATTGCGCTCGACGACTCGTTTTAAATAAAATCCGTACAGCTCCAATTCCTCCGGCGTGAATCCGCCCATTTGAAGATCGCCGCTCAATTCCCGCAGCAACAGCTGCGTACGAATGACAATATCGCTCACAGTCAGCTCTATCCCCAGAAGCTCGGATAAGGAGGCCATGACATCCGGCTCGATAACGGGATAGGTGAACTTTGTTTCCTCCCCTTGCAGGCCAGCCTCGTACAGCGTGCGGATGAGCTTGGCCCGCTTTGAACCGCTCCCTTCCACGCATAAATAAACCTGAACAGCCACACCTTGCCGCAATCTCCGCTGGGAGATGCCCGCGAACTTGCGCCCTTCCATGCTTAAATCATATGTGCCCGGGCAGTAGGAGCCGACGATCTCGTAAGCCTCAATCCGGTCTGCCGCTTCCGGGAAAAGCATTTTCACGAAGGCTACCATCATTTCGTAGCCTTCCGGAATATCAATCGATCCTTGCTGTTCCGATAAAACAAGGGAGATGTTCAGCACCCCACTGTCCAGCACGACGGCAAGACCGCCGGAATTCCGGACGATGGTCTGATAGCCCGCCTCGTGAATTAACGGGACTGCCTCCTCGATATGAGGCAGCCGATGATCTTGGATGCCGAGAACCACTGTATGATCATGCACCCACGTCCGCACGGCCGGACTGCTCATCTGCTGTCCAACTAAGTGGCACAGCGTATCATCTGCGGCGAATGATTCCAATGCCGAACGCCCTCTCGCCGAAAACGATTCATCCATAAAACGCCATTTCGGCATATGAAGCGTTAGTTCTTCATGTGACCTCATGTATGTCTCCTGCTCTTTCCATTTTCAAATTACAAGCTCTGCGCCGCTGTGATCAGCGACAGCTTGTACACGTCATCCGCAGAACAACCGCGGGATAAGTCATTGACCGGCGCGTTCAGCCCCTGCAAAATCGGGCCAATTGCTTCATAGCCGCCCAGCCGTTGAACGAGCTTATAGCCGATATTGCCTGCCTCCAGCGACGGGAAGACAAAAACGTTCGCATCCCCTTTTAGCTCGGAGTCCGGCGCTTTTTTCGCCGCCACTTCCGGAACATAAGCCGCATCAAATTGGAATTCGCCATCTAATGCTAATTGCGGATCAAGCGTTTTAGCGATTTTGACAGCCTCTACTACTTTCTCCGTTTCTTCAGAGACTGCGGAACCCTTCGTCGAAAATGACAGCATCGCGACCTTCGGCTCAATGCCGAATGCCTTCGCTGTTTTCGCGCTCTCCAAAGCGATTTCCGCCAGCTCCTGAGCTGCCGGCGCAATGGTGATCGCGCAATCTGCAAATACGAGCTTCTCCTCGCCCTTTATCATAATAAAAGCACCACTCGTCTTTGATACGCCAGGCTTTGTTTTAATGATCTGGAGTGCCGGCCGTACTGTATCCGCAGTCGAATGCGCCGCTCCACTGACAAGTCCGTCAGCTCGGCCCGAGTAGACAAGCATCGTTCCGAAGACGTTCGCGTCCTTTAGCAGCTCCCTCGCCTGTTCCACGGTAGCCTTTCCTTTTCGGCGTTCCACGAACATTTCGATCAGCTCTTCGACATATGGTGCTTGTTCTGGATCAATCCACTCGATTCCGTCCATCTGTATAGATGCATCCGCAGCAGCTTGTTGTAGTTGCTGTTCATTTCCGAGCAGAATCGGCTTTACAATGCCTTCCTCTTGCAAGCGCACTGCGGCTGTCAGAACCCGGACATCCGTCCCTTCCGGCAAAACAATCCTCTTTCCGCGGTTGTCCAGTTGTTGTCGCAGCTGGTTGAATAAATCTGTCATCCGGCATCCACCCTTCTTTTTCTTCTGTCCTCTTAGCATACCACTGCCAAGGGGATTCGGAACAGTCATTTACTTCTTGTCAAATTGATGACATGAAGCGCCTGTTGCCGCTTTCACGGGTTCAATATGCTACACTGATGGTAGAATAAATTCAAAACGCAAAGGAGTTTGAATCCACTTGAACGAAGCTGCAATAACACTCGATGGTTGGTATGTATTACATGATTTCCGCACGATGGACTGGGCTTCCTGGAAGTTGATCTCGAAAGAGGAGCGTCAAGAAGCGGTCGCTGAATTCATGGCATTTTTAGATAAACTGCAAACAGCGGACAATGAAAAGACAGGAAGCCATGCTTTCTACACAGTCGTTGGCCAAAAAGCGGATTTCATGCTCATGATGCTGCGTCCGACGATGGATGAACTTCAACAGCTCGAAGCTGAATTCAATAAACTAACGATTGCCGACTACACCGTGCCGGCGTATTCCTACGTATCGGTTGTAGAATTGTCGAACTACTTGGCTGGCGAATCAAACGATGATCCATATCAAAATCCATACGTTCGCTCGCGCTTGTATCCAGAACTTCCACGCAGCCAGTACGTCTGCTTCTACCCGATGGATAAAAAGCGTGAAGGCGATGACAACTGGTATATGCTCGACATGGACAAGCGGAAAGAATTGATGCGCAGCCACGGAATGATCGGCCGAGGCTACGCAGGCAAAGTGAAGCAAATCATTTCCGGCTCTGTCGGATTTGATGATTTTGAATGGGGCGTCACTCTCTTCTCAGACGACGTTCTACAGTTCAAAAAGCTTGTCTACGAAATGCGTTTTGATGAAGTGAGTGCCCGCTATGGCGTTTTCGGCTCCTTCTTCGTCGGAACTCTTTTAGATGGCGATCAAAAGGCTGCATTCTTCCAAATTTAATTTCATACAAAAAGACCGTCCGGTTGGGCGGTCTTTTTTCTGCTGAATGCCTATAGAATTTTCTTATACACATAACCGGCTTTGGTGTAGTCCATTTTATCCTCATAAAAACGATGGGCACCCGTCCGTTCCAAACCTGAAGACAAAGAAATGCTTCCGAATTTGTTTTCGTTGGCCCATTCCTCCACAAATGACAGCAGCCTTTCTCCATTGCCTTTCGAGCGTATCGTTTGATCTGTAACCAAATCGCAAATCCAGACATACCGGCCGCTTGAAAGTGTAATCATCGGCTTAAAACCGATAACCGCAGCCATTTTATTATTGTCGAAGAGAGCAAACATCCTATACCCGTCACTCTCTTTAGCAGTCATCACTAATTCAACATAACTGCTTTCATTCAAATGAGGCCGCAGCTGCTTCATAATTGGAAAAGCTTCCAGGATTTCATTCTTAGAAAGAAGTTCTTTAATCATCATAGTGTCCTCGAAGACTGGGCATTATCATTCCTCTCCAAGCCATTCCAATATATCTTCCTTCACATCATGGCCGACCCAATAGGTCAAGGCGTCCTCCTCACCGACCCGGTCGACGAGGTGCTGGACATAAGCAGTTCCGAGCAAATAGCCGATGCGATTTAAACCGAAATAGGAGCCCCCTGACAATCGGAACCACTCTTTTTCCTTCGGCATATCCCATCCCGCCATGGCATCCTCGAGGAAACGCCGTTTGATTTCGGCTTTATTTTCATGGAAGCAGGTGGCCCATGGATCGCCTTCATTGTCAAAGGTGTAATAGACGGATTCGCGAAGGCCCGGCACCATCTTCATAGAGAGATACGTTGCCACGCCTTCTGTGTAAAGAGTCGTTAAGCCGCTTGTCCAATCAATACTGGACCAGTCAATTCCATTTTTCGTCCCGAGGGCAAAATGAGTGACATGGCCGATTTCGTGGGCGGCAATTACTTCCAGATGCTCTTTAATCGGAGACAGCTTTTCTGCCGCGAAATAAATAGTTCTCTTTTTAGTTCGAGTCACGAATGCATTGGAACCGAATGTCCCGACAATTAATTTAAATGTTAATTCCAAACCGAGTCCAAACGTCTTTTCAAAATCCTGTTCCGCTTTCAATAAAACATCTGGCATGTCTGCAGAGAATGTCTTGAGATCATCCAATTTAGCGGGATATTGCTGCAAGGCAAGCTGCAGACGTTCTTCCGTCCTTGGGCAATGATTCGGAAAATATAGTTCAAAAAGACTCGAGTGGCTCTGTATATAAGTTTCCAGCTCTTCACGTCCAAACGGATCGGACGCTTCGTATTTGTGAATAAAATCTGGAATGATAGTTTCAATTTTCATATTGCTCCCCCCTTTCCAACTACTCTATCACAATCCGAATCTTTTTTATGAATGATTGGCGTTCTCTCTTCATATGGTAGTCGTGAGGGGGTTTTGCTGTGGCCGTTGTTAAAGCCACTGACAAGGAAGTGGATCTGTTAGCCCGATTAATGCGAGCCGAAGCGGAGGGTGAAGGGGATTTGGGTATGCTGATGGTCGGCAATGTCGGGGTAAATCGGGTGCGCGGGGACTGTCTTGATTTCCAAAATATCCGGACGATACAGCAAATGGTGTTCCAGCAGCCGGGCGGGTTTGAAGCGACGCAGAAGGGTTATTTTTACCAGCGTGCTCGTGAACAAGATCTCCGGCGGGCCAGGCGCGTGATCAACGGAGAACGTTTCCATCCGGCTACCCGTTCCCTATGGTTTTTCAGACCATCCGGAGATTGCCCTGCCCAATGGTACAATCAGCCGAATACCGGCCGGTACAAATCGCATTGCTTCTTTTCCCCAACAGAAGAAAATTGTCCTCAAATTTAAAGATGAAAGGATGAAGTTGAAACATGGTCCAATATTATTGGAATCCGGCTTACCCGCAACAACAGATGATTCCGCCACAAGTGACATTGCCGAGCAACAGGCCGCCCGCTACGGGAGAGCAATCTTATATTGAAAACATTTTGCGTTTAAACCGCGGCAAACCGGGAGTTTTCCACTTCTCGTTCGAGCATGCCATTGAGCCGGGCAAAAACACATTGGCCGTTGTCGGAAGAGTGGAAGCAGCCGGACGAGATCACGTCATTCTGAGTGAAGTCGGGACGAACAAACGCTATCTGTTCCCGATGATCTATTTTGATTATGCCGAGTTCAATGAAGAACTGAACTATTTTAATCAGAATCCATTAGGATAAGCAAAAACACTTCCGTCCATAAAAACCATGACGGAAGTGTTTTTGTTAGTCCATCTTTTCCTCAAGCAATCTCTGAAATGTCACCGGATCATCCAGGCGTATAGCCGCTTTCCTGAATGGTTTTTCCATTCCGAGAAGCATTGTGGCCGTCAACGGGACATTAAAATGAATGACGCAATGCGCTTTCCCCTCTTCAAAATCCCTGGCGATAAAGTCGATGACATCTTTATCTTTTAACGAAACCGCTTCAGCTTCTGCTCCCCATTCGATCTTCTCGATAGCCTGATACGGAATTTCCATCCGTTTTCCAAGGCCAAGCGATACATACAGCCGATCCTCTCCAACCGTTAACGGATTGAGCCGTACCGCTTGGATGTCAGCAAGGAAATAAACGATGGAATAGACATTGAGGACAAGCAAGCCTATCGCAAGGAGCACCGATTTTTCGTGCAGCCACCAATGAAAGCCGATTGTTTCAATGGCAATTGCATGAATCAGCATAATGTAAAACGCCACTAAACTGGTTTTCTGATGCAACGTAAACTGATTTTCAGCGAGTTCCGGTTTTCGCTTCCACGATGCAAAAGCATAATAAAACATAAGCGATTCCGCAGCCATCATGGAAACGAGCGGATGCCCGGATACTTTCTGTTTCACTAGGACAGGAAATGCAAATAAGCCACTCGTTTGTTGAAGTTTCATCTCTCTCAAAATAGATGGAATATGTTTGATCAGCAGAAAAATCAAGCCGAGCTCCGCTAACAGAAAAAGTGCCTCCCCGGCAATTGCAATGTAAGGAATAAAGGCAAATGGCGCAAAGTAGGTGGACGGAATGATGAACCGGGCCGCAACAAGGCCAAGCACCATGAACGTAACAAACCGTTTCAGGGTAAACCCTTTTTTCCGCGTCATCGCCAAAATGAGCAGCGGTGCAACGATCGATAAATCAACAAGCGAGCCAATCACCATCCCCCGGGTATCCTGCGGCAGCGGAATCGCCGGCAACCGGTATGCCAGATAATTGCTGAAAACAACGGCTACGAGAAGAACTGCAAATAAAGGTGTTTTGGAACGGGATTTTGTAGCATTCATGGAAAAGCCTCCTTTCCTATAGTGTATCAAATGGCCAGCAGGGAGATTGTGGCTATTTTCCGAAAAATAATACAAAAACAGCTGTGCAAGAGCAGTTGTCGCGTGGCCCGGGATGAGATACAAGTAGTTCTTGGATTATACGAGCGGTTCGAGCGGAGATACGAGCGGTCATCGGAATATACGAGTGGTTGAAAATATATACGAGCGGTTCCAGAAATATACGAGTGGTTCGAGACGCGATACGAGCTGTCTTCGGATTATACGAGCGGTTCGGAAGCATATACGAGCGGTTCCCCCGTTTTCGATGGACGCGGGAATGAACAGATCATTGCCCGCTGCAAATCGCGCTGCATGCCTTTGACCAATCAAGAAATTGATTTGATCGTTGGTTACTTTTGTCGATTAAGTCCATATACGAGCGGTTCGCCCGTTTCTGCTGTACGCGGAAGTACCCTTCACAATAAAAAAACCCCACGCAAATAAAAAAACAGCGGACTCCATTAATAGAGTCCCGCTGTCCTAACTTCATTTCCCAAATTTCACTGCTGCTATGATCAACATCACCCAGCCGATGATAAAGGCTACGCCGCCAATTGGTGTAATGGCGCCAAGTATGCCTACGCCGGATAGGCTTAATGCATACAAACTGCCGGAGAAGATGATGATGCCTGCAAGCAGCAGGTATCCTGCCCAGCTAAGCTGCGTGGAAGGCCCGAGCAAGGAGGAACTCATTAGAATTCCGACTGCGATAAGGCCAAGTGCATGGAACATTTGATATTGCACAGCGGTTTCCCAAATGGCTAGATAATGTTCCGAAAGTTTTTCTTTTAATGCGTGGGCACCAAATGCCCCGAGTGCGACTGCAAGAGCAGCGTTCACTGCGCCCGCGATAATGAAAAATGGCATATGTATCCTTCTCTCCTTCAATTCGAGTACCTTTCAAGGGGTGTCCGATAGGGTCTTGAATGGAACAAATACGACCAAATCCGTCCATTCCATCTCCCAAGCTCCACCCTGCTCTACTTATCGTACCTCGTTTCCACCTGTTTTACCCTATGGATTGCATGACAAGTTTTCGACAATTTACATTCAGAGCGACTGACATGAAATCCGAGTACAACCAAGATGTCTCAACGAGCAATCAAAAGTCGAAAAGCGACCCGCCATTCGCGTCCTCTTCCTCTAACGGCCTGCACTCTAGTGGCATCGTTGAAGAAACGGGCTGCGTGATAATTTGCTGCTGGACTGGCTCCTTTGGCAGCTCCGTACGCTCTGGCCTTACTGAAGGGGCAGCGCCGAGCACCACTTCACATAGTGAGCGGATGGCAGCAAGCGCTTCACGGACAGCGCGTTCGTCCCGGGCCGTTCTGGCCAGTTGCAGTTGGCGTTCCATTTCAGCTAACACTTGTTCATGCGAAATCATTTTCCGGCTTCTCCCTTCTTTTGTGCAAAATGCATGCATTCCATCCCCGAAGAACGGCGGACGACAACGGAAGGGAGTTCGCGGGTCTTAAACCCATAAGCTTTGCAGCCGCGCGGATGTTGCGGATCCCACGTCACAAAGAAATGCCGGCAATGAAAACAGTTAACCGCCACGTTCATCTCCCTCTTTCTCTTTCCACTGTATCACGGATGGCGAGCAAATTACACAGTGCGGCACCATTCAATTGGCTGCTCTCCCCATTGCTGCAGTTGGTCATTTACCTTTGAAAACGGACGGCTGCCAAAAAAGCCGCGGCTCGCACTAAGCGGACTTGGATGCGGCGATTCGATGATCGCATGCCGATTTGTATCAATCAAACTCTTTTTCGCTTGAGCAGGTTTTCCCCATAACACAAAGACGACCGGTTCATCGCGAGCCGACAACAACCGGATCACTTCATCCGTAAAGAGCTCCCATCCCTTGCCCCGATGCGAATGGGCCTCGCCTTCACGTACCGTTAGCACCGTGTTGAGGAGCAGAACGCCTTGCTCTGCCCATCCCGTCAGCATGCCATGCACCGGGATATCACAACCGATATCCGTCTTTAATTCTTTGAAAATATTGCGAAGGCTGGGCGGCAGTTTCACGTCTTCTTTTACGGAGAAACTGAGGCCGTGCGCCTGCCCGGGGCCGTGATAAGGGTCTTGCCCTAAAATCACGACTTTCACCTGATGAAACGGCGTCAATTGAAAAGCTGTCCATAAATCCTCCATCTGTGGATAAATAGGCGCTGAAGCATATTGTTCTTTTAAAAACTCTCTTAATTGTAAGTAATATGATTGCTGGAACTGTTCCGCCAGCACTTCGTCCCAATCATTCTTAAACACTTGTTTCATCGCATGTCACTCCTTGAAGTTGATGGTTACGTCGTAGCCTGCGAATGAAAACATTTCTTTCAACGTCTTCTCTGCATTTTGTTCGGCCATTTGCAAGACCCCTTGTCCTGCACTCTCTTCCAATATCAATTTCTTTGCTTCCTCTGCGAGTTCATAGCCTTCTTGAATGTCGGCTTTTTCCCGGAAGACTCCTTCATAGGAATAGATTTCAACCTGATCGAAGTAAATTTCAGCCCCGCCTAGGAAAGTCGCGGGCGGCAATTCTAATGTGGCCGTTTTGTTCTTTTCATTTATCGTAATATCCTTTTCCGTTAGATCGCTCAAGTCCACTCCCGCTTTCACCGACCCAGGAATGACGACGAGCAATTGGCGTTTCGTGCCGGGCAGATTAACGCCGATGCTCTGGCCGAATAACTGGTTATCCTGCCTTTCGATGATGACCTTCGTATACGATTCTGCTGTCGCAATCTCATTCAAATCTTGGATTCTCTCTAAGAAGACACCTTTGTCCTCCGTGAAGGTGCTGCCTGATTTTAAATAGTAGAAGGTAATGAACGGCAAAGCGATGACAAGAAGCACAACAAGGACCGCAACGAGAAGTATCGATTTTCTCCACATGGAAAAGAAAGCCTTCCCCATTCTCCAAAAGCTTGTCCGCCGTCTTCTGCCAGTTACTGCTTCCATTGTGACAGCCTGCTCTCCCTCCGCCGCTTTCAGCTCTTCCAGTATCTTTTCCATCTCTTTAATCTTCTTCTTATTTCCCATACCCGGCTTCGCCCTCCTCCATACGCCACTTCTCTCTTTTTCACGTATTTTCGCTAGTAATCTGTACGTTCAGCCTATCGAAAAGTTTCCGATTCAACAACTGAAAAGATGCCCTGTGCAGGAGTCTCCTGGAAAGGGACAATTTCCGACAATTGTATTTTTTCTTCATTTTGATTACCATTAAAGACGTACGTAAACCATCATAAAAGGGGTTTTCTGTTATGACGTTGAAAAAGACATTAACGATTGCAGGATCAGATACATCAGGCGGCGCAGGCATTCAGGCCGACTTGAAAACATTTCAAGAACACGGAACCTATGGCATGATCGCCTTGACGGTCGTTGTCACAATGGATCCCGATAACAATTGGGCGCATCATGTCTATTCCCTGCCCATCGATGTATTGAAAGCACAACTGAAAACAGCCCTTTCGACAGGTGTCGATGCAATTAAAACAGGCATGTTAAGCACAGAAGAAGTCATCCAGACAGCTGGAGAGGCAATAAACGAATCCGGGCTCAACCATGTTGTCATCGACCCGGTCATGGTATGTAAAGGGGAAGACGAAGTATTGAACCCAGGCACTGTCGATGCGATGGTGAACTATTTATTGCCGAAGGCGGAAATCGTAACACCTAACTTGTTCGAAGCAGGCCAATTGGCTGGCATGAAAACACCGACGTCTATTGATCAAATGAAGTCGGTCGCCGAAAAAATACATTCACTTGGCGCAAGAAATGTGGTTATTAAAGGCGGCAAGCAATTGCAGCATGACAAAGCGGCAGACTTGTTCTATGACGGCCAAACATTTACGCT
Organism: Sporosarcina sp. AD_1; assembly: GCF_057373025.1. Lineage (NCBI taxonomy): Bacteria > Bacillati > Bacillota > Bacilli > Caryophanales > Caryophanaceae > Sporosarcina > Sporosarcina sp. AD_1. The sequence goes on from NZ_JBPVIR010000004.1 coordinate 294,843, forward strand.
GCTGGAAGCTGAAAAGACGGACACGCATTACAATCATGGCGCAGGCTGCACTTTTGCAGCTGCCATCACAGCGAACCTTGCGAATGGCATTAGTGTCCGAGAAGCAGTGATCGAAGCGAAGAAGTTTGTTACAGCGGCAATCGAGAACGGCTGGAAGTTAAATGAGTATGTCGGTCCTGTAATGCATGGCGCGAAAAACCGTTTGGGATCGCCTGAAATTACGACTACAGAAATCTAATTCTGATGGGAAGCCGTCTCTCCGCAGAGGCTTCCTCTTTTTATTCATACGGAACCGATTTAGGCAGATGAACGAGGACGTGCCCCATCAAGCACGTATACTGCAATCATCCAAACGTTTCGCTATACTGAATAAATACATGACTATGTAAGTAGGAGGAGTATGAATGGAACTCGTACAACCGGCTCATTTGCAAGAACTGATTGATTCCTTTGCGAATAAAGACGTGTATATACATTTAGAGACGACCAATGGATCCTATGCCTCTCATTTCAAGGAAGGGTTTTTCAATGCGGGGGCTTTTATCCGCAATGTCGTCGTGAAATACGAACTTGGAAAAGTGGCTGGCGAATCACCGCACCGGATCGGATTGAAATTGCCGTACGGATGGGTTTATGCTCAAGGGATCACGCATTATACACTCGATGAACATGGAAGGCTGCTAATGGCAGGCCTGGACCCGGACGGCAAGCTTGCCGTATCGCTAGAAATCAGCGAAACGCCTTTTACATATTAAGACCACAGCGGACGCGTTACTATAATTATGCAAGGAGGATTTCTTATGATAAAACAAGAACGCCATGTGCTTGTAATATTTCCCCATCCGGACGATGAAGCGTTCGGCGTGTCCGGTACGATTTCCACCTATCGTGAAATGGGCATCCCAGTCACCTATGCCTGCTTGACGTTAGGGGAAATGGGCCGGAATTTCGGCAATCCCCCATTCGCCAACCGGGAAACGCTGCCTCAGATCCGGAAAAAGGAACTGTTGAAAGCGGCAGAAGCGATGGGCCTAGATGATTTGCGCATGATGGGGCTTCGTGATAAAACGGTCGAATTTGAAGATGATGAAAAAATGGTGAAGCTCGTTGCAGATTTGATTGACGAGACCCAGCCTTCTCTCGTCATTTCCTTCTATCCGAACCTGTCTGTCCATCCCGATCATGATGCAACGGCAAGAGCGGTAGTCCGGGCCATCCGGCGCATGCCGGAAAGTGAACGGCCGACTCTTTATACAATTGCCTTTGCCCATAATACGAAGGAAGTGCTTGGGGAGCCGGATATTATCCACCACGTGGAAGGCGCTGCAAAGAAAAAGCTGGCAACGATGAATGCCCACGCCTCCCAAACTGTCTGGATGATGAAGGATATGGAAAAACGCCTGGCTGAACAAGATCCAGAAGCGTTGAAATGGCTTCATTATGAACGGTTTTACACGTATCGCTGGGATCAGGATTTTGAATAAAACGAAAGAAGTCGTCTGGAAGCAGGCGACTCCTTTCCTTCTTTATTTTGCAAGCGCTTCCATCTCTATATTTCTGTAAAACAACTGTATTTTTGAAGTTTACCATTAGATAGAATCGGCTATAACATATTGGTATTACGGCAACGACTTGCTAACTCGGCTCACCCAATTGACTGATTAGTAGGACTTTTTACGTCGCCATTTACATTCGAACTAATCTACTATATCATGTATAAACATTCATAAAAATATCATATTTATACATTAGAGGAGAGAGTATGTTGAATCAGTTCCGCTTATCCACTTGGTTTTACTTTTTGATTCCATCTATACTTGGAATTATCTTATTCATGATTCCCTTGCCATTTGAAAGCGGCTGGAAAGTGCCGATTGCGAAGTTGGCCGATTTGCTTTCGGGCATTGTAGAACCGGCTATGCCAATGGCAGCCACCGTCATCATTGTGATTGCAGCACTTGGCTCTGCCATCTTTTTATTCATTCCAAAAGACGGAAATAAACCTTCCGTATTAGAAAGTCTTTTTAAGGTAACGCCTTTCTGGACTATTACTCGGGTTCTGGGCGCTGTCTTTGCCATCATGGTCACATTCAAAATGGGGCCTGAAGCGATTTGGAGTGAAAATACAGGCGGTCTTTTGCTGGCACCGGATGGTCTTGTTTCTTTCCTATTCACCATCTTTTTATTCGCCGGCCTCCTGTTGCCGCTTCTATTGAACTTCGGTCTGCTTGAGTTTTTCGGCACGATGATGGTAAAAGTAATGCGGCCTTTGTTCCAATTGCCGGGACGGTCATCTATTGATGCCCTCGCTTCCTGGATTGGAGACGGTACAATCGGTGTCCTCCTTACGAGCAAGCAGTATGAGGATGGGCATTATACACAAAAAGAAGCTGCGATTATCGCGACAACTTTCTCTGTCGTTTCTATTACCTTCTCACTCGTCATTATTGATACGGTCGGACTTGATCGCTACTTCCTTCCATTCTACGCAACCGTGGTCGGCACAGGGATCATCCTTGCGCTAATCATGCCGCGGATTTATCCGCTGCGTGGCAAGAAGGACGAATATATCGATGGACGGGCATATACAGGGGAAGAGGAAAAGCTGCCGGAAGGATACAATGTATTCAGCCATGGCTTGGAAAACGCCCTCGTCACTGCTTCAAAAAACCGGAATCTCGGTAAAATTTTCACGGACGGCATGCGAAATGTATTTGATATGTGGCTTGGCGTCGCACCTGTCGTTATGGCGTTCGGTACGATCGCTCTGATGCTGGCTGAATATACGAGCGTCTTCACGATTCTTGGAAAACCATTTGAACCGATCTTATCCGTTCTCGGCATTCCTGAAGCAGCAAATGCGGCACAGTCAATGGTGGTCGGATTCGCTGATATGTTCTTGCCTGTCATTTTGGCCGACGGTGTCATTACATCGCAAATTACGTTGTTCACGATCGCGACCATTTCCGTTGTCCAGCTGATCTATATGTCAGAAGTCGGCGGTTTGATTCTCGGAACGAAAATTCCAATCAACATCTTAGACCTCATTATCATATTTGTCTTGCGAACGCTCATCGCCCTGCCGATTGTTGCGGGTGTAGCGCATCTATTGTTTTAATAAAATCGAATCCCCTCATGTCCGGTATGTGGCAGTGAGGGGATTTTTCTATATATGGGGACTGTCATTTTCGTTCTTACGCAACATCTATCTTTTTGCAAAACAACTTTTGTATAAGCGTTTCCAGAAGAACCGGCATTTCTTTAAAGGCACTTTCTACATGCAGCCGTTCTGTCTTCTGGTGTGCATCCTTTCCAAATGGCCCGACATTTAACACAGGTGCTTTCAATTCACCCATCTCTTCAAACGGTATGCTATACGTCTCACCCCAAACAGGCGTATTCCTTTCGAATGAAGTCCAGCCATTCGCTGTATCGTCATAATTCACATAGCTTAAGTCACAAATGCCATTGAAATAATGAATCTGCTCCAGTGAAATGTCGAAGGATCTGGCCGTTTCCTGCACAAGACGAACTGCTTCCTGGATGAACGGGTCATGGGACGAGTTGACGGCCGGGTAATATGGAGGGGCGTACAAAAGCACGGCCGCCGGCGCAAGCTCTTGGCATTGAATCATTAGATCATCCACGATGCGTAGAGATTTCTCCCGGTCATCCCATTCATCATGCGCCAGTACCTGCGCTCTCAACCGATCCACTTCTGCTGCACCCAGCTTGTCTTCCGCGTGGGCGAGCAATTGTTCATAACGCAGTACCCTCACTTCACCGATGCCTTTCACTTGTTCCCGCTCACAAATAGTCTGATAGCTTTCATTGCAAGCCGTCATGGCCTCTCTTGCCACTTCCTCGAACACGTCCATGACGTCTGCTGCTGTCCGTTTGAATAAAAAGACGTTATAGAGAGCCGCAGCCCGGTAAGGGGTCTGGGTCGAGTATTGGAATTTCAGATCCTTCTGTTGCAATGAAACCGGAAGCGGCGTGCTTTCTCCGAGATCCGTCTCACGGAATTTTTCATTCCATTCCATCCGCTGCGTCAGGAAGGACGCAATATAATTGGCTGTCATCCCTTTGAGCGGCTCGCCAACATGTGTTTCCTTTCCATAAAACAATGCAGCCGGCATGATTTTTCCGATGGTACCGGAATAGATATATTCCTTCGTATCCGTTGGCCCCTGCGAGAAGGACGGTTCACTGTTCAAAAAGAGTTTGTACGTAAGGCGATATTCATCTCGCAAGCGGACAAGCGCCTTGACGGCTGCACGCATGCCTGCCGAGTTCACTTCTTCATCCGGAACCGCTGTCAGCAATAGATTAATCGGCCACTGTTCGATGCTCGCCTTTTCAATTAATTGCATGTGGAGAGCAAGGCCCATTTTCATGTCCATCGTACCTCGGCCAAACAAGTAATCACCGGATTCGAGGTCCACCCGTGCAGCGATGGGTAGCTCATGTTTGAATTCATGAAGCTTTTTGGTCAACTCCTCCGGATGGTAGGCAAGCGGCTCCAACACACCATACTCTTCGGTTTGGACAGTATCAAAATGACTGATCAGCACGACTGTCTCCACAGCGTCCGGATGCCGGTAAAGCGCCGTCAATGTACTGCGGCCCAGTCCTGCGTCATGCAATGTTAACTGTTCAGGGTGCTCTTGAAAGTAACGAAGTTGCTCCAGCTTCATTTTCAATTTTGCCGAAAAGGTCCGTTCTCCATCTGTCAATGTTTGGCTGTCCCAGCTGACAAGCTCGCATAGTAATTCCCGCAGCGTTTCAGATGTATTCCATTTGTATTGATTCATTTCAAAAACTCCTAACTTTGTTATAGATAGCTTTTTAGCGACAGCGGATCTCCGAAGAGTACACTGGAAGAAGCGGCCTTGCCTATTGCCATGCGTGTTTCCCCTACTTGTTGTGCGATTTGATGTGAAAAATGAAGAGGAGGATGTACACCAGTTCAAACCTTGATGGCCCTTGAAATGCATCCTCTCTTCCTATTTTATGCAGATAATAGTTCCAAATATTTAAAAAATTTATGTCGTAAATAGTTTTTATTCTACAGGCTTCGCCTTTACTTCCGTAAGTTCCTGCTCCTTCTTCTGCAATTTCACTTTGTAAAATACCATACAAGCGATGAAAAACCCTACGCCATAGAACAAGCCAATACGCTGGCTCGGGTCAAAAGCTAAGAATACGAGAATCAACAAACAAAACGTTATACAGACGATCGGAATCGCAGGATAGAAAGGCACGCGGAACCCTAAATCGGTTATGCTGCCTCCAGCTTTCAAATACCGTCTGCGGAACATAAGCTGTGAAGTCGCAATTCCCATCCATGAAATTGTCACCGCGATGCCTGCAATCGACATGAGGAGAACAAATACTGCATCCGCTTCCATAACACTTGTCAATAAAGACAATAGCGAGAAGGCCATTGTAAAATACAATGCGTTTAAAGGTACTTTCCTTTTCGTCAGTTTGCCGAAAAGCTTCGGAGCCATACCCTCATTTGCCATCGACCATAATAAACGGGTAGATGCATATAAGCATGAATTTCCGACAGACAGAATGGCGGTCAGGATAATGAAGTTCATAATTCCCGCCGCGTACGGCACACCTGCAATCTTCATCAGCGTAACAAACGGACTCTCCAACAGCCCAAGTTCAGACGCAGGAAATATCGCGGACAGCACGATGATCGAGGCGATATAAAAAATCACAATCCGGAACAGAATGGTCCGAATGGCTCTTGGGATGTTTTTTCCCGGGTCATCCGTTTCCCCTGCCGCGATTCCAACCAGCTCGGAGCCTTGGTACGAGAAGATGACATTCATCATCGTCACAAAGATGATCGCGATACCTGCCGGAAATAGTCCGCTTGGCGCCAAATTCGTCAAATGAGGCACCGGCCGATCCGCTAATGGAATCCAGCCAAAGATGGCTGCCACTCCAATGATAATAAACGCGATAACAGCCAACACTTTGATTCCGGCAAACCAGAATTCAGCTTCAGCAAACCCTTTTGTCGTCAAGGCATTGAGGAAAAACAGCAATACCATGAACGCCGCACACCAGACCCAGACGGGAATATGGGGGAACCAATGTTGCATGAGAATTCCTGCTGCGGTAAACTCTACTCCGGCTGTGGCCGCTGAACCGACGAAATACATCCAGCCCAAGGAAAAACCGACTGAAGGACTGATATAGCGGGTTGCATAAAGTTGAAACGATCCGGTTACCGGCATATGAACCGCCAGTTCGCCAAGACATGTCATGACCATGTATAAAATCAATCCGCCGATCAGGTAACCGATGATCGCTCCGCCTGGCCCAGCCTGATTGATGGTGTACCCTACATTTAAAAACAGCCCCGTCCCGATGACGCCGCCAAGCGATAGCATGAGCAAGTGGCGGCTTTTCATCGAGCGGTTCAATTCCAGTGGTTCGGTGTTTCCCCTTGTGTTTGACATTCGGTTCCCCTCCCATTCAAATTAGAAGCGAAGCGACAGACAGCTTAAACCGCCGTCATGCTTACGGACTTCTGACATGTCCAATTCAATCGTTTCATAGCCCGCTTCCACAAGCTTACGTTTCGTCTCCTCATAACCTTTCGGGATGATGATGTAGTCATTGACACGAATCATGTTGGCAGAATACTCATCTTCCTTCCCGATGATGATTTTTTCATAGGAATCAAAAGCTGGATGGTCGATAAATTCGCCTGCTACGACCATGCGATTTTCCCCAACGTACGCAATACCTGTCTTTAAGTGGAAGAATTCCTTCAACGGGATGATTGTCGCTTCATATCCTTCCGCTTCAAGAATCGTTTTTAATTGACGAGCGCCCTCTTCGTTTGTCCGTTCAGAAATGCCGATGTAGAAACAGTCTTCCGCTTGAAGCACATCACCGCCGTCCAACGTGCCTGGCGCTTCAATATGAAATACTTTATCGTAAAACTTTCTAAGAACCGGTTCCATCTCTACAATTTCACGATTTCTGGAATCTGCTCCCGGATTGGATACGACAGCAAAATCAGGCGTCAATACCGCCGTATCTTCCACAAACGTAGAATCCGGAAATTCCTCACTGGCCGGCAAATGAGTAACAGCCACTCCGCATTTTTCTAAAGCTTTTACGTAAGCCTCATGCTGCTTGAGCAGCACATCATAATCCGGTGTCCCTAAATCGGAAGTCGTTAACCCATTCAAATAGCTCTTTCCCGGCGTCTTGACGATTACATTTTTAAACATAAACAGATGCTCCTTTTCCCTGATTTGATTTCTTATCCTCTGACAACCGGACAAGTGAGACATGTTGGTCCACCCGTCCCCTTCACGCTGATTTCGTCGCCTTTATATTCATATACGGTCGCACCGGCTTCTTCCAATTGCCGTTTCGTGAAATCGTTTCCACGAGGTATTACACAAATGCGCGGCGCCAGCGCTAGCACATTGCAGCCGAGCACGTCATATTCTTCTTTTGGTACTTCGATTAACTGAATGCCCCGTTTGAGTAACAGCTGTCTAAAAAACACAGGCATTAATCTGGAATGAACAACGGCCAAATCCTTGTCGACCATACTGATGAAGGACATCAAATGGAGACACTCCGCTTCCCCTAAATCATGTGGAAGCTGCACCACGATGAATTCATCTACCATATCCGCGGTCAGTTCTTTTAACTGGCGAATCGCTTCGTCATTTGTCCGGTAGCCCCGGCCGACTGCTAGTGTCCGATTATCCAGCCAAACAATATCTCCTCCGTCAGCTACTGCATCTCCCGTCAACTCACCTACGATGGGAATGCCCTTTTCTTGCAGAAATTCTTTATACACTTCCGCTTCCGGCTGCCGCAGCGATTTCCCAGATTTTAAAATGATCGCCCCTTCTGGCGTGAATTTCACCGGATCGTGTGCATAGAGGGAATCCAGTCCCACTTTCTCTGAAGCCGGCAAGTAATCGATTCGCTCTACATGCTGCTCGAGTATTTCTATAAAATTCGTAAATTCCTCCACTGCCTCTTCAAAATTCGGTTCCTCTAAATAGTTAAATGTTTTCCAAGCATCGGCCAAATGCGTTTGACTTCGAAATGCCTCTTTGGGATGCTTCACAATGACATGTTGTAACGGTGTAAACATAGAAGAACAATATTTCATTTCACTCACCCTTTTCCGCATAGTGGAAACACTTTCCGTTGAAAGGAAAGATTATATGTAAAATATATTCCCGCCATGATATAATGTCAATGTGTTTAGAAAAAAATAATTAAATTTTCACTTCGAACTCATTTATTTTATCTGACTATTTACTTAGGCGGTGCTTTTTTATGCAATCTATCGATCGGGCAATGACGATTGCCAAAATACTAGCGTCCCAACCAACGGAGGTCGGATTGCCGATATCCGAACTGGCACAGGAATGTCAATTGCCACTTAGTACACTGCATCGCATTTTGCAAGCGATGATCAAACAAGGCATGGTCGAGCAGGACGAGCAAACGAAATACTACAGGCTTGGAACGATCTGGCTGGAATATGGGCTTCAAGTCTACGACACGATGGATTATGTGAATAAAATCCGTCCTGAATTGGATCGCCTGGCAAGAGAAGTGGAAGAAAGCGTCTACTTAAGTAAGCCTTCAGGAGAAGAAGCTATTATTATCGAGCGCATTGATAGCGAAAACAATCCGATACGGATCTATGACCAGCTGGGAAGCCGGATTCCGATGCATATCGGAGCGGCGAACAAAGCCATGTTGGCTGCTATGCCGGTGAACCGGCGAACTGATATCTTAACTGGATTGATTTCGGCAGGCGAGATGAAAAAAATCGAGGATGAACTCATCAAAATTGGCCAGCAAGGCTATGCCGTGAGTCATGGGGAGAGAACAGAAGGCACCTCGTCAATAGCGGTGGCCGTCATGAACGGTTTTGGAGAAGTAATCGGGGCCATCAGTATTGGCACTTTATCATTCAACCTTACAGAGGACCGGCTTGACTTTCTCATTCAGCACATCCTTGATATCGGACAAAGAGTTTCCAACAAACTGGGCTACCGGCCATCGGATAGACGATAAAAATTCGAAAAAACCGCGAACATTGATTCGCGGTTTTTCCTATTAGGACAATTTCTTTTTAAGTTTTGCCAGCATGTCTTCTGTCATGGCATCCAAGTCGTATTTCGCTTTAAAGCCCCATTCTTCGATCGCTGCAGAAGGATCGATATGATCCGGCCAGCTATCCGCAATTCCTTGGCGCACAGGATCTACATCGTAAGCCATTTGGAAGTCCGGAATATGCTTTTGAATGGCTGCCGCAATTTGAGATGGCTCGAAGCTCATAGCCGTTACGTTGAAGGCATTCCGGTGGATTAATTTCGCCGGGTCGGCTTCCATCAAGTCGACAATCGCCTGCAAAGCATCCGGCATATACATCATGTCCATATATGTGCCCTCAGCAATAAACGAGGTGTACTTTCCTTCCTCGATCGCTTTGTAATAAATATCAACCGCATAATCGGTCGTTCCGCCGCCTGGCTGTGCCACGTAAGAGATGAGGCCCGGGAAACGGACGCCGCGTGTGTCAATTCCGAACTTATGGTAATAATAATCGCACAGCAACTCGCCTGCCACTTTGTTGACTCCGTACATTGTCGTAGGACGCTGAAGTGAATCCTGCGGTGTATTTTGTTTCGGCGTGGATGGCCCGAATGCACCGATTGAACTTGGTGTGAAGAACTGCATGTCAAGTTCCCGCGCCACTTCCAGCGCGTTCATCAATCCACCCATATTCAAATTCCAGGCGAATAATGGATTCTCCTCGGCTTTCGCGGATAATAGTGCTGCCATATGCATGATCGTGTCAGCCCCGAATTTTTTAGCAAGCTCCGACATCTGCTTGCCATCCGTCACATCCAACAATTCAAACGGGCCAGACGTTTCCCCTTCAGGTTTTCGGATATCAGTTGCCAAAACGTTGTCTGTTCCATATTCGGAACGAAGCTTCTCTATCAATTCGGAACCGATTTGGCCAAGGGCTCCTGTCACGATGATCTTTTTCATATCGCATACTCCTCCTAATCGACAAGTGTATTTTTGGGAAGGACAAATTATTTCAGAATAAATGAAAATGTTATTATTCCGGTATCATTCGATTATATTATGTACTTCCGGTAAATACAACCAGCAGTTTAACTTTCCAGTATATACATGATTCCCCCCTTTTCCCCTGTCATCTGCTATACTTAGGGAAAAACTGAGGTGTACCCATGAAGGGTAAATTATTTCTTTTTATCGGCATGATGATTGCCTTTTATGTGCTGCTAAAATTGCAATTAAACCTGTGGCTCGTCTTTGTACTCATTCTGTTGGCCACATTCGGCATATCATTTGGTTATCCAATATTTATTACCTATCGCTCTAAAAGCATCCGGATGATCGACCGGTTTATTGTCTCGAATCACAGCAAGCCGTTATTTGGCTATGCGCATGCGCTGGCATACGGAAGCAAGGAAGATGTGATCCAGTCCTTGAAACGAATTATTGCCTCCTATCCGCAAGCTGAAGTACAGGAGATTTACAAAGCTAATTTAGCCTTTTATCAAAAGGATACAAAAAAGTTAAGAGAGGTCGCACAAACCATGTCCTCTCCCGATTTCAAGAACTACTACAACGGATTGGCCGCTGTTCTGAAAAAGGACTTGCCTTCAGCTGAAGAGCTCGCTAAAGAAATCCGGACGCCTTGGACATATCACTCGCTGCAGGCTGCAATCGCCTGGAAGCGAAAAGACGAGCAGCATTTTCGGCAAGAAGCCGACAAGGCAATGCAGCATGCAGTTGGTATGCAACGTTATGTTATATTCCATACAATGAAACGATTGGAAGAAGGAAGGGTTTAATCTTCGGAAGGAGGTGTGAACCGATGGAATACGTGGAAGATTCGTATGTCGAATTGAATAATGGCCTGCGAGGGCTCGTTGTTGGAGTACGATTGGACGAACAGACACGGTATGACATTGAACTTCCCAATGGAGAAATTACAACTGTATTTGCCGATGAAGTAGTAAAAGAAGTACACATGCCGACTAAATAGCCATACGAAAAACCCGCCAAATTTGGCGGGTTTTCATTTAGCCCACTTTTCGGATAAAGAGATCACCATCAACTTGCGAGCATTCAAATAACCCACGTGCCTCTAAATCCGTCACGAGCGCTTCCATGTACCATTGATTGTTCCCGTCAAACGGCGTCAGCCGTCTCAACGTCTTTTTCGATAATTCATCGAATGAAATCCAGTCTTTCTCACCGGCTATATGCAGCATCGCTTTTTTTATTTTGTCATATCTGAATCTGACAATGGAAGGGCCTTTTCTGCCATTCCGTTGCAGCAGTTGTACGTGCTCGTTATATCTCAAAGAATTCACCTCACGGCATTTATACTAAGTTATTACCCGCTTTCTATTAAATTATTCATAGATTGCAGAACTTTTTTAGGAAGAAATATTCATGTAGTATTTCAAAGATGTTACAACTCCTATCTACCTTCCTATATGGCTTAAGCATTTATTGAAATGAAGCCAATAAAAAAATCGGACAGGCGATGAGCCCATCCGATATTTTTATTATTGAATGACACCTAGTTCTTTTCCGACTTTCTCGTAAATCGCGAGCGCGTCATCAAGCATTTCCTTTGTATGGGCAGCAGTCGGCATGTTCCGCACACGCCCTGTGCCTTTTGGTACTGTCGGGAAGACGATCGATTTTGCATAGACCCCTTCTTCGATCAACCGCTTAGAAAATTGCTGCGTCAATTTTTCCTCTCCGATAATACAAGGAGTAATCGGCGTTTCGGACGCTCCAATGTTAAAGCCAAGCTTCTTCAATCCCGCTTTTAAGTAGTTGCCATTATCCCAAAGCTTGTCATGAAGCTCCGTGGATTCCATGATTTTATCAAGCGCACCCATGATAGCCGCCACATCGCCTGCAGGAAGTGCTGTGGAGAACAAGAACGGACGGGAACGGACTTTCAGCCAGTCGATCAACTGCTGCGTACCTGCGACATAACCGCCGACAACACCAATCGCTTTGGAAAGTGTTCCAATTTGGAAATCAATTTCTTTCTCCAAACCGAAATGCTTCACAGTTCCTTTTCCTTTTCCAGTTACACCCGATCCATGCGCATCATCCACGTATGTGATCAAGTCAAATTCCTTCGCAATTTTGACCGCTTCCGGCAGGTTGGCAATATCCCCATCCATAGAGAATACCCCGTCCGTGATGTACATCACTTTACCGTATTGGCCGGATTCAGTCGCTTCTTTTGCTTTCGCACGAAGGTCATCCATGTCTTGGTGTTTGACACGGATAATCTTCGCTCCGGAAAGACGGCATCCATCGATAATGGAAGCATGGTTCAATTCATCGGAAAGAATCGCGTCGTTTTTATTCATGACAGCGGAAATGGCCGCCATGTTGCAGTTGAATCCGGATTGGTAGGAAATAGCCGCTTCCGTTCCTTTGAACTCCGCCAATTTCTTTTCAAGCGCTACATGGATATCAAGCGTTCCGTTGATCGTCCGGACTGCCCCTGCTCCTACGCCGTATTTTTCAGTTGCCGCAATGGCAAGCTTTTTCAAATCCTCGTTTGTTGCCAGACCGAGGTAGTTATTGGAAGATAAGTTGATCAGTTGTTTACCTTTGATTGTTATGACAGGGCCGTTTGGACCTTCAACCGGGTCGATTTCGTTATATAGGCCTTGATCGCGTAATTCTTTCAAATTTTCTTCTAAAAATGAATGCAATGCTTTTGACAATGTGATCTTCCTTTCAAACGAGTGGTGCCCCCATTTTAGCATAGTTGTGGGCGTTTCGCCGAAAGTTAGTTCTTAGGAAGGCAGGAGATCCCAAACGGCAGCTGCCCGTTCAGCGAAGACTTTCTGGTCAATTGCCGAGTCAAGGGACGTCTTCACTTCTCGCATGGCGTTTGCATAAGCATGCATATAGCCGGAAGCATCCAGTATTTTTTCTTTATACGCTTTCTCGATCGGCGCGACTTTCCCTTCCGCCTCGGGATCTTCCGCACACAGTGAAAGGAGATCCAATATTTCATCCCCTTTTAATTCCGGCTCATATTCATGCGGTTTGGTCGCATCGAATAGACAGACGGACAATTCCGGGAACAACACGAGATCTACACTCGCGGGATCCAACCCGCACCAGCCGTAGAGCACATCGATGCCACGCCGCTCGGCTTCTTTGCCAAGTGCTTTCATGAGTGTGGATTTCCCTGATCCTGATAAGCCTTTGATCAGGAGTCGCCGCTTTGTACGAGACGTAATCGACGGGATAAAATCCTTTGCTCCTCCTGCCGACAGTGATCCGATGATCCGGTGGGCCACGCCCGATTCCTTATGCAGTTTCATGGAACCGAACAATTCCTCTTTCAGCGATTCAATCAGTTGCTCATGTTCCTTCCACATCATCCGAACAATATTGACCGCTTCCCAATCATCATGAATCTGTTTTGCCTCCGAAAGCGAAGATAACGTTTTTTGCAAGGCTTCCTCTGCTTCCGCCTTCGTAGCCACGACCCGGTCGTTCAGCTCTTTCAACTTCCTGTCATCATAGACATCATAAAAACTAACCACTTTATGCCGACCGCCGAGTTCAACCGGTTCCACCGCCACTGGATGGGATGCCTGCAAAACTAGCAAGTTCTCCCCCCTGACATATACAGCGTCCGTCTTATCAGGTTGAATCGGGTTCATAAAACGATCTACAAAAAAGCCTCGCTTGATAAAATGGGATGCGATATCTTGCAAAAGAGGGGATAATGCATTCGTCGGTGCACTCTTTAAAAAGATCACATGCTTTGCCGTGTCAATCAACTTGTCATATTTATGTGAGATCCCATGCCCCGTGTAGGCCGTCCCCATATATTCCGTAATTGTCCCGTATATCGTAACCATCCTTTCCAAATCGATCTGAATAACCTAAATCTACCTTATGCCCAAGGTTTGAAAAAATGCACGGCTTGTACTAGATTGATTCACAAAAAGAAAAGACGCCCTTTGGAGAGCGCCTTTGCAGCTATGTATATTACCTTCTGAATAAAACTTCCTCGTCCTCTTCACCGGCAATTTTTAATAACAGTTTCCGGCATTGCGGCAAAGCATAATGGACAATTTGACCGATCAACAGCGCGATGAGGACAGTTCCAATACCAACCGGCCCGCCAAGGATCCATCCGATGATGGCGACAATGACCTCAATACTGGTTCGCACAACCTTCACACTGACTCCCAGCTTATCCACAAGTATCAGCATCAAACTGTCTCGGGGGCCAGCCCCGACATTCGGCGAAACATAAACCCCAACCCCATAGGCCGTCACAATTACACCAATCGTGAAAATAACCGCCTGCCCTCCAAGCGAGGCGAAATCCGGGAGAAGCCAATTGAATAAGTCGATGAACAGACCGATCATGAACATATTCAACCATGTCCCAAGTCTTGGCCATTGCCGGAGAACAATCGCCGTACTGACGATGATAATAAAACCCGTTATGATACTCCAAGAACCGATCGATAATCCCAAATTTCGGTACAACCCGACATGCAGCACATCCCACGGCCCAATGCCGAGCCGGTTCCCTTTAATGGTCATCGAAATCCCAAGCGACATAATCATCATGCCGACCAGAAAAAACACCCAGCGCCATACAAATATCCTTCTCATTCACATTCTTCTTTCCAAGCCCGTTCGCAGGGCCACTTGTTTATCTATCTTGACTGCCACACGTTTCGTAGCAGGACACCACCGAACTACATTTCTTCACGCACCGCAGCGTTTCCTCTTCTCTAATAGTAACATGCAAGTGGACTCTAGGAAATATGCGATCCCAATTGATCAAGCGCGCTAAAGATATGCCCCGTCACACTTGTTTGAAGTATGAGCCATTCCCCTTCTACAATCGTCGCAAAGTATACGCCGGCCAAACGGGAGAAATACAATTACCCTTTCACAATTGCGGCAAAGGACGCACTGGCCACCCGGGCGAAATCCGCCGGTGCAACTTTCATTTGCAAACCTGGCTTTCCCGCACTTACGACAAAAGTCGGAAGCAGCTCCGCTGATTGATCAATAATGACAGGCAGCGGCTTCTTCATCCCGATGGCCGTACAGCCGCCACGCACATATCCCGTCTCTTTCGTCAAATCCTTCAGCGGCAGCATCTCCAACTTCTTCACGCCCGCCGCCTTGGCCGCTTTCTTTAGATCCAGCTCTTCCGCAACCGGTATAATGAAAACAAACAACTCAGAAGGAGCAGCAATCGTAACGAGCGTTTTATACACTAAATCCGCCCGCTGCCCCGTTTTCTCCGCAACCGACACCCCATCCAGCTGGCCATCGCTCACATCATATTCTATTACTTCGAACGGAACCCCTTCACTTTCCAACAATCGTACTGCATTGGTCTTAACTGCTTTCTTTTTCGCCATCCGGCACCATCCTTTATTGTTTGTTAATTTAAATGACTATCAACATCTGGAGACCTAACCGCTCGTATATTTTTAGAACAGCTCGTATATATTTTCAACCACTCGTATATTCCGATGACCGCTCGTATCTCGTCCCAAACCGCTCGAATAATTTAGGGGCAGCTTGTAACTCATGAGTTTTTTAGCCAAAAGTAAACAAACGATCATATCAATTCCTTGATTGGTCAAAAGCATGCAGCACGACTTGGTGCAGGTGAGGATCTGTTCATTCCCGCGTCCAGCGGAAAGGGGCGAAGCGCTCGTATGTGCTTCCGAACCTCTCGTATAACTAGAAGACCGCTCGTATCGCGTCTCGAACCTCTCGTATATTTCTGGAACCGCTCGTATATATTTTCAACCACTCGTATATTCCGATGACCGCTCGAATATCTGTTTAAACCGCTCGAATAATTTAGGGGCAGCTTGTTACTCATGATATTTTTAGCAAAAGTTAAACAAATGTTCAAATCAATTTCTTGATTGGTCAAAAGCATGCAGCACGACTTGGTGCAGGTGATGATCTGTTCATTCCCGCGTTCAGTGGAAAGGGACGAAGCGCTCGTATATGCTTCCGAACCGCTCGTATCGCGTCTCGAACCTCTCGTATATTTCTGGAACCGCTCGTATAATCCTGGAACAGCTCGTATCTCGGCTCTAACCGCTCGTATATGCCTCCAAACAGCTCGTATCTTTTCCAGACAGAAATAATTCAACCATCCAATCAGGTTCTTGATTGGTCAAAAGCATTCAGCGCGCCATGAAGCAGCGACGACTTGTTAATTTCCCGCGAATTGGCAGCTTTCCAAAGAACACGCCTTATTAAATCTCGAAAAGCCTATACATAAGCCAAAGCTTACAGCATGAAGGCTGTTTAAACCATTTCCCAGGGTGTCCGTATTTCCGTTGGACACATCAACTCGTCCACGATCGCTCGTATATTCGCTTCAACAGCTCGTATATTTCTATAACCGCTCGTATATCTCCTGGAGTGCTCGTATATTTTTGCAACCGCTCGTAAATCTCCTGGAGTGCTCGTATCATCGCCTGAACCGCTCGTATATCTCCTGAAGTGCTCGTATCTTCGTCTCAACCGCTCGTATATCCCCAGGACTCCTCGTTTCCTTTCACACTGCCCATATCTCACCAAGGCGACTAGGTTCAAAGCCCTGCTCGTTCTTATATATAACTATGATGAAAAAAGGCTGCCCTGCTAGTAGGACAGCCTTTCCATTTATGCACTTACGTAGTATTGCGGTCCTTCCAGTCCGTAGCCTCTCGATTTCGCTTCGACCTGGATGGTGTAGGCGGAGATGGCTTTAGCGAATTGTCTGTCCGCCGTGATTTTGAATGGACGGTGGTCGACAGAAGGTTGGGTCATGATTGCCGCGTCGCGTTCCTGCTTGGTTAGTTCCGTCAATTCCGCTTTGGCTTTCTTTTGCATCGCGAGCCGGGCTTCGGTTTCCCGAATTTTTGCGGATGCAGTGGCAGCGAGCTGGTGATCGGCGGTTGTTGGTTCAGAGACCGAGTTTGCTTCCCGCCGGACTTCTCTCCACAGATCGATGGTTTCTTCTAGTGACTTGCCGAGTGGCGGTGTGATTTGTTTCATCTGTCCGGCACCCAGTTTTACAAACTGCTGTGCTTCCGCCTCTTTTTTTCCGAGCAGCAACGCTTCCAAATCGGCAAGCGTTTTTTGATGTTTGCCGTTGTATTCGGCTTGTCTGTCATAAGCATGTTCAGCGTTTCGTCTGCGTGCCGCGTCGTACCGCTGCATCTGGTCCGCTGCTGACGCAAATGTCATAATGGCGTTCATGTTCCTTCACCTCCTGCCGGCCTCTTGCCAGGCCGCCCCTTTTAAACGCTCTGTTAAAGTGAGAGGAAATCTCCCTCTCACTTCGTAATAAAGAAATTATATCCATTATTTACTTAGCGAACTATCAGACAAAAGAGCTAAAATTTACTTTTCAAATAGTTTCTTTAGCGCATCTGCCATTGCTGTGTTTTCTGGTTCTTCCTGCTTTTTCAAATACTTTTGGACATCCCGCTTGTCGGCTTTCTTGCCGCCTGACTGGTTGCGTCGTTTTTCAAAGGTGGACAGCTTCTCCCGGTGTCCGCATTTGCAGACGAAAATCCGTCCGTCTCCCTCTCCGCGCAGCTCCAATTTCTTTTTACAATTCGGGCACCGTGCATTCGTCAATGTGGAGACATTTCGGCGATGGCCGCATTCCCGATCTTGACAGACGAGCATCTTGCCGCGCTTGCCGTTCACTTCCAGTAACGGTTTGCCGCAGTCCGGGCACATTTTCCCCGTTACGTTATCATGGCGGAATTTCTTATCATCCGTTTTGATTTCCTTGACGGTCTTCTTCGAGAAGTCGATCATATCCTTCATGAATACGTCTTTTTTCATCTTCCCGGCAGCGATCTTTGTCAAACTCTGTTCCCATTCGGCTGTTAACGCCGGTGATTTTAAATCATCCGGAACGAGCTCGAGCAGCTGTCTTCCTTTCGATGTCGTATAAATGTCGTTGCCTTTTTTCTCGATGACGAACGAACTGAATAGCTTCTCGATAATGTCGGCCCGTGTTGCAACGGTTCCAAGGCCACCTGTTTCACCAAGCGTTTTAATCAAATCCTTAGATTCCCCTGCCATGAATTGCTCTGGGTTCTCCATAGCAGCAAGCAATGTCCCTTCGTTGAAACGTGCAGGCGGTTTTGTCTGTCCGTCTGTCATAACGACCGCTCTGACCTTTATTTCATCACCTTTTTTATATGCCGGAAGCCGGTCTGTATCCTCTTCTTCTTCGTCTGTGGAATAAACGGCCTTCCATCCTTCGTCGGTCACTGTCCGGCCTTTTGCTTTAAACATTTCTCCGCCAATTTCGACTTCCACTGTCATTTGGTCATAGCGGAACGATCCGAAGAATACGGCCAAAAACCGTTTGACGATCAAGTCATACAAACGCTGTTCCTTGTCGGACAAGTCTTGATAAACCGGCGTTTCCTCTGTCGGGATAATCGCATGGTGATCAGAGACCTTTTTGTCGTCGATGACGCCTTTTTGCGGCTTCACCTGGCCGTTGCGCAGTAAAGCATTGACTGATTTCCGGTATGGCCCGATATCGACCGCCTTGATCCGCTCTTTCAATGTGCCCGCCATATCGGATGTTAAATGTTTGGAGTCCGTCCGCGGGTACGTTACCGCTTTGTGGCGCTCATAAAGATTTTGGAGTGTCGATAAGGTTTCTTTTGCGGACCAAGACCAGCGGCGATGCGCTTCTTTTTGCAATTCGGTTAAGTCGAACAAGGAAGGAGCCGGTTGCTGCTTCGGCGTTGTTTTTACATCCTTCACTTTTCCAGAATGAATGCTGTCCAGACGTGCAAGCACTTTTTCCACAGCTTCCTTTTGGAAGGATTGCGTCTGCCCTGCTCGGTCGTGCCATGTGAAACGGGTCGACTCTGTTAATGCCTGTAAGCCGTAATAAGATTTCGGTTTAAAGTCCCTAATCTGTTTTTCCCGTTCTGCGATCATTGCTAGGGTTGGTGTCTGAACACGTCCCGTGGATAATTGTGCGTTATATTTCACGGTCAGCGCGCGCGTCGCATTGATTCCCACGACCCAGTCGGCTTCCGCACGAGCAACAGCTGCTTCATATAGGTTTTCGTATTGTTTGCCGTCTTTCAAGTTCCGGAAGCCATCTTTAATCGCCTTGTCCGTAACCGAGGAAATCCAAAGACGCTTCACAGGCTTGCGGTTTTTGGCCATCTCCAAAATCCAACGTGCCACCAGCTCCCCTTCCCGGCCGGCATCCGTTGCGATGATGACTTCTTTTACATCATTTCGTTTTAATACCGCCTTCACAGCATTAAATTGTTTTGATGTTTGACGGATCGGCGTTAATTTGAAAGGCTCCGGAATGATTGGAAGAAGCTCCAGCTTCCACTCCTTATATTCATTGCCATACCCTTCAGGATCCGCATGCGTTACGAGATGGCCGAGTGCCCATGTGACAATATATTGAGGCCCCTCTAAGAAGCCGTTCCCTTTTTTATTGCAGCCAAGCACCCGCGCGATATCCCGCGCCACGGATGGCTTTTCGGCTAATACGACTGATTTGGACATAAAAAAATCCCCTTTCTACATACCCCGATTATACGGGAGAATGCCGGATGTTGCATCCGAGGGGGAATGCAAGTATGGAAACATGCTTCCTGTGTAAAAATGAAAAAGATCGATTTAGGAAAACGGCTATGCAGAAATTGATCGAATTTCGTAGTAATCTGTAGAGTACAGCTTATCCTTAAGGAGATGCGAAGGAGTGAATAGAATGTGTGATGAAAGAGAATTTGATCAACTATACGCACTGATGGAAGAATCTTTTCCGGATAGCGAGCGGAGAACATATGAGGGACAGAAAGCATTGTTAACTGATCCGCATTACCGGCTTGTGACGAAATCGGATCCTCATAACCGAATCATCGCATTTATCGCCTCATGGGAATTTACAGCATTCCGCTTTGTAGAGCATATCGCAGTCGATCCGGTCATGCGCGGAAGTGGTACAGGGGGCAAACTAATGACCAGTTATTTGGAAGAGTCCTCAAAACCCGTGATCTTGGAGGTAGAGCTTCCAGATACGGAACTTGCCCAACGTAGAATAGGCTTTTACGAACGGTTAGGATTTCATCTCAATCCATTTGAGTATGTGCAGCCGCCACTGCAGAAAGGGCAAGCAGACCTGCCCTTGTTACTGATGAGCTATCCCCGTCTTATTACTGAGGAAGAGTTTAGCCAGATCAGAGACATTCTTTATGCCACTGTATACAAGGTTGCACTGTAACCCCCCGCGGAATAATAATGCATGGGCTGGAACAAGCAGACTTAAAAAAGGAACAGATTTGGGAGATTATCAACCAATCTGTCCTTTTTCATTTGTCGTAACCTCCACCATAATCTTTGTCACATACTCTTCCTCCCGGTTTTTCAGTACCGCATCATAAATATATTCCTCGTACACGTACTTTCCAAGATGGTATCCATTTTGCTGCATATAGCTCAATAATCGTTCATAGGTGGACGATATGGTGTCAGCAGTCCCGACATGATAGCCGACTAGAAAGCTGCCACCGACCGCTTTAAAATAGGGATGGCCCTCCCTCGGATTCGGCTGCTCCATATACAAGTAACTGTAATTTGAATAGTCCCCTTTCAGAACATGCTTCCTTTTTGTCATTCCGCCAATGGGGTAACCCGAATCTAACTGGGCACGATACAATTCTTCAATAAAGTCCGAGACGGCTGCAACAAATTGTTCCTCCGTAGAATTCTCTATCGTAGGACTTAAATACAATGTGCATTCTGGCATGTATTCTAACGAGATTTTATCGAAATCAATATCCAAAGCCTCTTCAATTAGTTTTGATTTCACATGAATCATATTTTCAATCATTTCGAGTTCCCGACGCTTCTTCGATACGACCTCTTTTTGCAAACGCATTAAGTCCGAAAAATTCTCAGGTGATTTATTTGCCATGTATTCTTGAATCTCTTTTAATGTCATCCCGACTTCTTTTAACAGTTCAATGACACTAAAAAACTCATATTGGGCAATTGAATAATATCGATAGCCCTTATCATCTTTCATAATCGGAGCTAATAAACCGATTTGATCATAGTAGATTAACGTTTGCTTATTAACCTTGCAAAGGTCAGCGAATTCCCCAGTTGTAAACAGTTTTTCTTTTCGAATACTCAAATTTCAATGCCTCCTCTTGACTATATAGTTACTATATACCCTACATTGTAAGTATCCCCAATGAAAGAGAAAGGTTTTGACATTATGTTCACGGAAATTCGTGACGATTTTAACAAAGAAGAAATTTTAGGCTTGCGTATTGCAGACGAGCAGGAGGGCTTTATTGAGAGTACGCTGGAATGCTTGCAAGAAGCAGAACATGACCGCCGGTTTATTCCCGTCGGCCTGTACATGGAGGATACAGCTGTCGGTTTCGCTATGTACGGCATGTTCCCACACGAAGAAAATGAGCAGCGTGTTTGGCTGGACCGCTTTTTGATTGATGAACGCTATCAGCACCAAGGGTTAGGAAAACACTTTTTAGAGCTGCTTTTACGCTATTTGACGGATCGGTACCATTGCCGCCAAGTATTCCTAAGTGTCTATGAAACGAATACGGCCGCTATTCATTTATATAAGAAATTTGGTTTCACTTTTAATGGTGAGGTTGATGAAAATGGCGAGAAGGTAATGGTGAAGGAGATAAACAAAACATGACAACGATGAATCACATTGAAAACCGGCCGCTCCGGCCATTGTTTTTATCCTATCTGATTCCCTCTTTAATCGGAATGATGCTTATGTCGGTCAATATTCTGATTGACGGTATTTTTGTCAGCCACGGCGTTGGTCCAACTGCGCTTGCGGGTGTAAATATAGCTGTTCCCATTTTCTCGATCCTACTCTCCATATCTCTTTGGATTGGTATGGGGGGTGCTACCCTCTTTTCGATCTCACTCGGCGAGGGACAAACAAGGCGTGCCCTGAAAATCTTCACATTATCGTTCGTCTTAATGCTCATCGTCGTTTTTTCTTTAGTGAGTGTGCTGCTTGTGAACTTAAAGGACATTGCCTATTTATTTGGAGCGAGTGATCTAACGTATCCGTATGTTCATGAATACTTGCGTGTCATTTTATTATTCGGTGTATTTTACACGACCGAAAACCTGTTAAGCATCTTTATTCGAAATGACGGGAATCCCAAGCTTGCGATGATGGGCTTGATTACAACTTCTGTTCTCAATATCCTATTGAACTACCTTTTCGTTTTTGTATTTGATTATGGGGTAACGGGCGTGGCTTTTGCTACTGCACTGTCGACTGTGGCAGGACTGATGGTGTTGTCCCTTCATTTCTTTTGGAAACAGGCCAACCTAAAGTTTGTTCCTGGATTTCTAAACTGGCACGATACGAAGAAAATCGCTTCCATCGGTCTGCCTAGCTTTGTCGTTGAAGCCTCTATGGCTGTCATCATCATCTTAAATAATGTAACCTTTTTACATTACATGGGTGCCGATGGCGTGACAGCCTATGCGATGGTCAATTATGTCCACGCTGTCCTTCTGATGGTGTTCTATGGTATCGGAATGGCCTTGCAGCCACTCGTCAGCTACCACTATGGTGCTGGTTTGATGAGCAGAGTAAAAGCCCTATTAAAAATCGGCATTATGACTTCTGTACTTTTCGGTGCCGTTACTACGATCTCGATTATACTTTTTCCGAGCCAAATCATTTCATTGTTCGGGGACAGTCCGGTTGAAATTCAGCAAATTGCCACACATGGATTTGCCTATTTTGCGATCGGCTATCTATTCCTCGGCATCAATCTCGTCTATGCTGAGTTTTTCCAATCCATCGAGCGAATTCGTTTAGCAACCGGTATTGTGCTAATGCGCAGCATTATCCTTTTCGTTCCGGTCCTCATTCTTTTGCCGAAGTTCCTCGGGGGACAGGCTATTTGGTGGGTATTTCCGTTAGTAGAAGGCATAACAGCCTTGCTTACGTATCTAATCAGCAAAATGGACAATGTATTTCACAAGAAAGCAGCATGTAAAACAGGCGATTGCTCATGATTCAGCAATCGCCTGTTCATTTCATTGCTCACCCTTTGCAGCAATCCCTACCGGATTCCTTCGCTTCATACAAAGCCACGTCTGCCTGTTTAATCAATTCATCGTCTGTCATATCGCCCTCCGCCACGGCGAGCCCAATACTTGTGGTGACTAAAAGACATCGGTCGGTGAATACCCATGGCATTGCGATGGCTTGCCGTATCGATTCAGCGACTGCATAGGCATCCTCGCGTGAACCGACTGCCGGCAGAAGCACGGCAAATTCATCGCCGCCAAACCGTGCCACCGTGTCCATCCGGCGGACCGCACCTTTCAGCCGTTTGCTGAATTCAGCAATGACCTGATCCCCAATATCATGGCCATTTTGATCATTAATCCATTTGAACCGGTCGATATCGAGCAGCAAGAGTGCCAGTCCCTCTCGCCGGTACTGTTCCCTCTGCAATGCGTCAGCTAGATGTTCATAGAAGGCGCGGCGGTTCCAAAGATCAGACAGCATGTCATGGTAAGCGAAATACCGCAATTGTTCCTCGGAACGCTTATCCACCGAAATATCACGCGCAATCGCCACAATCCGGTTGATACGATGCTGTTCATTGAACACGGGAGAACCATAAATCTCAAACCAGATCCACTCATTCCACTTATTGCGCATCCGGTATTTCACTTTAAAATGCTTTTGCTGCCTGAGCGAATCGGTGAACGCATCGACCAGGCCGGACAGATCCTGTGGGTGAATAAAATAAGGAAACGGCCTTGCCACAATTTCTTCTTTACTGAACCCGAGCGAATCGCTGCAGGATGGAGAAATATATTGGACTTTGCCGTAGATGTCGAGGATGGCAATCAAATCCTGCGAATGATTCGCGATGATCCGGAACTGGTCTTCCGTTTCATGCAACTTTTCCTGGGATTTGGCCAGGTCACGTTCCGCTTTTTTCATCGCGGTCATATCATGTGCGTGGATGACAATATGAGTGACCTGTCCTTCCTCATTCAACATGGGCACGAGACGAACAGAGGAATAGTACATCTCCCCATTCTCCATTTCGTAGGAATCTTCATAATGGAACTCGCGCTTCGTGTGGATTACGTGCAGATGATTCAAACGGAAAAACTCGAATTTCTCTGGTGATTCTACTTCCCTCAGCGGCCTGCCGATCGCTTCTTCAGTCAGCCATGTCCTCTCCATCGCGGCACGGTTTATGTATTCATAGTACAACTCTTCATTTTCCCGCACCCCAATGACCATGACCATTTCCTTTATGCCTTCAAACAAGATCCTATTCAACAATTGGTTGTCCGTCTCTGTCAACGGAACCTCCCCCCTTTACTGTGTCAAATACTCCCCTTGCAGCCAGGCTTCCATCTGACTCACTGTCAACGGCGGGTTGTAAAAGTAGCCTTGTCCGTAATCGCAACCGAATTCCTGCAGCGCCTGAGCTTGTGTTTCCTCTTCAATTCCTTCTGCGACGAGGGTCAATCCTAAATTCCGCCCCATATCAATGATTGTTTTTACAATGGATTTTGTATGAGGATGCTGTAACATATCCTGGGTGAAGGATTGATCGATTTTCAACCGGTCAATCGGCAGATAACCCAAGATGCTCAATGAAGAATACCCGGTTCCAAAGTCATCCATAGAAATATTAATCCCGATCTTTTTCAATTCATTTAATATCGTAATCGACTCATCATTTTGCATGAGTGATTCTGTTATTTCAATATCCAAATGATCTGGCGACAAGCCCGTCCGCTTCAAGACATCTCCAATGAACTCGACAAATCCCGGCTCATTGATTTGGCGAATCGAGACATTCACCGCCACACTCAATTGTGGATGTCCTGCCAGCTGCCAAGCTTTCACTTGCCTGCATGCCGCTTCGAGCACCCATTTACCAATCGGAATAATGGCTCCCGTTTTTTCAGCAATAGAAATGAACTCATTGGGCGGGACATATCCGAGGTCGGGATGATGCCAGCGTATTAACGCTTCCACCGCTTCCATCCGTTTAGTCGACAGCTTGACAATTGGCTGGTAATAAAGCTCCAACCGGCCTGATTCCACTGCTGTCCGCAAACCATTTTCAATTTTCATCTTCCGTACATCGCCGACAGCTGTCTGCGCGGAATAAAAGGTGTACGTATGACCGCCCTTTTCCTTGGACTCATACATCGCCTTGTCCGCATTTTTCAGCAACGTCTCCGCGTCTATTCCGTCTTTCGGGAACAGGCTCACACCGATACTCGCTGTTGTGAAAATTTCTTCCCCATTAATAATGAACGGTTCGCTGAATATGGAAAGAAGATCTACTGATACCCCTTCCGCTTCATACTGATTCGTATGATTCATCAGTACGACAAATTCATCCCCTCCGTGCCGGAACACTTCATACGTTTCAGGCAAATGCTCGCGAAGGCGCTTCGCCACTTGCCGGATAAAGATATCGCCATATAAATGGCCCATCGTGTCATTGATGACTTTAAAGCGGTCCAAGTCCAGGAATAAGACAGCGTTCACTCGATCTCCATTTGTACCTTGGTCCAATTTGCGAAAGAGCTGTCTCCGGTTCGGCAGCATAGTCAAATCATCATGATTCGCATTATAACTAAGCTCATCATTCATTCTTCTCAATTGGTCACTCACCTGCGAGTTAACGACCAATTGATACTCCAGGCGGCGCGCATATACGTCCATCCGATTAATCAAATAGAGAAAGATCGGAGTGGCAAAGATGAGAAACACAGTAGTATCCACAACTTCATACCAAATTGTATTGTCAAAGTTCCATTTAAAAATCTGACTTAGCATCTCTTCCAGCATATTTGGCACGATGATGACTGCCAAAATGAAAATCCATAGCCTGCCATCCAAAAAGCCCTTAGTTTTTATTCCCATCCCCGTTGCTCCATTTCTATTATTATACAACGCTACTTTATCCAAACAAAGGAATTATAAACGGATTCTTTCAATATACAGTTAATATAATACTATATAAAATAGATAAAATCAGTATATTTTTCCTAAATAAAAAATGAAAAAATGAGGACTAAGGAATCAATTGTATTCCAAAAAAAATCCCGCTATCCTAAATGGAGTAGCGGGATATTCTTAGTCTAGATCTAAAGCGTCTTTCGATAGATGCCGGCTCATTTCTGCGTATTGGATAAATACACGGGCAAGCTCTTGCAAACGTTCTTGCACGTCTACATCGATAATATTGTTTTCATTATCAAAATGGCTCGTATGGGTATACACATAATTCGGTGTCACCAAGCAGCGGAAGTAATCCAAAATAGGCTTCAGCTGATTCTCAACGACAAGATGATGCTGGAATGTACCGCCGTTTGCCACAATGGATACCGGTTTATACCGCATTGCATGCGGATGAAGCATGTCAAATGCATTTTTCAGGACACCTGGAATCGAACCTTGGAAGATTGGCGTTGCAATAATATAGGCATCCGCCTCTTCAAATTTCCGAACCAGTTTTTTCATATCATCATTATATTGATCGAACGGACGACCATCGACAAATTGGTGGTCATAATCCGCAAACCTTATCAGTTCAAGCTCATAGCCGCATCCCGTATCGTCGATATACGATCGTACGGTTTCAAGCACCGCTCCTGTTTTGCTGCCGATAATGGTCCCGTCCACAAACAAAACTTTCACTAGGCATATCCCCCTTAGCTGTTCTCCATTACCCATCGTACCAAAGAATAGGGGAGGTTTCCCGAAATTGAGCTTACTGACCCCCCGCTCTACTCTTTTTGAGAAGAACGCGGAGCTTCTCCCGGTATTTGCGGCTTTTCTTTCCCTATATCTTCTTTAAACAGTTCTTCAATTTCATTGTCCGCAATCGGACGCTCTCCATTTTCCTCCAACAGCCTCTCCTTGATCCGTGCAATATTCTTAGCCGGCGAAGTGAGTGCCAGAACAGAATCCCCGGCAGCCGCCTGAAGTTCCCTTTTTGCAGTGAAGAATTCCACCTTTCCGTCCGAACGCAAAATATACAGGAGTATGGATGTATCATCCCGTTCTCGCAAATATTGCGTATAGCTGTATTGCTTTGTAATTAATGTCTTTCGGATAAGATGCCCCTCATTCACTCGTTCGTCCAGCTCATAAATCGAAACAGGCGGACTGAATAGTGTCTGGCCCCCTGAAATACTAAGGCTTGATGATTCATTCCCGGCATGGAAGGCCGTTTGAAAAAGATGCTGCCGTCCCAGATCCGGGGCGAAATCGGCGCAAACATGGGCATTGTACGTATCGCTTTCCGTCATTGCAACCATGTAACGGAATGGTGTCAAATCAATATGGTACTCGATCTGTTCGGTTAGAATATCCCCTACGTAGCTAGGAATGGAGCGTTTTCTCGCTTCCGCCAGAGCCTCCCAGGACTGATCAAGGATCAGCACTTCATGGCCGTTATCTTGAATGGATTTAGCAAATGCAGAGGCAAACTTCGAACCTCCGACAAGTAGCACGCCGGATTCATCCGTTGTCGTCAAGTTCAGCTTTCTTGCCAGCCAGCCGATTGAAAAACCATGCAACACAACGGTGCTCAGAACAAGAGCAAACGTCAAGGCAGTCAACATCTCTGCGTCCTTATAGCCATTGTCCACTAGTATGGAGGCAAAGTAGCCAGACACCGTAAGGGCGACAATTCCTCGGGGAGCGATCCATCCGACGAGCGTTCTTTCTTTCCACGACAATTCGGTACCAATCGTTGAAACCCAAATGGATAGCGGCCGAACGACAAACAGCATCGCCGCCACATACAACAGGATATGAGGATTCAAAATATCGACTAAAATCCGGGAATCGAGAGAAGCAGTCAACATGACAAAAATTCCGGAAATCAATAAAACTGAAATGTTTTCTTTAAAATGCCGGACGTCGTTCAATGTTGTCATACGCAGATTCGCCATTGTCATCCCCATTGCCGTAACAGCGAGAAGACCTGTTTCATGCATGATTTCATCAGAGAAGACAAAGGTGAATAGCACGACGACGAAGAGGATCGGCGCTTTTAGAAATTCGGGAATGCTCCCCCGCTCGAACGCCCGCCCCATCAATCGGGCAGCTGCCCAACCGAGCAACACGGCAAAAGCGGAAGCGATAAAGAAGAGCAATAGCGATTTCAAAGACACTTCCGACTGCAGGAATTTAATAAATTCAAAGGCGAAGACGGCTACGAGGGCACCAAACGGGTCAACTACAATCCCTTCCCACTTGAGAACGGCCGCCACCCTCGGCTTCAGCCGCGCTTGCCTGAGCAGAGGCAGTATCACCGTCGGACCTGTGACAATGAACAGCCCCCCGATAATAAATGCGACTTCCCATGACAGGCCCGCCAAATAATGGGCGGCTAGCGATCCGGCAATCCAGGCGATGAAAGCCCCTATGGTCACGATACGGCCCACTGGCCTGCTAAACCCACGGATTTCCCGGATATCTAAGTTCAAACTGCCTTCAAACAGAATAATAGCAACCGCAAATGTGATGATCGGACTGAACAGTTCCCCCATCGTCTCTTGAGGATCAATCCAGCCAAAAATCGGGCCTACCAGCAATCCAGCGACCGACATGACGACAATCGCAGGCATCCGGTATCGCCATGCAATCCATTGCGAAAGCATTCCAATCAATATGACAAGCAGCAAATCGAATAGTAAGGAATCAAACAAAGAAATCCCCCTCTCCTTCGAGAATAAAAACCAGTTTACCATACAACGGAACATCCATCAGGAATGAAAGGTCTTCTCGCTGCCACTGTTAGTTACACTACCTGCACTTCTTGAACCGTATCTTCAATTTGTAATTGGAAATCCTCCGTTCCACTGGACAATTCAGCGAAATCATTCCCATCCGTTCCATTCAGGTTTAGGAATCTGGACATAACTGCTTTTTTCAAATCATAGGGTGAAAGGGAGAGTAATGGATTCATAGGTCATAGAAAGGGTGATTCCAATAGAAACACGCGAAAAGAAAACCATTGCCATTCATGTAGCCCGAACAGATGCTAAAGGGACCTATCCCGCACGCAGAGCGGCCATCCTGGCTAAAATCCTGTCAGAAGAAGCGAACGTCATATTCCTGACGGGTCCCACATCCCCAGCTGCACCTGAAGGCTTCCAGGAAATCACAATCGGTCGAAATACGACACTTGCTGATACCGTCGCAGTCATCAAACCAGCTTTGCTTTTACGCGACAGCGGTTCCACCATTCAGGAGGAAGTAGACAAAATTAGAGAATCCGTTTCTTCCCTCATTCATTTTGACGATTTTGGGGACGGCGGCCGATTGGCGGATCTTGTCTTGCAAACATTGTATGAAGAAGAAAGCGAAAATGTAATGGAGCATTACGTCATGGAACGCAATTTGTACATGGCGGATGACCCCTTTACCTCGTATCGGAAGATTGGCCTGCAGAAAGACCGGCCTGCTCCATTGCCGCATCTTGTTATTTCTTTCGGAGAAGAAGATCCAGGCAATCTGAGCTACCGGGCTTTGCGCCATGTCCTTCAGCTGCAGATCCCGCTCAAAGTGTCTGTTCTGGTCGGAGAATTATACCCCCATGACGTCAGCACGCTGCGGATGATGGCGCTTGGACGGCGGAACACGAATATTGTACAGCCCCCCTATGACACAGCTGAACTTTATTCAACTGCGGATGTCATTCTCTGCGGCTCCGGCTATATGCCATATGAAGTGGCTGTCATGGGCATTCCGTGCATCGTCTTGGCGCAAAATGAATTCGAGCTCGGACTCGGTTTCCCGAAAGAGCACCACGGCTTCATCCACCTGGGCCTTGGACGAAAAGTGAAACAATCCAATCTGCTGAATGCCATCATGGAACCGCTCCTTCACGAACCACTCCGCAAACGCGCAATCCGCAGGCAAACGAATCTCAATTTAGGAAACGGGAAAGATACCGTCCTGGAAGCGATCCGCTACTTGCTGGAATATCCGAAACGCGGAAAAGCGATGTCCGATATGCTACACTAAAGAAAAAGATTGGGAGTGTGCCGAATGGACAAACGACAACTCGAAGCAGCCATCGCCGAACTAAAAATGGACTACATCAGCCTTCAAGGTGATATCGAAAAACTGGAATCAACCGGCCACGCCGACTCCGTGCACAAAGCAGAACAACGCCTCGCTACGATGGAAACCCGCTTAGCGGAATTGAACAAGCAATTGGAGAGTATTTCGCAATAAAGAAAACCGTCACAGGACGGTTTTCTCAGACTGTAGACAAACTCGAGAAATTACGGAGTTTGCCTACAGTCTTTTTTCTTTTACAATGGAATTGATAATAGAAAATGTTGATTTCCGCTACGACTGGACGCTTTCCGCGGGCACGGCTTCAGCCGCTTCCTTCGCTGCGCTCTGTCCAGGGTCTTCAGCTCGTGCTGTTCCCGCAGGAGTCGCCAGCCTCCGCTCCAATCAACAGTGTCTCCATAATAATGAAGAGGTGATGGATATGATGACGAAGAATCAGATGAATCAACGCGAACAGTTAGAAATACTGACCATTGAACAGTTGGTGCCTCATGATCATCTGGTCCGTAAACTGGATGCGGCCATTGATTTCTCGTTCATCTATCCATTGGTGAAAGACCTGTACTCGACAGTGGGAAGACCTAGTATCGACCCCGTTGTGCTGATCAAGATGACATTCATTCAATATACTTTCGGCATCCGATCCATGCGCCAGACGATCAAGGAAATTGAAACGAACATGGCCTACCGCTGGTTTCTCGGCTTTGGCTTCCATACAGAGGTGCCCCATTTCTCTACATTCGGAAAAAACTATATCCGTCGTTTTGCAGATACGGATTTATTTGAACAGATCTTTTATCGGGTACTGAAGGAAGTGGCAGATTGTGGGCTTCTCAGCCCGGAACACGTCTTCATCGATTCCACTCATGTAAAAGCGAGCGCAAACAAGAGGAAATTCGAAAAGAAAGTCGTTCGTAAAGAAACCCGTGCTTATGAGAAGAAGCTCCAGATGGAGCTCAACATGGACAGGGAGGAGAATGGGAAGAAACCTTTCCCTCCGGAAAAGTTTGAAAAGGAAGAGTACAAGGAAATAAAAGAGTCCACAACAGACCCGGAGAGCGGCTACTATGTAAAGGATGAACGGACCAAGCATCCTATTCTTTTCACGCAGCCACGGATGAAAAAGGATTCGTACTTGCCAACATGGTGACCCCAGGTAATGTTCACGACAGTCATCTACTTGAGCCACTGGTCCGGAAAATCATGGACGAGGGGATGCGCCCAGTGGCTGTTGCCGCCGATGCAGCCTACAAGACACCCGCGATTGCGAACTTCCTGCTTGAGAATCAGATACTGCCTGTGCTTCCTTACAAGCGGCCGATGACCAAAGATGGTTTTTTCCGAAAAAACGAGTATGTCTATGACGAACACTATGACTGCTATCTCTGTCCGGACGGACAGGTCCTACCATACCGGACGACCAAAAAAGAGGGTTAAACACTAAATAAGCACGAAAAGGGTTGGAAATCAAATTGATTTCCAACCCTTTTGTCTACAGTCTGAGAAAACCGTCACAGGACGGTTTTCTTTTTTTAATGGGAGAACTCTTAGTACGTCGTCAGCTTCAACAGTTCCTGCAATCGATAAATGCCCCGCTGAAAGAACGTGAATTCGTTTTGATATTCTTCAAAATCGAGAGTATACAGGGCATCTTCATTGCTCCACAGCCGGTCGAAATACGCATTTAACTCACGGACAAGCGGACTGTCATTAGGCGCGATGACCCGCAAATTCCCTTCCAGGTTATAATTATTCAGTGTTCGGTCCGTCAAATTGGCAGAACCGTTCGTAATATACGTTTCCTGCTTTGTTTCCACAACGACTAACTTAGTATGATATTGGCCGATCACTGTGTTGTACCAGCGGACTTGGATTTTCTCATCCGTTTCATCCATCATCTTCTGCATCACAGGCCGGTTGGGCAATCCAGATTTTTCATTGCCGAATGAGTTTTCGTTCGGGTCCAATATCATCTGCACTTCCACCCCACGATCGACCGCATCCTCAATGGCTTCGACAACTTCCGGCATAGCAACGAAGAACATTCCCATCCGTATTCGGTCTCCTTTTTTCGCGCGGCCGATATCTTGAAGCAATGTATCCAGTATCTTTCTTTCCGTTACGTACTGTACTGCATATTGGCCCTCCTTTGATTCGCGGACCTCCGCCCTCGGCAATGAACCGCCATTTGTATACCGAACGACAGCTTCTTCCGATTCGAGGATGTCATTGATAACCGCGCCGCTCACTTTTAAGGCGACATTGCCATGAAAACCACTTGCATCGTGCGGATTCCCCGACGTCACAAGAGCCGCTTTATCCGTCACCATGGTCTTTCGATGATTCGCTTTGACGTTCAATAATTTCATATAGGAAGCAAGCGTCATCTTCGGTGCCTCGCTTGCCATGGCGTTCGGGATCCATCCCTTTTTCTCCACATGTATCCAGCGGAAAATTGTCCTATAGAGCCCAGAGTAAATTGGCGTGGAGTCCCGCAATTGATCCAAATCAGAATAGACAACTTCAACGCCCGCATCTTCAAGTTTCGTAAACCATTTAGAATCGTAGGAACCGTATCCCGTGTTGAGAGGATCCGTAATGAACACAATATCCATATTAGGATTCTCCTGCTTTTTTTGAATCAATTTCGCCGTCAAGGTTTCCGCAATTTTAGGAAACTCCACTTTTTCATCCGAATAATGATCCATCAGAAAGAAATCCAAAACAATAAAGGACTCAGCCTCATCAATCATGTTGTAAACCTCATCAAAGATGGACAGCTCATGCACCATGCCATCGCCCTTCTTGTTTTGGGCATACGTCAGATCGGTGAACATCTCTACATCATCTGTACGGTGCAGATCCCCTTCATACGGAATCCCCTTCGGCAGCGGCTTATATGTATGCCAGGCAATCACCGCCACATATAACATGACAAACAGTAATATCATGACGAACAAGGGCCGTTTCCCCTTGCTCCGTTTCTTCCAACTTTTCATCTGATCATCCCCGTCCCAACTAACGAACTATTACTATCAAGTTCCCATTAGCAGGCGCTTGCAAACTAGCATCATCTTCCGAGGACGATAAAAAAACGAGTGCAGACCATTTAGCCAGGTCTGCACTCGTTTTTTTCTTATGCCAAGACGTACTCACGTGCCGCGGAGTCGTCCATCATTAATTCCTTCAAGTATTTCTTCGCCCGGAACAGACGGGATTTCACCGTACCGATCGACACCTTCATCATTTCTGCAATCTCAATTAACGAATACTGATGCACATAGAAATACTCGATTGTTTTTCGGTAAATGACATCCAGCTCACCGATTTTCGATTGTACGATCTTCTGAATATCGGATTGCTCTACCACTTCCACAGGAGTCATGTTGTCGCTTGGAACCAAATCCAAGATCGGAACGTCCAATGTATCAGGCTGGTTCATTACATGTTTACTGCGACGCACATCTTTCCGGTAACGATCCCGGAATGTGTTCATGCAAATCGTCGTAAGCCATGCTTTCATGCGGTCGACACTGTCCATCTTGCCGCTGTAACGAACGACTTTCAGCCAGACATCCTGCATCAAGTCTTCCGCTTCTTCTTTATTGCGTGTCAGTTTCAAGCATAAGTGATATATGTATTTTCCATATTGATCGTGTAATTCAGCTAAGTCGATTTTCATTGATAACGCCCTCCGTGTTGTATCTCTTGGAACCATTATCAAATATTTTCGTCTTACAAACTATCGCTTTCCCTTTCAACACACTTACAAATGTGTAAGGCGGCGTGACAGAACTGTGACAGCCTTTACAAACCGGCATTCTTGCACAATAGAGTAGGGAAACCTTTCTCAAAACTCCCCCTCATCAAACCGCACCTGCCCGATTACCCGAGTAACATCTTCCCTCCTTTAGCAGTTCATCTTGGACAGTTTTATTTCAGACGACGCGACTGCCCGAAGCACAAAAAAAGCCCGGACACTCACTCGTCCGGACTCATATCATGCTCTTCCTGTCGTTTCGTTATTTTCATCTTCACGATACGGCTTCGATCCATTTCCTCAATTTCAAAAAATAGATTCTCATATGTAAATCTCTCGCCAGGCTCAGGTACATGTCCAAGCTCCTGCATAACGAAGCCGCCAATGGTTTCATGATCTGTCGGCAAACCGACGTGAAGCAGCTCCATAACCTCGACAATTTCAAGCCGGCCATGACAGATCAGCTGGTGATGGTCTGATTCATAGACAAGTACTTCCTCGTCAATGTCGGTTTCGTCTTCAATATCCTGCCCGATCATTTCCTCAATAATATCTTCATGCGTCACAATACCGAGCGTGCCGCCGTACTCATCCAGCACGATAGCTAAATGTTTCTTCTTCGCTAACATCAGTTTAAATACTTTCTCAACACTCGCCGTTTGCACGACAAACAACGGATTGTGGTCGATGAGTTCAGAAAGCTTCTTCTCTGGATGCATGGACCATTCAATGAGCGATTTGGAATAAAAGACCCCAATCACCTTATCAATGCTTTCCTCATAAACAGGATATCTTGTATAGAAGTATTCTAAAATTGTATCCCGCACTTCTTCATAAGTAGATTCAATCGGCAGCCCGATCACATCCGTACGATGTGTCTCAAGGACATCCGAAACATCTTTATCCGGAAAATCAAGAATACCTTTTAAACGCAGTGATTCGTCTTGCTCAAACGTCCCTTCCGTCGATGCGATATCCACCATTGAACGAAGCTCTTCCTTTGTCAATGTCGCCTCTGTAACGGCGCCTTTGGAAATGATGCGGATAAAGATGTTCGTAAACAAAGCAAGCAATGCTGTTAAAGGAGTCAGAAGTTTAACAAGCACAGAAATCGTAGGTGCGACAGCATACGCAATCCGATCCGCGAATGTAGCGGAGATCGTCTTAGGAAGCACTTCCCCAAACACAATGAGGACGACTGTCAAGATCCCGGTCATTAGACCGACATTCAGCCCTTTATCGATCGCGATCATCGTTACGATGGTCGGCATCATAATATTAGCCACATTGTTGCCAATAAGGATGGCCGTGATCATCCGGTCTGGTTTCGATATCAGTTTTTGTAATTTGATTGATTTTTTTTCGCCTTGCTCCGCCCGCAGCTGGACTTTCATCCGGTTCACTGCGGTCAGTGCCGTTTCACTCCCTGACAGGAAAAACGACAAGAATAAAAAGAATCCTAGTGCAATAAACAAAAGCGGTTCCTCCCGAACTTGTTTTCCATGCATCCGTTCTTGTGTTGAATGATACATATCATACCATAATATCCTCGTTTTCGCTTGCTTGCCTGACTCGCATTTTTCTATTTTCTGTTATACTATTTTTAGATCCGAAATACTTAGAAACGAGGGATACCTTTGACTCATTTAGAATCGCTTGATACGTTTTTCACTGAAAAGCGGAACGACCATTTGGACCAATTGAAGGATTTTCTGCGCATCCCAAGCATCAGCGCGTTGTCCGACCACAAGGCGGACATGCAAAAAGCGGCTGAATGGCTGAAGGATTCATTCGAACAAGCGGGCTTGGAAAACGTCTCCATCGATCCGACGGACGGCCACCCTGTCGTCTATGGCGACTGGCTGCACGCCGAAGGGAAGCCGACATTATTAATTTATGGCCATTACGATGTCCAGCCGGTAGACCCACTGCATTTATGGGAGAGCGGTCCATTCGAACCGGAAGTCCGGGACAATAAGCTGTATGCCCGCGGCGCAAGCGATGACAAAGGACAAGTATTCATGCACGTGAAAGCGGTAGAAGCTTTGATGCATGAAAACGGCGGCCAACTGCCCGTCAATGTAAAGTTCATCATTGAAGGGGAAGAGGAAGTCGGCAGCCCGAACTTGGAGAAATATATTGAAGAGAATAAAGAAAAGCTGGCGGCAGACATCATTGTCATCTCCGATACAGGCATGTACGGACCTGGCAAACCGGCCATCTGCTATGGATTACGCGGACTGGCAGGCGTACAGATCGATGTGCGCGGTGCAAAAAGCGACCTGCATTCAGGCATTTATGGAGGCGGCGTACAAAATCCGATCCATGCCATCTCCGAGATACTTGCATCCTTCCATGATCAAGAAGGCACCATTGCAGTCGAAGGATTTTACGAAGATGTTCGCCCGTTAGCTGAAGAAGAACGGGAAGCGTATGCGGCACTGAATTTTGATGAAGCAGCTTTGAAAGAGGAAATCGGCGTGCCTGAATTATTTGGTGAAAAAGGCTACTCCTACTTGGAGCGCACTTGGACTCGCCCGACCCTAGAAGTGAACGGCGTCTTCGGCGGTTTCTCCGGCGAAGGAATCAAAACCGTATTGCCATCCGAAGCAGGCGCAAAAATCACATGCCGTCTCGTACCGGATCAAGACCCGGAAGATATCGTCGCAAAACTGAAAGCACATATCGAAAAGCATAAACCGGCAGGAGTCACGGTAGAAGTGAGCGAATTTGACAAAGGCAAACCATTCATCACGCCATTTGACCACCCAGCCATCCAAGCAGCAGGCCGCTCGTACGAAAAAGTGTACAACGTGCCGACTGCCTACACACGCATGGGCGGCTCGATCCCAATCGTCGCCGCATTCGATGAAATCCTCGGATTGCCAGTCGTCCTCATGGGATTCGGCCTTTCGAGCGAAAACTTCCATGCACCAAACGAACACTTCCATCTGGAAAACTTCGACAAAGGCCTTCGCGTCCTCGGCGACTATTACTACGAACTCGCTGAACTGCCTGTCGATGAATTAAAGAAATAATGAATACCGGGTTTGGCTCTCGTGCCGAATCCGGTTTTTATGTGCCAGCTAGTCATGTTGGAGCGCTTGTGATGCAGTGAAGTTTGAGAGTGTAAATTGTCTGTTGGATTTGGCGGGGTGGAACAGTTATTTGGCGCGGGGGCGAGATGAACGCCAATATCTCCAGCTGAACGCCATTAAATCAAGACGAACGCCAATAACTCCCGCTGAACGCCATTAAATCGAAACGAACGCCAGTAACTCCGACTGAACGCCATTAAATCAAGACGAATGCCATAACTTCAGCTGAACGCCATTAAGTCGAAATGAACGCCAATAACTCCAGCTGAACGCCATTAAGTCGAAATGAACGCCAATAACTCCCGTTGAACGCCATTAAGTCGAAACGAACGCCAGTAACTCCAGCGGAACGCCATTAAATCAAGACGAACGCCAATAACTCCAGCTGAACGCCATTAAGTCGAAACGAACGCCAATAACTCCCGCTGAACGCCATTAAATCGAGACGAACGCCAATAACTCCAACTGAACGCCATTAAATCGAAACGAACGCCAATAACTTCGGCTGAACGCCATTAAATCGAAATGAACGCCAATAACTCAAGCATAACCTTTCTGCACAACCGAGCGTACTCGTTTCCCCATTCATCCCCCTACTCTTTTACAAATCAAAAAAAGCACCCAGTCGCCTGGATGCTCTTCTTGTTACTCTTCTTTTCCGAAGAACGTTACGATATCTTCCAACGGTTTGCGTACGCGATTTTTTGGAATGTCGTCGAAATAACCAAATTGCAGCATGCTGATAATGCGCTCTTCTGGTTTAACACCAAGCGCTTCTCTGAATTTTGGATTGTCGATGAAAGGTGGTGTTTTCCAACATGTGCCGATGCCTTTATCCCATGCGAGCAACATCACGTTTTGAATAAACGTGCTAGCTGCCGCGAAGTCTTCCAGCCTTTCTTTTTGGCGAACATCCTCCGGCACGACGACGAATACGACAGCACCGGGTGTTGTGAATTTCTTCATCTGTTTTTCCAAGTCTTCCTCGGATAACTCTTTCCATTTCGGAACTCCGTACTCCTTTAACAGTTCCTGCAATTTCAAGTGCTCCTGATTTGCCGCCACAATCACTCTCCAAGGATTTCGGTTGCCGTGATTCGGCGCCCAGCGTGCGTCCTCAAGTACCGCCAATATATCATCGACATCGACCGGTTGACCGTTGAAATTTTTGACCGACCGGCGATTGACGATTGCATCTCTGACTGATAACGCTTGTTCATTCATCTATTGAACTCCCCTTTTTACCATACTAGCGACCATTATACACTATTGCTGCTTTCCGAGGAAAACAACGGACTGTCTTCGTTCTCTAAAACTATTACTATTCAAACAAATTACTTTCGATGATATAATATTCCTACGGTCGTAAATAAACTAAAAAAGGATGGCCCCTATGGCAAAAAAACCGTTAGCTTGGATTGTAGACAGTACTGCGTACATTCCGAAAGAATTAAAAGAACATCCGGATTTCTATTGGATTCCGCTCAATATACATTTCGGGGACAAACAATTTGTTGATGGAATTGATTTGTCGCCTTCCGAGCTGTATGAAAACATTAAAGGCGCCGTCGAATTCCCGAAAACGTCCCAGCCGTCTGCCGGTGAGTTCGCTGAGCAGTTCAAACAACTGGCAACCGAATATGAGCAAGCGATTGCCGTTCATATTTCCGGAAAATTAAGCGGAACCCTTGCCTCTTCGATGGCAGGAGCTGAAATGGCTAATTTCCCAATTACGTTCATCGACTCTCTGTCCCTCTCGTATGGAATTACCGGCTTGATTCAAAAAGGGATGGCGATGCATGAATCGGGTGCAACTGTGGATGAAATCAAGCAGCAGCTCGAATCCATGGCAGGCACGATGAACAATTATATTCTCATCGGACAATTGGATCAGCTATATAAAGGCGGCCGGATGAGCGGCGTGCAATTTTTCCTTGGCAGCCTGTTGAAAGTTAAGCCGATCATTCAACTATCGGACATCGGAACACTTGAGGTGTTCGACAAAGTTCGATCTGAAAAGAAAGCGCTTCAATATCTTGTGGATAAAGTGTCCGCCAGCCAGCCTTCTCACATTCACCTGATGCACGGCAATGTTCCGGATCAGGCCGATCAGCTGAAGGATATGCTCCTCCAAAGCAACCCTGAACTTATTGTAGAAATCGGTGATATTAGCTCCACTCTCGCAGTTCATGCGGGAGAAGGCACACTGGCCGTTTTATGGTTTGAATAAAAAAAGAGGGAGCCTCCTAGCTGGAGAGCTCCCTTTCGCATTAGGAAAAATGATCGTTCACTTTAAAAAATAAGTATTTGGCATTCGGGGAATATGCATAGGAATCCTTGTAATCCCATGTCCGCTGATAAGCATCGTACGTATGGGCATTGACGAGCGGCATTTCGCCATCCTTCGCCGTCACAATCGTCGTATGATCATACCGCCCGTCGCCTTGGAAGTCATAACAAATCAGATCACCCAAATCCAATTCTTCTGGCGAACTGACCTGCGTGGTTGTCAGTCCCTTCTTCGATCCGCCTAAAAACCAGCGCATGGAATGGGCAACCGACCAACTGAAACTCCATGTCCCTCCTTGCATCCACCAGCCACGTTCACGATTGGGATATCCATACATCGGCGCTCCGCCTGCCAATAGACATTGGGAGATAAAATTGGTGCAGTCCACGTCAAATGAATGAAAATCAGGATTTCGTCCATTCCACCATTTATTCGCATAGGCGACAGCCGCTTCCCTGTTATACATAAAAACGCCCCCTCAGCCCATCTTATGAACTGAAAAGGCTTGGAATGCGATTTATTCAAGGTAAATAAAAAGAAGCCTTCTGACGGGAGG
Organism: Sporosarcina sp. AD_1; assembly: GCF_057373025.1. Lineage (NCBI taxonomy): Bacteria > Bacillati > Bacillota > Bacilli > Caryophanales > Caryophanaceae > Sporosarcina > Sporosarcina sp. AD_1. The sequence goes on from NZ_JBPVIR010000004.1 coordinate 334,818, forward strand.
CTCCTTCTCATTTGTTGTGCAATCATCTTTTCTTCAAACGATTTTGCAACATCTTATAGTCAATGAACACCCCGATAAAACCGACCGGGATGCCACCTCCACAAACTGAAAGGAAAAAGAGGAAAACGTTGACCTTCTCCATCACCTGGAATAAGTAGTAGAAGGCCAACATTGTTCCAAAGGCAGCGAAAATCATCGTGAAATAGTACGTTATCGGGGCATTTTCCAAAACCGCTTGGTCCTCACTCGTCATTTTCCGACTCATACGATACCCTCTTTTCTTGGAACAATTATTATGCCTATTTCATTATTACCCTTTTTTCAATTTTCAATCCTGAAAAGTGGACGTTGTGACCCCCGAAATATGCCCGTCATTTGTAGTTTTCGATTTGACGGTCTTCATTATTTTCTTTAGTTTTTTCATTAATTTTCATCATGTCGGAAATTGTTACAAATGTATACCCTTGCTTTTCGAGGGCGGGAAGGATTTTTTCTAACGCTTCTACTGTCTGTCGTCGGTTGCCGCCTCCATCATGGAATAGCACGACATTCCCTTCTTTAGCTCCGTTCAAGACAAAGCCTACAATTTTATCGACTCCCGGGTTTTTCCAATCCAATGTATCCAAGTGCCATGACCACATAACCAGTTTGTATCCCTCTTTTGAAACGGCTTGGACAATTTCATCGGTGTACTGCCCTTCGACAGGTCGGAATAATTTGGAGGATTGTCCCGTAATGGAATAAATCACTTCATCCGTCTTTTTCAATTCCTGAATTAACTGTGATACATTCATTCGGCTTTTGTGGGAATACGTATGATTGGCCAGTTCATGCCCCTCCTCATACATCCGCAACACAATATCCGGATTTTTCTCGGCATTAGCACCCACGATGAAAAACGTCGCTTTCGCTTCATGTTTTTTCAGAAGGTCTAATATTTCGGTTGTATGTTTCCGATGGGGCCCGTCATCAAACGTCAATGCAATCACTTTTTCTTCCGTATTAATTTCCCATATAATTTGTCCAGCCTCTTCGTAATGCTTCCTTCCTTTATCTGCAAACGTTCTGCCGTATACTCCGAAAACAATAATGATGATGATCAGCGGCAATACAAATCGTTTCAAGACCCCACTCCCAAACAAAAGTTATTTGTTGTTAGTATTCGTCTTTGTGGCGAAACGATGCATGCAACTAGGACATTTATTCTTTCAGGCTGAGATCACGGTTTATTAGAGGAATAATTTTACTAATTTATTCTCTTTAATAATATTCATCCTTAATTAAAGACCAAAAAGAAATTATTATGTGCATAACATAAAATGTACTTGTCAAATAGAACAGACTAATATACTATTCTTCTTAATAAGACTATCGAATTATTAATCTCTGATAAAAGGGGCGAAAGTAATGGTTTCTAAAATGCTTAAAAAGTGGAAATCCACTCCTTACATACCTATTAAAAAGAACTTCTTAGACCATATTGAAGATAATGAATCAGATAGCCTATTAGTATTAATTGATACGACAGGCACTGTAGTTAATGTTAAAGGGAAATTAGCTGTAGATCACACATGGGATTATAAATCTCTCATAGGTAAAAACTACAAAAATTTTATTCACCCTGCGGATCTTAACAAATTTGAAGTGCTTTTTAATTCCGTTCGTTTAGGTAATATCCGTGTGGCTGAAAATATCAGCTTAGATTATCAAGGTGTTTTCAGCTTTAATTTTTCCGTATTTCCCGTATTCGCTGAAAACGGACATATAGATACTATCTGTTGTTTAATTACCGGAAATACAAACAAAGATGCTTCCATCGTTTCCTTCGGTAATGTTCACCAGTTTGCTACTCATTCTCAAGAAATCGTCGGCTTATTGGACCTCAATGGAGTAATCCAATATAAGAGTTCTTCCGCCAATTCTTTATTGGGCTATAAGAACGATGACCTGATTGGCAAAAAATTTACCAAGTTTCTACACCCAGAAAATGAGTATCTATTTAAGGAAATGTTTAAAGAGATTATTGAAAAACCGGAAATTCCAATATCAACAGAACTGAGCATCAGGGATTCTTCGGGCGAGTGGCAGAATTATGAAGTAACGTTTACGAATCACCTACATAACGAGGAAGTTAAAGGCATCATTTATATTTGTAGAGATATTACCGAAGTGAAGAAGAGTCAATCCAAGATATCCTATTTATCCACCCATGATGAATTTACCGGACTTCCTAATCGAAAGGCCTTTGAGGAAAGAGTGGATTTGGAGATAAAGCTGTCCAATACCCTTAACAAATCATTTGCAGTAATTTACCTCGACATTGATGGATTCGAGTTTTTAAATAATGTTATTGACCACCACCTAAGTGATGTGTTCATTAAAGAACTTGTCTTTACGTTAAAAAACCACTTCAAGCGAAATATTGAGTATGTTGCCAAAGTAAGTGACAGTGGCTTTTTTATACTGACGAAAAATCTTCAAGACACAGCATCCATAGTGAAATTTTCTGAGGAACTGGCATCCTTTTTTGAAGAACCTGTTGAATTTCAAAACTATAAAATAATAATCACCACAAAGATGGGCATTAGTGTTTTCCCGTATACGGGCAAAGATACATCTGAACTTATTATGAACTCGAAATCGGCATTGTACTTAGCAGATAAGATGGGGGCCGATCAATTTAGAGTCAAATCTGAATCAGATCTTAACAGACTGAATAAAATGTTTTCTTTACGCAATGATTTGAAATTCGCATTACATAGAAATCAATTTAAGATTTATTATCAGCCGATCGTACATGCAAACACAGGATTAATTGAAGCAGTTGAAGCATTGATCAGATGGGAACATCCTGTTCATGGATTAATATCCCCAAATGAATTTATATATCTGGCGGAACAGTTTGAAATAATGGATTCCATAGGAGAATGGACTTTCAATACGGTGTTTCGAGATCTATCTCGTTGGCACAGCAGAGGTTTTGATGTGAGAGCCGCTATTAATGCCTCAGCCAAACAATTAACCAATCCGAACTTTGTCAAAATGATCGGCGCCAAAGCTGCCGAAAATAAAATTGAGCCCAAATGGGTTGATATTGAAATTACTGAAAAACACCATTTTAACGAAAAGCTAATTTTAAAGAAAATCGATGAGCTTAAACAACAAGGTTTCCTTATTTCCTTAGACGACTTTGGAACCGGATATAACTCTTTGAAGAACATAAAAATAATCCAGCCGAATAAAATTAAATTAGACAAGTCATTCATTAAAGAGCTGTCAGGAAATTACAGCTCCAACAGTATAGTAAATTCGGTACTGCAAATGGCAAAGGACCTTTCCATCGTCGTAATAGGGGAAGGAATAGAAACAACTGAACAAAAAGATATTTTAGTCAACAAAGAATGTGATTATTTACAGGGCTTTTTATTTAGCCGACCGGTAACACCGGAAAATATGGAGAAATTGCTTGAACGACAGTGGAACCAAGCAGATCAGCCTGTGCCCATTAACGATGAAAAAAGAAAATATTTTAGAATTGAACTTCCATTTCCTCTGGAAGCATTAATGACCGTATCTGAGCTGAATGGAAAGAAAATTCAAGTGAGCAAGGCACGTGTATTAGTAAAAAATATTGGACCAGGCGGTCTTCTCTTTGTCTCAGACATAAAGTTACCTAAAAACGCAGATCTTGTTCTGAAATTCGAACTTACTCTCTTTGGAGACACCCACTCATTTTTCGGCACGATTGTTCATACTTCCAATAAAAACAATCTGAATTATACCGGTGTTCAATTTAAGGCAAAAGATAGCCAACTAAGCAAACATATTAGCCTGTTTAATAGGCTGCAATTAAAGTTGCAAGATTCCCCTATTTTTCCTAATCACTCGTTTGTATTGGAGAATGTAAATACCTATTTTCGCCGCAAGCAAGCTTGAAGCTGTCTATCTCTAATGAAGTCCACAGCGGGATCTTATCTCGCTGTGTTTTTTATTCGCGACCTATCTTCCTCTGCAGCTCGCAGGAAAAGTCATTTAGCCAAAATGTGAACTAATATATTTACTCAAGGATCCGATTCTTCATCCGCTGTTAGCCCAGTAAATTAAACCAATGATAAAATATATAATTACTGAAATCGGTACTACAAGACTTAATAAAATTAATTTCTTTTTATCTTTATTCTCTTTCAAAGCATTAAAGTGAATGGCTAATGTAATGATGGACACTATTAAAGTCGAATTGTGCAAAAATGATGTAAATTTATATATTGGTTCATTGACAATTAAACTATAAATAACAGATATTAGAAGAAACATAGAGGTTAAAATTGCTAAATTAGTGTTAGTGAATATTTTCAATTTTCATCCTCCTTCCCTAAAATCTCATTAAACTAAACTGCCCCGTTAGTGGAAGGACATCATTTCATAATATTTAATATATTTTAACATATATTCCTCATTTTCCTTCTATAATTTCTTTTCAATATCCAATCAGCAAGTGTTTTAACAAGTGAATTAGCAAAGGCACATAAATTTATGCTCTCTTGTTAATACTTGTGCTAATTGTGGTACCAATTCATCAATAGAACGCATCTAAATGTTGATGCAACATCAAAAACGGGGACACCAATTCATATGCGAATTATGTCCCCGAATGCTGTGTTTTTTTGTTCTCTTCCCATCAACCAAACCCGTTAAGACTAGTGCTCCTCGTTTTTTATTGCCGTTTTGCATGTCTTGTTTTTATTTCACTTAGAGTTTACATCATCTTTACATCAACCGTCATTTCCAACCGCTTTTAACGTCATTAAAGCAAAATAAAAAACCCTCTCAAGAGTTAATTTGAAAGGATTTTCGTAAGATGGAGCATACCGGGTTCGAACCGGTGACCTTCACACTGCCAGCGTGACACTCTCCCAGCTGAGCTAATGCCCCGTATATCTGATACAATAAGAGTATACCAAACGATTTTGAAAAAGACAACAGATTGGGGGAGATCTCCTTGCAGCATGCTGAGAGGGAAATTACGGAGCCTGTGCTTCTTTGTGATAAGAAAGGCCAGTTGAATCCGGGGGCTATCGGGTATGCGCGCCGTCCGATCATTCAGAGCAATCTGAAGGGTCATTTCATGCGAAAGAAGAAATGGAACTATTGGTGTGTGTTCGGGGAGGATCTTCTGTTTTCTGCGACCATCAGCCATTTGGATTATGCGGCGGTCTGCTTTGTGTATATGCTGGACTATGAGACGCAGCGGTTTTATGAGAAGCAGATTACGTTGCCGATCGGGCGAAAGATCAAAATGCCGGAAGAGGTGCTGGGCAATGTGAAGTTCATGAATGAACGGATGTCCGTCCAGTTGGTGCATTTGCAGGGAGAGACCCATCTTTCTGTCACCATTCCTGACTTTGACAGTGAAGTACTGCATGCCGACTTGCATATTAAGCATCCCGCGCAGGATGAGTCCCTGAATGTAGTCATTCCGCGGAGCCGGGATGTTTTCCAATTCACCGCGAAGCATCATTCCTTGCCGACTGCCGGCTTCGTAAAAATCGGTTCAAAGCGCTATGATTTTAATCCCGATTATAGCTTTGCCGTGCTGGATTACGGACGCGGCATCTGGCCAAGGGAAGCGCAGTGGAATTGGGCGATGGCCTCGCAACGGGCCGGCGGGCGCCGGATCGGACTCAACTTTGGAGGCAAATGGACAGACGGCACCGGCATGACGGAGAATGCCGTGTTCATTGACGGGAAGATGATGAAAATCCATGAAGATGTCCTTTTTTCATATAATCCATCCAATTACATGGAACCGTGGAAGATCAAAACCCGATTTTCCGATAAAGTCAGCGTGACGTTCACCCCCTTCTTTGAACGAACCGCTACAACGAATGTCCAATTGGTTCAAACCGAAGTGCATCAGACCGTCGGCTATTTCAACGGACGCATTAAGCTGGATGACGGCTCCTTTTTGCTAATTAGGCAAATGCTGGGCTGTTCGGAGGATCATATTGCGAAGTGGTAACTAACCGGCGCTTGCCGGTTTTTTTTATTCCGAAAGTCCTCGGTTTAATTTCCACAAAAGAAGGAAAACTACTAGTAGCAGATATTACGAAGGGATGGTTATGCACGGATGAAAAAAATCCTACTGTTCGGTACCTTGTTAGTAGCCTTTGTTTTCGTGCTGGGCGCATGTGGAAATAAAAAAGACGACACGAAAGGCACGGACCCGAGTAAAGATAGCGTGCAAAATATTAATGACCAAGACGGCGGATCAATGAATACCGGCAACGCCTACGGATTCGATCACTTTGATTTGCAAATCGAAGTCGATGGGAAAGAAGCCATAAAGGATCAATATACAATGGAGAAGGAACTTACCGCCATTTACGTGAATAAACTGACTGGCGTTGACTTGAGAGATACGCAAGCGATGAATGAACTGGATAAGTTTTTCAAGGAGATTAATCTTACAAAAGACACGTCCAAAAAGCGTGCGTCAGACGATATTCTCAAATGGTATGGCCTGGACAGCTTTAGTAAATTCTATTTAAAAGTGCATTTTGATGATGGAAATGAATTAAATATTGAAGAAGTGAAGTAAACGGCAAAATCCCGAAGATGCGACCAACTGCATCTTCGGGATTTTTTATACTTTTGCTTCCAGCAGCATTTGATAATAAACGCCTTGCCGCTCGATCAACTCGTCCTGGCTTCCTGATTCGATCAGTTTTCCTTGCCCCATGACATACACTGTATCGGCTTTCCGCACCGTATTCAGACGGTGGGCAATGACGAAACTGGTGCGCCCTTCCATGAGCCGTTCCAATGCTTCTTGAATTTCCAGCTCCGTCACGGTGTCGATGCTGCTCGTTGCCTCATCGAGCAGAAGGATGACCGGATCAGCAACGAGTGCACGTGCAATGGAAAGCAATTGCTTCTGCCCTTGCGAAATCTCACCGCCGTCCGCTGTCAACACGGTCTCATACCCGTTTTCCAGTCGGGAAATGAATGTATGGGCATTCGCCTTTTTCGCCGCCGCAATCACTTCTTCATCTGTCGCATCCAGACGTCCATAGCGGATATTCTCCATAACCGACGCCTCAAATAAGAATGGATCCTGCAGCACGAATGCCATTTGATTGCGCAGCGTCTTGCGCGGCAGCTCATTAATTGGTATGCCGTCAATTAAGATTTGGCCAGCATCGGTTTCATAGAAACGGGCCAGCAATTGCATGATCGTTGTTTTTCCGGCTCCTGTCGCTCCAACAAATGCGGCGGTTTCTCCAGGTTTCACATGGAAAGATACGTTTTGAATGGTATAGCCATCCGTGTCGACGGCATAGCCGAACGAAACATCCCGGAATTCGACATCGCCTTTCAATATCGTGTCCTGATGATCTGTCGCCTCATCCTTTTCAATCGGCTCATCCATAATCTTGAACACGCGCTCCGCCCCCGCAATCGCGGAGAGGACAGTGTTGAACTGGTTCGCGAGATCATTCAACGGACGCGTGAACTGGCGGGCGAATTCGGAGAAAATAACGATGGTTCCAATCGTCACAAGGCCATCGCTTTTCAGAGCGAGCAATCCGCCGACGCCTGCCACGATCGCGAAGCTAGCATTGTTCAGCATGTTCATTACCTTTGGAATGAAACCGGAGTAAGTCAACGCCCAAAAGCCGGTGCGGCGAAGCCTTCCGCTCTTATCCGCAAACTCCTCCATCACCCGTTCTTCCTGTGAAAACGCCTTGACGATCCGTTGTCCGGAAATTGTCTCTTCAATCATCCCGTTCAGTGAACCGACCGCCTGCTGCTGTTCTTTGTACAACAGCCCCGTCCTTCTCGTAATCCACCGGATCGCCGTGAACATGACCGGAACGATGACCATCGTCAAAAGCGTCAAAATCGGGCTAAGGTAGAGCATGACGGCCAGTGTGCCGACGAGCGTCAAAATACTGGAAAAGACCTGTATGAACGAGGAATTTAACGTCTGGCTGACGTTTTCAATATCATTCGTCACCCGGCTCATCAGTTCCCCATGCTGCCGTTTATCGAAAAACGTAACAGGCAGCTTTTGCAAATGTTCGAATAAGTTCGTCCGCAAACGATAGACCGTTTGCTGTGCGATGCCGACCATCCAGAAGCTCTGTAAATATAAAGCCAGCGACTGACCGGCGTAAATCACAACCAGTAAGCCGATCACAGTTCCGAGACCATCGAAGTCCTTCGGAATAATGTAGAGATCAATTATTTTCCCGATTAAGAGCGGACCCAGCAAGGCAAGTACCGAACTGACAAAGACGAGGGCAAGTACAGTGATCAACAAGCCGCGCTGTTCATCAACCAGCTTCCAGATCCGGAGCAAAACCGATTTCCAGTCACTCGCTCGCTCGACCTTCTTCCTGCCAGGTCCTTTAATATCCTCTTTCTTCAGGATCGGCTCATACCCGAACGGTTTACGAATTGCTCGCAGCATCGATGATCACCTCCTCTTCCGATTGCGACTCCGCTATTTTCCGATATAAAGCAGACTGCTTCATTAAATCGGCGTGCGTTCCATAGCCAGCGACTTTTCCTTCATCGAGCAAAAGGATTCGGTCCGCCCCTTTTGCCGTCTGGATTTTTTGCGTCACGACAAGCATGGTCGCATCTTCACTTTCCAGCGCTTCCCAAAGAGCCATCTCGGTCTTGACGTCCAGCGCACTCGTACTGTCATCAAGAATAAGAATAGATGGTTTTCTGACAAGCGCCCGAGCGATGGAAAGCCGCTGCTTTTGCCCGCCAGACAGATTGACACCCTTCTGTCCGACACGCGTTTCGTATTTCTTCGGAAAGAGATCGATTGATTCATGGATTTGCGCTTTCCGAGCCGCTTCTTCCAGCTCATCGGGCGCCGCTTCCGCATCTCCCCACGAAAGATTATCCAAAATGGATCCTGTAAATAATATCGACTGCTGCGGAACCAGTCCTATTGCATCTCGCAATTCCTTCAGCGGCCACTCTTTCACTTCCACTCCGCTGACATAGATATTGCCCTCGGTGGATTCAAAAATCCGGGGAATGAGGTTCAATAAGGTAGATTTCCCTGAACCGGTCGCCCCCATAATCGCCAGCTTCTCTCCAGGCGACACATGGAATGTAACGTGATCTAAGATTGGCTCAGGTTTTCCGGGATAATAAAAGGAGACATCCTCGAACCGTAGATCGCCTTCCAATGTCCGCATGCTGGAGCTTTCAGCGCCTTGCATCTCTAAATCCTCATCGGCAAGCAGTACTTCTTCCATCCGTTCGGATGATGCTTTCGCACGCGAGAATGCCACAATGATAAAAGCGAACATGGAGAAAGCACCCGTCATCCGCATGGCATAGTTAACGATGGCCACAAGTTCCCCTACTTGCGCACCGCTATTTCTAATTTCTGCCGCACCGAACCAGAGGACAGCAAGCAGGCTGAGGTTCATAATGAACATAAGTACCGGCAAGATCAATTCCATATTCCGCATAGCCGTAACCGTATCGGTTCGAAGCGATCCCGCCACTTTCGAAAATCGGCTTGCTTCATACATTCCGCGCAAATACGCTTTGATCAGCCGAACCGCCTGAAGATTTTCCTGTATGACCCGGTTTACACGATCCAAACGGCGTTGCACTTTTGCAAATAGCTTTACGCCTCTCCGTGCCATAATGAAGAGGAATATGAGCAAAATCGGCGCACCGACGACGAGATACAGCGCCAATTTGACATTAACAAGAAACGCCATGACCAAGCTACCGATAACGAGAAGCGGTGCTCTAAGCATGATCCGGAGACTCATGAATAAGGTGTTTTGCACCATGGTCACATCACTGGTCAAACGGGTGATAAGCCCCGCTGTCGGAAACCGCAGAAACGTTGCCATAGAAAACGCCTGCACTTGCCTGAACAAAGCCTGGCGAAGATCGAACGCAAAGCTTTGTGAAGCATGGGCCGCAAAAAATGAATTGACGGCCCCTGCGAAGAACGCAACAAACGCAAGCCCCATCATGGCACTTCCCCATGTCCAAATAACTGTTGTATTGGAAGCCAAAATCCCATCATCAATAATTTTCGCGATGAGCAAAGGCTGAATTAGCTCTACTGCCAGTTCCAAGAGCATGAGGACAAGGGCGATGAGAATCGGCCATTTATACGGCTTCGCATAAGAAAAAACTGTCTTCATTCTTCGAACCCCCAAGAACTCTTTCGTTTTACGAATTATTTTTCGACTGTTACCTATTATGCCATATGCGACTCTTCATGTATAGGATGGAGTTTGAATGATTTGACATTTCTCAAAATCAATAAAAGATTTCGCCGTACAAAAAAAGAATTGCCAATAAAGGAGTGGCACTTCACTCTTTTATCGGCAATATTTTTTCCAGCACTTTTATTCTTCTTCCTTCGCCTTGCTCCCCGCCACCGACAGCCCGGTCACACCGATCAGCATGATCAATGCTCCAGCCAGCTGCCACTTGCCAAGAACGCTTCCGAACCAGATAACGGAAATGATCATCGCAGTCAATGGTTCGAAGCTTGATAGTATGCTTGTCTCGACAGGCGAGATGTACTTCATACTGCCGAGGAATAAAAGGAACGCAACCGTTCCGACTACAATAACGAGCGACAAAACGGTGACAATGCGCCAATCGCTTAAATAGACAAAATCATCGCCCAGCTTTGTTATATTAGCTGCTAATAACACCGCCCCGCCGATCAGCATCCCCCATCCAACCACCAGGAGGACACCCCATTCACTCATCAGCCGGGCAGGGTACAGTGTGTAAAAAGCAAACGTGAAACCGACAGCCAGTCCCCAGGCAACTGCAGTAGCGCTAAGCGCAAACCCGGACAACGTGCCATTCGTAAGTAAAAAAAACAGTCCCACCATCGTCACAATCATGCCAATTACTTGCGCAATCGGCGGCAGTGCCTTCTGCCGGATGGAAACGAATAGTATGATATAAATCGGGGCTAAAAATTGAAATAGAGTCGCAATGATCGCATTGCTGGAATTGATAGACCCGACAAATGTAAATTGAACGCCAAGCATGCCAAAGATCCCAAAAATGATCATTTGTCGCAGCCAGACTTTATACCTCATTGGGCGAAAGATATCTTGTCCCTTCACCTTCAAAAAGGCCAAAATAAAAAAACCCGCAATCAACAAGCGAATTGTCAGCATAAAAGAAATGGACATGTCGCTAGTTGACAGCATCCATTCCATCATCGGGCCGGTCGCCCCCCACATCATGGCGCCGGAAATGATCATCAGAATACCTTTTAATCTATTCATTTTGCACTACCACCATTTTGACTAATTATTTACAAACAGACAGATAGACTAGTTATTCACCGAAACTATGATGTATACTATCATCAAATGAATAATTTGTTACATAAAACATCCGAAAGGGGACAGAATGTTGAAATCCGAGAATGACAAAAGACTCGAATTGCCGGATATCATGGATAGTCTCGAGAAGTATTATATGGTAACCCGTACGGATGGCGAGGGCTTGATTACATATGCAAACCGGAACTTCCTAGAAACAAGCAATTGGACACCTAAACGAATATTAGGAAAATCGTTTTGGCAGATGTTTCCGAACGACGAAGAAGGCCAAGAACAATCCCATGCCATATGGAGCCGTCTTTCCAGCGGGAAATCCTGGTTTGGCACAACAAAGAAAACAACGCGCCATGGAGATCCTTATTTCGTCAAGATGGTCGCGGTTCCATTTATGGATAATTCCGATACACTTTGCTCCGCCACATTTCTCGAATTAGACGTTACTGATGACGTCGAGCTTCGGGAAAAACTGCAAGAAATCGCGTTCATCGACTTCGAAACTGGTCTCATGAGCCGTCATCGGCTGGAAACGCTCGTCAATGAATATATCGAAAGCAAACGACATTTTTCATTTGTTTACATAACGATCGATCACTATTATACACTGAAAGACCATAAGACGTACGACTCTGAACGGATTTTAATGAAAGAATTTACGAATCGACTCAAGCGCTATTTCCAAGACAGCCCCATTGCGCGGGTCGGTGTAGGCCAATTTGCTCTGCTCACTCCTTATGGGGATTGGTACATACAAGGATTCCTGGCATTTCTGAAGGAACAGCCGATCTACATTGAACATACGGCATTGCCGCTTTCCATCAGCGGCGGAATTGTACGCTACCCTGAGGATCAGCAAACCTATACGCAGCTGATCACCGCAGCACTCGCCGCTACGAAGGAAATGACGGACAGCGGCGGCGGACGTATTGCTTCCTTATCTGCTGAATCCCATAAGGGGCTGAACCGGCGCGCCTTGATTGACCGCAAACTGCTGACCGCTTTAGACCGGCGCAATTTGCAAGTCGTCTATCAGCCGCAGTACGATGTCGCCTCCGGAAGAATCAATCTCTATGAAGCGCTTGTCCGCTGGGAAGACGAGGAACTCGGATACGTCATGCCGGATGAGTTGATTCCAATTGCGGAAGAGAACGGGCAAATCCATGCCATCGGTGCCTACGTGATCGAAGAAGCCGCCAAGCTTGCCGCCGAGTGGGACAAGGATAAGCGCAATATTTGTGTTTCTATCAACTCTTCCGTCCGGGAATTCAGCAAGCCGGATATGAAGAATACGATATTGGATATCCTGCGGGATACGAATTGCCCGGCGAACCGGATCCACTTGGAAATTACAGAGAAATTTGCATTTCAGGCAGAAGTCGAGAAATCGATCATCCGGCAAATGCAAACGCTTCAAGACGCTGGCGTGCAATTTGTTCTAGACGACTTTGGGACAGGCTATGCTTCTTTAAGATATATGCAGAACCTGCCGATCTCGCGTGTAAAAATCGACCAGGTCTTCATCCAGGCGCTGACGACTCATCCGAAGACAAAGCAGCTTGTGGAAGGCATGATCATGTTATGCAAATCAATGGGACTTACCGTCTCGGCTGAAGGCGTGGAAACGCAGGAACAATTCGATATGCTGATTGAAATGGGTGTCGATGCCATCCAAGGCTATTACATCGGCCAACCAGTAACACAAGATCAAATTACATTTGAATGATAGAGCGGAGTGCCTGCCGGGCGCTCCGTTTTTCTTTAGGAATCATAGCTTACGATTTGATTGCCATTCTAGAAATAAAAAAAGAGCCTCTTGGCCCCTATCAAGTCGCTCTCCTTCGTTTCGAGCGGCCTCGATATAAAAGCTGGATGCTCACTTCTGCGAATACAAGTCCCATCGCGATGGCTCCGGAAACCATGAACGCCTTAGACGCGAATGAAATCGCTGTTATGTAATCATTTTCGACGATATGGCGCATCGCATTGTATGCCATCCCTCCCGGAACAAGCGGAATGATGCCCGCTACACTGAACACGATCATTGGTGTCCTAAACCGTTTAGCGAAAATATGGGCGACGAGAGCCACAGCGAACGCCCCAAGAAACGACGCCTTGACCGCATCCCCTGAATACGTTTCACTGACACTGTATATGAGCCAGCCGGCCATCCCGACGACCCCGCAATAAAACAGCATTTTCCGCGGCGCATTGAATATAATCCCAAACCCGATGGCGGCAAGAAAACTGAGCGCTGCTTGTATGATCCACGTCATTCAATACACCTCTTCATTAGAAAGATAAAACAAGCGCGACGCCAGCACCGATCGCAAACGCCGTCAGAAAAGCTTCCGCTCCTTTGGACAAGCCCGACATAAAATGGCCTGCCATCAGATCGCGGACCGCATTTGTAATGAGCAATCCCGGTACGAGAGGCATGACGCCCCCGATGATGATTTTATCAAGTTCAATGCCAATTCCCGTTTTAATTGCAAAAAAGGCGGTTAATGCGACTGCCAATGCGGCCACAAATTCTGCGAAGAACTTGACGTTCGTCAATTCCTGAAAGAATGTCACGACGATAAATCCGATACCTCCAGCCACGACAGCCGCTGCCACGTCTTGCCACAATCCGTTGAACAACATGAGGAAGGAGCCACTCGCAACCGCGGCCGCAGCAATTTGGAGCCAAAGCGGAAACATGACATTCGCCTTCTCAATCTCTTTCAACCGCTCGTAGGCCTGCTCAAGTGAGTATTCCCCAGTGGATAACTTGCGGGATACCGCGTTGACCAGTGCAATTTTCTCCAAGTCGGTCGAGCGGTTCGTAATCCGGATCAGCTTCGTATGATGAGGACTTCCCGGAGACAGAATAATGCCCGTTGGAGTGACAAAGCTATGGATCGCGGCAAGGTCCTGCGTCTTCGCCATGCGGTCCATCGTATCTTCCACCCGGTACGTCTCCGCCCCCGCTTCCATCATGAGCCGGCCGGCCAGCAAACAGCAGTCAATCGCCATTTCCTTATCGCTCATCTCTCTCTCACTCCCTGTTACGTTGTACTATCCATCTTATCGAAGAAGAAACGAAAATACAATTTGAGTTCGTGAAACGAAATTAAAAAGCCAGGAGCATGGATGTACGCTCCTGGCTGAACATTGCTTACTTCTTGTCGTCCCACTTCAATTGCTCCAGCTTTTTAAACGTGTTGAAATCATAGCTGTTCAAATCGCTGTAGGATACCGTATAGAGCCGGTCTTTGCTATAGACAAGCCGCTGCACTTGCGTTTCCCACTCCTCGTATTGCTGGCCCTTTTCCGGTTTGCGGATAAGATCGCCCTTCAAGACGATGCCCCGTTCCGGCGTTATTTCATAAATGAGAGCGCCTGCCCCTTTGAAATCGAGCTGATGCTGCTTGCCATTCTCTTCATACACACTGACCGGGAAGCCGTATAGATTGCGGCCCGCTTGCTGGAACAGCGCCTTATGATCGTATTGCACCGGCGAATAGGTGCCTTCCCCTCCGATGATCACCGTATCCTTCTCTTTCGGATTGGCAAAATCGGTTACATCAAAGAGGGAGACTTTCATCCCTTTTGTGCGAATGAACGGCTCGCCGCCTGATGGATTTTTCTCTGAAACGGTCTCGTAACCAAATCCGATGAGATGATTTTCATCAAGCGGATGCAAGTATTTGGAGAAACCAGGTATTTTCAATTCCCCCAGTACTTTCGGCTTTGCCGGGTCTGCTACATCGATGACGAATAGCGGATCCGTCTCGCGGAACGTCACCATGTAAGCTTTATCCCCCATAAAGCGGGCGGAGTAGATGCGCTCCCCTTTTGCCAGATTCTCCACCGAACCGACCTGTTTCATCCCTTTATCTAAAACAAATAGATGATTTTTAGATGGATTTTTTTCATCCCACATATTCCCTTCCGTCGTCACGACACGGAAGTAACCGTTATCCTCGTCCATTGAAAATTGGTTCAGCACAGTCCCTTTCAGCTCAGTGGACCCTGTAAATTCAACCTTCACCCCATCCAGCGTGAACTTGAAAAATTGCGTATTGGCAGTTCCAGGATTCCAAATCATCGCCTTGGAATTATTCTGTTCAAAATGGTATTTAGTCGCCGTCAAATAGAGATGGTCCTTTGACATATACAACTGATTGCTGCTGCCGAGGTACCCCTTTGTTGATAGCTCGCTCTTCTCCGGGGAATGCAGATCAATAGCCGTCACAACCGTATAAGAAGGCTCCGTCGCACCCGGCAAAATCGCAATATCCTCGTATGCCATATAGCGAAGATCTTTATCCGACGTATCCGTAATCCGCGGACGCACAGTTGCCCCATCGATTTCCTCCAGCGCCCAAAGCATCGGATACAAATTGGTCACGATGTATAACGTATCATCCGTCATGCGGGCATTGCTGAGATAGCCTTCCGCCGAAACTTCCCTCAACAGCTTAGGAGCAGTCCGTTTCTTCATATCGTACAAACGGATGGTCGTCATCCCATTCATTGGCATGATCTGATCCTGTGCTGCCATTTTCTTATCATAACGGATCATCTTTTCCCCAAGAACAATTAGCGTATCCTCTTGGATGAATAGCTGCGATGGATAGAAATCCTCTTCCATTTTTATGGAGGCAACTTTCTTCATTTGGCCATTGCGGATATCCGTAATGCGCACAGTCGCTTCCGCAATGCTGTAGACATAATCCCCGTCTGTCTTCACGATGTCCGGCTCATCAATCCCTTGCACTTGGACATTTGTTTCTGAGTGTCCTGAACTGCCGCTTGAAGCTTTGTTGCTACTGTCAGATGCAACTTCAGCACTTTCCAAGGTAACCTCTTCACTTTGATTTCTACCTTGTAGATTTTTCGCCATTTCAAAATACGCTTTTAAATCATCTGCGGATTTTACAGTTTCGATTGATTCGTACATAGTGAATTTGATTTTATTCTGCTTGAAGGATTTTAAAAATGTTCTCGTGAGCGCCTGATCATCAATATTCAAGGCGTATTCGCCAGGTTCCAGCCCCTTCACTTGCAACTCCTTGCCATCCTTGCTCAAGACCAGTTTCGCCTTGACTTTCTTCCCTTGCTGATCCGTTACATATACAGCCTCTTTCTCAATTGCCTGCTTGCTCAGTGGAGCCGTAAATTGCACATCCCATCCATGCTCCACGAACGCACCTCCCGATGCAGCCATCCCCACTTTTTCAATCATGAAGGCGAAAATCATCACACCGATCGCCACCACACACGCTACGCTTAACCACCTGAACGGTTTCCTCATGCCATCCAACCCTTTCCAACTTTTCTTATACCATTAGACTCCTTTCCTCCATTTACGTTTCACTTTTCTGAATCAAACATTATATTTCGTTTGGAGGAATATGATAGTCTTACTTCGAGGGATAAAAAAGGGGGAATGATTTTGAAAGTGTTAACGCGTTGGTCCAACGCAATCATGGATCGCTATTTGCCGGATCCGTACATATTTGTCGCCATCTTGACGATCGTCGTGTTTCTGCTCGGACTCGGTTTAACCGACTCCAGCCCGCTCGACATGGTCAACCATTGGGGGAATGGCTTCTGGAAACTGCTAGAGTTTACAATGCAAATGGTCATTGTGCTAGTAGCTGGCCACGTGCTGGCAAGCAGTCCCGTATTCAAGAAACTGCTGAGTACGCTGGCAGGACTAGCTAAGTCGCCTGGCTCCGCCATCTTACTCGTGACAGTCGTTTCATTGATTGCCTGCTGGATCAACTGGGGATTTGGATTGGTTATCGGGGCTTTATTTGCAAAAGAAATCGCACGGAAAGTGACAACTGTGGATTACCGCCTGTTGATTGCAAGCGCTTACTCCGGATTTATCGTCTGGCATGGCGGACTTGGAGGCTCCATTCCGCTTTCCATCGCGACGGAAGGCCATCCATTTGAGGATATGATGGGTGTTGTTTCGACCTCTGAAACTATTTTTTCAACGTATAATCTCGTAATTGTTGGGCTTCTGTTCGTTACGGTCCCGCTGTTGAACCGTTTCATGATGCCGAAACGGGAAGACACGGTAACCGTCGATCCTGAATTGCTGAATGAGGAAATCATTGTGGAAAAAGAAGAGAAGCCGACGCCCGCGAGCCGAATGGAAAACAGCTATATCCTATCGATGCTCATCGGCGCGCTCGGTGTCATTTATCTGATTCAACACTTCATTGGCAAAGGGTTTGATTTGAATCTCAATATCGTCAATCTGATCTTCTTCATGCTCGGCATACTGTTCCACGGAACGCCGAAACGTTTCCTGGCCGCTGTCGCCAATGCCGTGAAAACAGCGGGCGGCATCATCATCCAATTTCCGTTTTACGCCGGAATCATGGGCATGATGGTCGCCTCAGGCCTTGCAGGCGTCATGTCAGAGTGGTTCGTCAATATCTCAACCGAAACGACATTCCCGCTCTTCTCATTCTACGCAGCCGGTCTCGTCAACTTCTTCGTCCCGTCCGGCGGCGGACAATGGGCCGTCCAGGCGCCGATCATGCTGGATGCCGCCCAAACTCTTGGCGTCAGCTATTCAAAGACCGCCATGGCCATCGCGTGGGGTGACGCCTGGACTAACATGATCCAGCCTTTCTGGGCCTTGCCAGCCCTCGCGATCGCCGGCCTCCGCGCCAAAGATATTATGGGGTATTGTGTGTTCGTCTTGGTGTTAAGCGGCATTGTGATCAGCATTGGGTTATATTTCTTTTAAATGATGAGAGCCGGAGAGTCTACGTGACTGCTCCGGCTTTAATTATTGTATAGGAGACTGGGTGGACGTTTGTTGATTTGGGTGGATGCTCGTACACTGGGGTGAACCTCAGAACATCGGGATGAGCACCGGTATCTCGTGCTGAACGCCGGATTATTGAAATGAAGCCAGATAACCGGAGCGAACGCCATATTATCGGAATGAACGCCAGATAACTGGAGCGAACGTCAAATTATCGGATTGAACGCCAGATAACTGGAGCGAACGTCAAATTATCGGATTGAACGCCAGATAACTGGAGCGAACGCCAGATTATTGGATTGAACGCCAGATAACTGGAACGAACGCCAGATTACCGGTTTGAACGCCAGATAACCGGAGCGAACGCCAGATTATCGGAATGAACGCCAGATAACTGGAGCGAACGCCAGATTATTGGATTGAACGCCAGATTATCGGATTGAACGCCAGATAACTGGAACGAACGCCAGAATATCGGATTGAACGCCAATAAATCTATTTGAACGCCAATATAACGGGATGAACGCCAATAAATCCATTTGAACGCCAATATGACGGGATGAACGCCAATAAATCAGTTTGAACGCCAATAACTCATTTCGAACGCCAATATAACGGGATGAACGCCAATAAATCAGTTCGAACGCCAGATTATCGGATTGAACGCCAATATATCGTGCTGAACGTCAATAAATCCATTTGAACGCCAATATAACGAGATGAACGCCAATAACTCATTTCGAACGCCAGTATCACGAGCTAAACGCCAGTAAATTAGCTATGAACACCAAGCGTTATCCAGCCGCTACGAATTTAGGAAGTTCATCCTCAAAAGTGGACCAGTCCATTGTCATCTCCTGCTCTGTCAGCAGGCATTGGTCCAATTGCGCTTCAATTTCTTCCCGTTCCATGTCCAGGCCGATGAAAACAAGTTCCGTTTGCCTGTCACCGTACTGGTTATCCCACCGGCGCAATAGCTCGGGATCCTCGGCGATAATTTGTTGCTGCTGGCGTTTCGGCAAGGCGGCGATCCATTGGCCCGCGCCTTGGAATGTGATCGATGCGCCTGCTTGGGACAGCAAGCCGGCCATATCTGGGCGCGTGGCAAGCCAGAAAAAGCCTTTGGAGCGGACGATTTCACTCGGCAAATGAGACAGCCACTCCTGCCACCTTGCCGGGTGGAAGGGGCGTTTTCTTCGGTATACAAAAGAAGTGATGCCGTACTCCTCTGTTTCCGGCACATGTTCTTCATTTAATTCTTTGATCCAACCGGCCCCTTGGCTGGATTTTTCGAAATCGAATAGCTTCCGGTCCAGCAGCTGCGACGGTTTCACTTTTCCGAATTCTGTCAAAATAATTTCAGCATCCGGATTCATTTTCCGTAAAAACGCAGTAAACGGTTCACGATAGCTTTCCTCGACTAAATCCAACTTATTGACGACCAAAATATTGGCAAACTCCAATTGATCGACGAGTAAATCCGAAACGTCTCGTTGGTCATAAGGGTCATCTGTATCTTTGCGGTCCAGCAGCGTCTCCCCGCTCTCGTAGTCTTTCCAAAAACGGAACGCATCGACGACCGTTATCATGCTATCCAATCTGCACACTTTGGATAGATCCACACCTACCTCATCATCTATGTACGTAAACGTCTGGGCAACCGGAATTGGTTCGGAAATACCAGTCGATTCGATGACGATGTAATCAATATCCCCTGCCGCCGCCAGCTTCTCGACTTCGATAATCAAATCCTCGCGCAGCGTGCAGCAAATGCATCCGTTTGTCAGTTCCACGAGCTTCTCCTCTGTGCGCGAAAAACCGCTGTCCTGTATGAGCGCCGAATCGATATTAATTTCACTCATATCATTCACTATAACTGCGATGCGTTTATCTTCCCGGTTCGCCAATAAATGATTTAATAACGTCGTTTTGCCTGCTCCTAAATAGCCGCTTAACACGGTAACTGGAATTTGTTGTTTCATGTTTTCGCCCCTCAAACAGTAATCATTACTATTTAAACATACAGACTTCCAACCGAGTTGGCAAGTAAAATCTCTCCCTCTCTATACCGTTTGCAAATTCCTTTCCAGGGTAATCTATTCACATAACATGCATATAGAAGGGATTGATACTTGGTGGAAGCGCAGATGAAGGCTGCAAAACCGAAGCATAATTTAAAACCGATTTGGATTGCCCTCGCTTTCGCAGTCATGATTGTTATTGTTCTTTTGCCAACTCCGGACGATCTGCCTGTCATGGGTCAGCGGGCACTCGCCATCTTAGCGTTCGCGGTCATCCTCTGGGTGACGGAAGCCGTGACGTATCCTGTCAGCGCGGCTATGATTATTGGCCTTGTCGCTTTATTGATCGGCTTTTCACCGGATATGGCAAATCCTGAGGTGAATATCGGAACGAAGAAAGCACTCACGATGGCGCTAGGCGGATTTTCGAATTCAGCTGTTGCTCTCGTTGCCGCCGCCCTCTTCCTCGCCTCCGCGATGCAGGCGACCAATTTGCATAAACGACTTGCCCTGTACATTTTATCCAAAGTGGGCGTGAAGACCGGCGCTATCGTATTTGGCGCAATACTTGTATCCATTATTCTTGCTTTTTTCGTACCAAGTGCGACTGCACGTGCGGGAGCAGTCGTTCCGATCCTGCTTGGAATGGTTGCCGCTTTTGGCCTGCCAACAAACAGCCGGCTCGCGGCATTGCTTGTCATAACTGCCGTCCAGGCCGTTTCGGTATGGAATATCGGTATTAAAACCGCTGCCGCGCAAAATATGGTGGCGCTTGGTTTTATTGAGAAGGAGTTCGGTGAATCAATTGCCTGGAGTACATGGTTCATATACGCCGCTCCCTGGTCAATCCTCATGTCGTTCGTCCTCTATTTCGTCATGATCAAATTAATTAAGCCGGAAACAAAAGTGGTGGAAGGCGGCAAGGAGTTGATTCAAGGTCAGTTAAAGGAATTGGGGCCAATGAAGCCGGCGGAGATTAGACTCATTGTCGTTTCTCTCATTCTGCTCTTCCTTTGGGCCACCGAAGAGAAACTGCACCCGCTTGATACGACGACTGTAACTGTCGTTGCCATCGCCGTGTTGCTGTCTCCTAAAATCGGGGTGTTTGATTGGAAGACCGTAGAACGACTCATTCCATGGGGCACAATTATTGTGTTTGCGGTCGGAATTGCACTTGGAACCATCCTGCTCGATACGAACGGAGCGCAATGGCTTTCGGATAAAGTATTTGGCGCAATGGGGCTGGATACAATGCCGCTGCTCGCCACTATCGCACTGCTGTCGTTGTTCAACATTTTGATTCACCTCGGATTTGCAAGTGCGACGAGCTTGTCCTCAGCACTCATACCGATTTTCATCGCACTGACCTCGACCATCGCGATCAATGCGAATGACATCGGGTTCGTGCTGATTCAACAGTTCGTCATCAGCTTCGGCTTCCTATTGCCGGTAAGCGCACCGCAAAACATGCTGGCATACGGAACAGGCGCATTCTCGGTAGGCGACTTCCTGAAATCCGGGATTCCGCTTACTGTCATCGGCTATTTGCTCATCTTGCTGTTCAGCGCGACGTATTGGAAATGGGTCGGCCTTTTGTGAAATAAAAAAACGCGCGGAAGAGGATTTTGCCCTCTTTCGCGCATTTTTCATTACGATTCACTTAACACTTCGATGCATATTTCAATGGCACGCTTTAAATCCTCGTGCGACCAGCTCGGCACTCGTCCATGCTCAACAGCCAGTTCATGAGAAGCCGGGATGTGAATAAAACCGGAGAGCATATCGGGCCGTTCCGTATTTGCTAAATGGAGTGCCCGGTACATGACGTTGTTGCATAAATAGGCGCCCGCAGTATTGGAGATCTCTGCTGGAAGACCTGCTTCCTTCATGGCATTGACCATCTTCCGAATCGGCATGTTCGTGAAATAGCCATCCGCCCCGTCTTCCACGATAGGTTCATCGACAGGAGCATAGCCGCTATTATCTTTCGGGCCATCACTGACATTGATGGCGATCCGCTCAGGCGTAATTTTATAGCGTCCGCCGGATAGTCCCAGCGAAAGAACGGCATCCGGTTTAATTTCTTGAATATGTTTTACGATCAGGTCCCCAGATTGGCTGAAATCGACAGGCAGGATTTCACTATGAATTCTATATTCTCCGATCATCATGCCATCCAGCTCGTCCGCAATCTTCTGCGTCGGATTCACCGGATATTTCAAAAATGGTTCGAATCCTGTCACAAGTAATGTCTTCATCATCTCATCCCCTTTTAGCTTTTATTATATCGTAAAAGCCACTTTTTCTTTTCATCTAAGATTTTAGTAGAGTACAAACTCTCTACTTCCTTTCGAACGTTTAATGGCCGCTACACAGGGAATCATTGATATAGAAATATGTATCAAAGGAGAGAATGCCCTTATGGACAAATATGAAAAAATTGATGAACAAGTCGTTCCGCAAACACAGGACCAACAGCCTGGCGTGGAGGCCGAGATGGAGCCCGCTCCGATTTATGACGATGAGAATTACAAAGGTTCCGGCAAGCTGAAAGGAAAAAATGCGCTGATCACAGGAGGCGACAGCGGAATCGGACGTGCTGTTGCAGTCGCATTTGCCAAGGAAGGGGCCAATGTCGCCATCGCCTACTTGGACGAAGCAGAAGATGTTGATGCGAATAAAACAATTGAACTCATTGAGAAGTATGGCGGCAAAGCGCAAAAATACCGGACCGATATTAGTGAAGAGGAAAATTGCGAACGCCTTGTCGAGGATGTCATTTCAGAATTCGGCAGCCTGAATATCCTTGTGAATAACGCAGGGAAACAATTCCCTCAAGATCACATCGCCAGCATCTCCGGCGATCAATTGCGCGAAACATTCGAGACGAATTTCTTCGGCCTCTTTTTCATGTCCAAAGCTGCGTTAGCCCACATGAAAGAAGGCGATTGCATCGTCAACACTTCTTCCGTAACGGCGTACAACGGATCTCCTGGATTGCTGGATTACTCCGCTACCAAAGGGGCAATCACAACTTTTACCCGCTCCCTCGCATTGAACTTGGCGGAAAAAGGCATTCGCGTAAATGCCGTAGCACCCGGTCCAATCTGGACGCCGCTCATCCCGGCGACCTTCGACGCAAAAAAAGTGGAGCAACACGGTTCCGATACACCAGTAAAACGACGCGGCCAGCCTTCTGAAAACGCGCCGGCCTATGTATTCCTCGCTTCCAACGACTCCAGCTACATGACCGGCCAGACAATCCATGTCGACGGCGGAGATTTTGTAGGATCTTAAAGTGAATATGTAGTGAGCAACGACCGCCGAGAGCGGTCGTTTTTTTTCGGGAATGCGGATGGATTTTGGCGCGTTGGTTAGGTTTTTTGGCGGGCATGGGCGTTGATTTGGCGCGAGGACAGGTGGATTTGGCGTGGATAGGATCCAATTTGGCGCGGGGACTGGTGGATTTGGCGAAGATGTTTTTTGGCGCGGGGACTGTTGGATTTGGCATTAGCCATGTCTGATTGCCATTCATCCCGTTATATTGGAGTTCAAACGGTGCTATTGGAGTTCAAACGGTGCTATTGGCGTTCAATCGGGGTTATTGGCGTTCGACATGAGTTATTGGCGTTCAGCTCGAGTTATTGGAGTCCAAACGGTGCTATTGGCGTTCAATCGGAGTTATTGGCGTTCAGCTCGGGTTATTGGCGTTCCGCTCGGGTTATTGGCGTTCAGCTCGGGTTATTGGCGTTCCGCTCGGGTTATTGGCGTTCCGCTCGGGTTATTGGCGTTCAGCTCGAGTTATTGGCGTTCCGCTCGGGTTATTGGCGTTCCGCTCGGGTTATTGGCGTTCCGCTCGGGTTATTGGCGTTCCGCTCGGGTTATTGGCGTTCCGCTCGGGTTATTGGCGTTCCGCTCGAGTTATTGGCGTTCAGCTCGGGTTATTGGCGTTCAGCCCGTGATATTGGCGTTCGCACTGATTTCCCGACGTCCTCCCGTTCTCCCGCATCTCCCCCTACAACATAAAAAAAACGATCCAGGACAGGTACTGTCCGTGGATCGTTTTTCATTAAGCTTCGGCTGTGACTTCTTTGGAATAGCGTTTGTTGAATACGAGTGCAAAGTAGCCGAATGTGACAAGGAGACAAGCGGCGATGAAGCCGAGCAAGATGCCGTTGCTTGCCCAGAGGTGGGCGATGTCTCCTGTGGAGATGGCTGCTTTGAATGCCTGGACGGAGTACGTCATAGGCAATAGGGTGTTGAACACTTGGAGCGGTTGTGGAATTAATTCCAATGGGAATGTTCCGGCGCTCGTGGTCAATTGCAAGATCAAGATGAGAATCGCAATGAATCGTCCTGCGTCACTGAAAATGGAGACGAGCATTTGGACGATGGCGATGAAGGTGTAGCTCGTAATGATTGATGTGAGAACGAACAATCCGAAGTTTTCAGTTTCCAAGCCGAGCCCCCATTTGAGAACGGCAACTGCAACTAAGGCTTGAACTAAGCCGACCACAGCCAAGACGGATACTTTACTTGTCAGCCATCTGAATGCGCCTGTCGGACGGATGGCCGGTTCGACTAGCGGGAAGACGATGGAAACGAGTAAGGCTCCCACGAACAGACCGAGTGATAGGAAATATGGTGCAAACCCTGTTCCATAGTTCGGTACATGGTTGATGCCTTCCTTGTCGACATCGACTGGTGCTGCTGCCATGTCATACGTTTTATCGTTTGCATGCACTTCGCTTGCAGTTTCATTTGCTTCGGCCAGTTTGTCTTTCAACGTAAGCGTGCCGTCTTTCAATTCATGCACACCTTCCGTCAATTTGGAAGAACCGTCGGCGAGCTCTTTTGATTTGGATGCCAGCGTGCCAGTTCCTTCCTTCAGAGTGCCTGAACCTGTGGAAAGTTCATTCAATCCGGAAGCTAAACTTCCTGCTCCGGCTTTCGCTGCGTTTGCTCCTTGGGAGAGCTGAGCAAGACCTGTTGACAAGGCGTTATTGCCGTCTGCCAACGCCTTTGCTCCTCCTGCCAACTGAGGTGAGGACTCGCTCAATTTATTTAATCCGGCGAGCGCTTGCGCATGGCCGTCACGTAATTGGCTAGCCGCGCCGTTCAATTGTGTTGTCCCTTCGTGAAGTGCTGCAGTGCCGGATGATAATTCTTTCATGCCGCCTGCCACTTCCGCACTGCCCTGTTGCAATTGGCTGAGCGCCGCTTTTAGACCGGATTGCTGATCTTCCGGAAGCGAGGCAAGGATTGGTGCCAATTGGTCGGAGAGATTGGAAATGCCGGCATTGACGTTTTGTGCGCCGTCTGCCAGTTTGGAAGCCGCCCCTTGCAAGGCACCTGATTTTTCATTCAACGTGCTGACTGCGCTTCCGAATTCAGCTTCTTTTTGGCCGATTTGGGCGTAGCTGCTTTTTAACTGATCGACAGCGGCCGTGTAATCCGCGATGCCTTTTTGTAAATCAGCAGCACCCGCCGTCGCTTTTTGGGCTCCTTGTTGGAGTTCTGCAGCGCCGGATGCCAGTGTGCCGATCCCTTTGTTAAGATCGTTCGCACCTTTGGCAGCCTTATCAGCACCCTTCGCGAGGCTGTCCGTGCCCTCTTTCAATGTAACCGTGCTGGACGCCAGTGTTTCCAAGTAGCCCTTCAGATCATCGGCGCCATTTGCCAGTTCATTCGTGCCGTCATACAATTTGCCGGCGCCATCTGCCGCATCTCCGAAACCGTCACCCAGTTTGGTGATCGAATCGAAAAGCTGCTCTGCATAAGTAGCCGTGACGTTTTTATTTACTTCCGCCCGGATTCTTTCCATCGCGGTTTCCCCAATTTGCGCGGAGAGGAAGTTGTACCCTTCGTTCGGTTTGTATATGATCGTTAATTTCTCCGGATTTTCGTCTAGCAAAGATGTCGCATGAGCGGAGAAGTTTTCCGGTATTTCAATCGCAATATAATAATCTTGGTTTTTCAGTCCTGTTTCCGCCTGCTCTTTGCTTACTTTTTGAAAATCAAAGTCTTTGTTTTCCACTAACTTGTCAACCAACTCATTACCGAGAGCTAATTGCTCCCCTTCCAATTCGGCTCCTTCGTCCATATTCACAACCGCGACTGGCAATGAATTCAATTGGGCATATGGGTCCCAGAAAGCCCATAAGAACATGCCCGCATACAGGACAGGTATGAAGAGGATCGCCAGCATAGGGACGAGCAGCTTCCTCGAGCGGAAGATTTGTTTCCATTCCGCAAATGTCATCGTCTTTTTCATTGTATCTCCTCCTTAAAACCACTTGACCATAAACCTCATTTGGTCATTTTTAATCAAAAAAGAAGTCTCAGCGCAGGAGACTCTTGAAAATCGTGTCGCTCAGCAACGTAGTGATTTGTTCTTCCGTCAATTCCGTGTCATGCGTTTTCTCCCAGTCCACAATAAGAGCCAAGTACGACTTGAAAAGAAGGTATGCAATCAATTCGGAGTTACACGGCTTCAACTCACCTCTGCTGACCGCCCGTTCAATTTTCAGCTTCACATAAGAGACGATTTCTCTTTCAATTCCAGCCAGCACTTCTGTAACAGCAGGCGTTCGAAGTTCTTTTTCCTCGTCGATCAGTTTGGCGTAAAGCTGATGCGTTTTTCGGAATTTGAGCAATTGCATAAGGCGGGCATGAACATTTTGTTCGAATGAACCTCCCTCTACCGCAACTGAATCCGATGCCGCTCGCATTTCCTCGATCATTTTTAGTACAATGGCATTGAACAATTCTTCTTTATTCGTAAAGAATGTATAGATCGTTCCTTTTCCGACATTGGCGATCTTCGCTACCTGATCCATTGTCGTCGCCTTGTATCCGAACAGGGAAAACGATTTTGCAGCTGCCTCCAAAATTTCCCGTCTTCGATCCACTTCTTCACCTCCTGTTGCTGACTAAAAAACCATTCCGGTCATCCAGTCATTATGATACGCCCTCTTAGAATGAATTTCAAGTATTTCACGAGATTTTTTTACGCACAACAAAAGGCCTCCCAATTGGAAGGCCTTCCTTACTCACTTATTCAGCTCATACAATTCTGCCCATTTTCTGCGTGCCCAGTCGAACGGACCTTCAAATGTTTTCAACTCTCCATCTTCCAGCCAGGCTGTCCTGTCGAAAATTTTATTTAGGAAATAGCGGTCATGCGATACCGCTAAAATGGTACCCTGAAACTCTTCCAATGCTTCCTCCAACACTTCTCGGGATTCAATATCAAGATGATTGGTCGGTTCATCGAGCAACAGAAGATTAATGTCCTGATGCATGAGCTGTGCCAGCCGGAGCCTCATTCTTTCCCCGCCACTCAAATCGGATAAACGTTTAAAGACGTCCGGTCCGTAGAACATAAACTTCGCCAGAATATGTCTCGCCTCCCCTTCTGCTACACTGACCTCTTCCCTGAAAACATCGATCAGTCTCGCTTTCGGATTTGCCGCTTCGGCATGCTGGGATAAGAAACCTATTTTCACGTTGCTGCCTACTTTGCAAACCCCTTCATCCACCGTCAGCTGTCCAATAAGCAACTTTAAAATTGTTGATTTGCCAGTGCCGTTTTGCCCGACGATTGCCGCTCGGTCTTTCCAATAAATATGAAGATTTGCCTCAGTCAAAATCTGTTTTGGACCGAATGATTTGCAGACATCGTCCATGACAACGACTTCTTTCCCGCTGCGCTCTGTCGGTTCAAACGACAAAGCCATCTTTTTCGGGTCGACCAGCGGCTTCTTGATTTTGGCCATCCTTTCCAGTGCCCGCTCCATATTTCTCGCTTGCCGGTGCAATCCAGCATTCGGCGGGTTCGCTTCATTTGCCCATTGTTTCAGCCGCTTGATGGCTTCTTTCATTTTCTTGATTTTCTTTTGCTGTTCTTCGTATTCTTGGAATTGGCGAAGCAGCAGATCCTCCTTCTGCTGGACGAACGAACTATAGTCGCCATGGTAAAGTTGCAGCTCCCCGTCTTCCAAATCGGCTATTTTGCTCACTGTTGCATCCAAGAAAGCACGGTCATGCGACACGATGACAACAGTCCCGTCATATTCGGACAAATAACCCTCCAGCCATTCCACTGCGAATAAATCCAAATGATTCGTCGGTTCATCGAGGAGCAATAAATCCGGCTGGCTTAATAGCAGCTTGCCCAGCATCATCTTCGTCTGCTCTCCACCGCTCATCACCGAAAAATCCTGATGAATGAAACTTCGTAACTGCAACCCATTGATCACTTTTTCGATTTCCGATTCCATCGCATATCCATTCCGGCGCAGGAATTCTTCCTGCAACTGCCCATATTGCAGGAGCAGCCGCTCCATATCCGCGGATTCCGACGACATTTTCAATTCAAGTTTCTTCAAGCTTTCTTCTATTTCCAACAGTTCGCCGAATGCACTCCTCAGCACTTCGTATCCAGTCATCGGTTTTTCGAGTAAAGGAATTTGAGACAGGTAGCCGACTTTCGTTCCTTTTTTAAAGTGAATTGAGCCTGAATCGACTGCTTCTACTCCGGCAATCAATTTGAATAATGTCGTTTTGCCGCTTCCATTTCGACCGACGATTCCTAACCGATCACCTGTCTTAATTTCCAACGACATGTCATGAAATATGTTGGTGCCGCCTAGCATCTTGCTAACCTTCTGTATTGTACAAATCATAATTTCCGCTTCCTCTCATCCTGTTTTCACAGCAGAAAGCGCACAAAAAAAGACTGCGTTCGGGCAGTAGCAGACTGTCGATAAGCACTTCCATCGTTCGTGCTCCGGTTTGATCGCCATTCATTACTCCTGACGCTGCAGGCAGAGCCAAATAAGGCAGCGCATGCACACGAGGGAGAATCAAATAGCAAAGAACCGTATCGTCTTCAATCTAGTAATGCCTTATGCAATCTTTCCTAATTCGTAAGGAATGATGTGCCGAACCGCTGTGTGATTACTGAAATTGTCTAAAAAAGGGCATACGTATCCCGTTGAGCGCAATTTCATGAGTAATCGCACATGAAGTGGCTAAATATTCCAATAGTACTTCACGCGCATTCACAGTGTCCAACATCATTCCTCACCTCCGATCAATAAATAGTAAAAATATTTTATCATTAATCAACTAAACAAGCAATAGACCTCTGCTTATTTATTCAAACGGCCATTCTGGCAGCATATGGCTGAGCCGCTTATCTTCACGGTAGCCTAATACATACTCCGCCTGCATGATCGTATGGATTTCGCGAGTGCCTTCGTAGATGACTGGCGCTTTCGAGTTACGCAAGAAGCGGGCAACTGGGTATTCATCAGAATATCCGTAAGCCCCATGGATTTGGAATGCATCATCCGCCGCTTTGTTCGCAAAATCGCATGCTTGCCACTTCGCTAAGGACGTTTCGCGCGTATTGCGAACGCCTTTGTTTTTCAATTCGCCTGCACGGTACACAAGAAGACGGCTCATTTGATAGCCCGCTTCCATATTGGCAATCATCCGCTGAACGAGCTGATGTTTGCCGATCGCTTTGCCGAATGTTTCGCGTTCGTGGCAATACTTCACGCTTTCTTCGAGACATGCCATGATCAGGCCGACAGCACCAGCCGCGACCGTGAATCGGCCGTTATCCAATGCGGCCATGGCAATTTTGAAGCCTTCCCCTTCCTTGCCAAGAAGGTTTTCTGCAGGGACACGCATATCCTCGAAGAACAGTTCACCTGTATTACCCGCACGGATCCCATATTTCCCTTTAATCGCTTTGGAAGAGAACCCAGGGAATGTCCGCTCGACGATGAACGCACTAATGCCATGATGTTTCTGGGATTTATCCGTATAAGCGAATACGAGGAAATGATCTGCGACGTCGCAAAGGGAGATCCACGTCTTCTGTCCATTTATGACATAATGATCGCCATCGCGGACAGCCGTTGTCGACATTGCCGCCACGTCAGAGCCCGCACCCGGTTCTGTCAGGCCGAACGCTCCGATTTTCTTACCTTCGGCTTGCGGTACAAGATATTTCTGCTTCTGTTCTTCCGTTGCCCATTGCATCAACGTCATGGAATTGAGTCCGATGTGGACAGAGACAGCCGTCCGGAATGCCGTATCGCCCCGTTCTAATTCTTCGCAAAGGATGGCGAGCGAATTGTAATCCATGCCGCTCCCACCGTATTTCTCCGGTATGCAAACGCCCATGAATCCTAGATCGGCGAGTTTCTTCCAAATGGCAGGGTCAAAGCCGCCTTCCGCATCCCATTTTTGGATATGCGGCATGATTTCCTCATCAACAAATTGACGGGCTGTTTTGCGCAACATCTTTTGTTCTTCAGTAAACTCGAAATTCATGTCACGATCCCCTTTCTTTCATTCGAAAGGGAAGGCTCTCACCTCCCCTGAAACTTACACGTGTGCTTCTGTTTTTCCTACAGATTCTTCAATGTCGACACCGCGTTTTTTCATTTCTTCAATATATAATTCGCCTGGGACGATGCTCTCCGGCGGATGGACTCCGCGCTTAGTGATCGTTCCATTTCCGATCATCTGCGCGACAACCGAGATAGTGTTGGCTGTTGCTCGGGCCATCGCTGTTTCATTCACAGACATATCTTTTTCTGTTACGAGATTGTATTCATACGTTGCCGTTTCACCGTTTTTCTCTCCGCTGACAATGACGCGAAGCAAGACCGCATCCACCTTGTCGCCTAATTTAAGCTGCGGTGACAGCTGTTCCCGCATGACGTCCCGCACTTTCACTTTCGAGCCGCCAACCTCAACTTCGCTGTTCTTTGACAGCAAGCCGAGATCGACGAGGAGCTGAAATTTCTCCGCATGCCCTTTGTACCGGATTGTCTTATATTCCAAGGTCTGCACATCCGAGAACGTCTTCGTCAATGTCGATGTTCCGCCGGATGTATGGAATGCTTCCAGCTCCCCATAATCCTTGAAGTGGATGGACTCCACTTCAGAGAGGGACGGAATTTCGAGCAATTGACCGTCACGGATGACATGAGACGGATCGGTATAATGATCGAATACCCCTTCGAGCGAGAAGACGATATTATAATTGAGCGGCGGCTCCGGCTTCACCGGAATTCCTCCGACATATAATTTAATACTCTCGACCTTGTCGAGCTTGCTTGCACCGTAGCCGCTCAGGATGTTGATCATTCCCGGAGCCACCCCTAGATCCGGAATGATTGTTACCCCTTTGGCTTCGGCCTCTTTCGCGAGCCCCAGCACGGCATCGGTCGCCCCGCCGATATGGCCGCCGAGGTCGATGGAATGAACGCCGATTTCAACAGCCGTCCGGGCCACTTTTTCATTGAAGGAATAGAATAACGCATTGATGACGACATCCCCAAGTCCCATCACTTCCTTCAATTGCTCATCGTTTGTCGCATCGAGCGATAGAATATCCAACTTATCGGACGAAAGCTTCGACGCAAACTCTTCCGCCTGCTGCACATTCAAGTCCGCCAAGTACACCTTTTGAACATCATCACTTTTCACAAGATCACGCACTGCCTCTTTCCCCATTAATCCGGCTCCGAGTACTACTACTTTCATCATACAACCCCTACTTCCCTTTAAGATTTCCGTGTCCTCAGGTGCTTTTCAATTCGATGATGAACGGAACATTACTCCGTATCAATTTGGGCGCGCTGCAGCTTGCCGCTGAAGTCCACGTAAATGCTCTTCCACTCTGTGAACACATCCAGTGCGGCGACACCCGAATCCCGATGTCCGTTTCCTGTGCCCTTCGTCCCCCCGAACGGCAAATGGATTTCCGCGCCTGTCGTTCCGGCATTGACGTACACGATGCCAGTATCCAGATCTCGCTGCGCTTTGAAGATCGTATTCACATCTTTGGAAAAGATAGAACTCGACAAGCCGTACAGGACACTGTTGTTCACTTCAATCGCTTCATCAAGGCTTCCGACTTCAATTAAAGAAACGACCGGACCGAAGATTTCCTCCTGTGCCAGGCGGCTGTCCCACTTGACGTCCGTGAACAACGTCGGTTCAAAGTAGTGGCCGTTCGCCATTTCTCCTTCATTCAGCACATTGCCGCCCGCGATAAGCTTGGCCCCTTCTTCTTTCCCGATTTCGACGTACTTTTGAATCTTTTCGATGGCTTTTCCGTTAATGACAGGACCCACCTTGACGGACTCGTCCAAACCATTTCCGATGGATAAGGTTTTCATCGCCTCTTGAAGCTTCTGCTCCAGCTCTTCCTTTACATCTTTATGCACGATGACCCGGCTGCATGCCGTACAACGCTGACCCGCTGTACCAAATGCACTCCAAAGGATACCTTCTACGGCCAGATCCAAATCGGCATCATCCATGACGATGACCGCATTTTTGCCGCCCATTTCAAGGGATACTTTTTTCAGATGGCGCCCGCCCGTTTCAGCAACATGGCGGCCTGTTTCTGTCGAACCGGTAAAGGAGATGACGCGGACATCCGGGTGTTCAATCATTGCCGTACCGACTTCCGAGCCGGACCCGAAGACGATATTGGCCACGCCTGCTGGCAAGCCGACTTCCTCGAAAATAAGAGCCATTTCATAGGCCATCATTGGCGTCTCTGTGGCAGGCTTCCAAACGAATGTATTCCCCGCGACCATCGCAGGAAACGACTTCCACGTAGCGATGGCTACCGGGAAATTCCACGGTGTGATCAGCCCGACAACACCGATTGGCGCCCGGACGCTCATTGCAAATTTATCCATCAATTCGGAAGGCACGGTTTCACCGAACAGCCGGCGACCTTCACCCGCCATATAATAGGCCATGTCGATGCCTTCCTGCACTTCCCCGCGTGCTTCCTCGATCACTTTCCCCATTTCCTTAGTCAGTACTTGTGAGAGATGTTCCTTCTTTTCCTTCATGATATTGCCGATTGCATATAAGTAATCTGCCCGTTTCGGTGCTGGCACGAGCGCCCATTTCTTCTGGGCCTCCTTCGCCGCCTGAACGGCCAGAGCGACATCTTCCTTTGTGGACAGACGCACTTGCGCCAGTTCTTCTCCAGTCGCCGGGTTCGTGACCGCTGTATATTTCGCTCCCCCACCGTCTTGCCATGAACCTCCGATGTAATTGTTCAATTGCATTACAACATTCCCCTTTCCCTCTCGAACTTTTTGAAACCGCTTTCAGTTACTCTATTTCGACACAAACTAGCGGAATCCTTCCTTATTTCTGAAATAAACAGTAAATCAGATGATTATTTTTATTCGAACCAAAAAAAGCAAGGAAGCGCTTAGCTCCCCCGGCTTATTTCATAGTAAACTCCAAATATACATGGCCTCATCCAAACTTCCAGGCTCGATCACAAGATGATCCGGGTAGGGAAATTTAGGCATGTCATTTTCAATTAGATGGTCGACGTATGGATTCTCTAACTTCGCTTTTTCAAAAAGGGCTTCAACTTTTTTATTCCACCCATCATTCCGGCTAAGTTCCAGCTTCCATTTCAAAAAAGAAAGCGTAGGATCTGGTAATTCCGATTCATACATGTGAATGAGTTCGTCCGCCCTCTTCCAATCTCCACCTCTCAGACGCGAAGAAATGGCCAAATAGTGAGCGCCTTGCTGATCACTCGGATTTATCTCAACCAGCTTTTCAAAGCAAGCCGCCGCCTCGCCAAAGCGATCTTCTTCATACTGGAGTACGCCCAGCATGAAAAGAGCACGCATATACCGCCGGTTTGTCACTAATGCCCATGGGATTTCAACTGGTTCAAATGTTTTTTCACCGAGCTGCACCGCCTTTTCAATAAGGCTTTCTGCATCTTTCACATCCATGGAAAGTTCCGCTAAGAGCAAATGCACATCCACAGACTCAGGATCCAGTTTCCCAGCTTCTCGAATCAATACCTCCACTTTCTCAACATCAGGGAATGCAGCGTACGCATCATAGCAAAGCATCTGGGCCCGGTCGGCATCTGATTCGGGAATAAATGACCGGTTTCCCTCCTCCATGAAATACTGATTCAACGCCTCCAATGAATCAAATTCGAGCTCTGCTGATTTGTGATACATTTCCCAGTTCATTCGTTCGGTCGTATATGGGTGGAGTCCAATCTGATAATTGATTTGCGGCTGCTCCTTAGTCACCATCTCCTCTTCGGCCTTGTTGAGGATCTCGTACATCGGATCAATATGCTTTGTCATGGAAGATACGGATATTCCAAACAATGCTGCGATGTCTTTTTGTGTGAAATGCTTTGCCCCCAGCAAGCCCTGGTCATAAAGCACTTTGAATGTAGCAGCGGCCACACCTTCATGTTTTCTGACGACTGGATTGCATTCTTTGTAATATGCCATGAGTAATGCTGGTCCAAATTCCAGCGCCACTTTTCCACCGCCGTGGGCTTTCAGCTGTTCCTCCAGCAAAACAAAGGCTTGTAGCTGGTCCGGCTCAACTAATTCCTCTAGCGTCATTTCCAAAACTCCATTGATCATTTTATAAATATCGGCGAAATGCGTACGGTAGAACTCACGGCTGTTCGACAAGCCGCTTTCCTCCGCCATCTTGCTTTGCTTTGACTCTATCAAATTATTTGGAGATTGAAATTGCTGAAGACCGTCAATGATGCGAATTCCGTTTTCCGAAAGTTCTTTGTCCCGCAAGGCTATGCTGAATAAATAATATCCTTCTTTCGGCGGCACCTCCATATATGCCATCTGTTCAAACTCATACATGCTGTCTTCAAGCAATTGTTCGCATATAATTCGCCCACCCTTGACACTCGTCACTTTAGCTAGCAAAACGATCGGCTGTCGCCAGCTTTCCAGTATCTTTCTCGTCACAGGGCGAAGCGGCGTATTCAGCCATTTCATCAAATGCCGATTCCAAAGATCCTCCCGTTCAATGAACATATAGGCATCTAACATGGTATTTTCCGAATCCTCTTTATCATCCATCTGGCCGACTTTTCGTTTCCACTCACGGCCATATTGATCTAAATCGTTAAAATCCACGTTATTCTGAAGTCCACTTTCAAAATAACTTCGAATTACCCGTTCCGTTTCTTCTTGCACGAGCTGTTCGTTTGTGACTGATTCTTTCTGCGCACAGCACTTTTTATATTTCTTACCACTGCCGCAAGGGCATGGTTCGTTACGTCCAATCACACTACCACTTCCTTCTTCTGGATGCTCTATTACTCATTCTACATCACGAATTGATTTCCCTTCCTACAAAAAAACCGTGCAGGAAGATTACTCCTGCACGGGTTGGGTTTTAGGATCAAATGTTTCTTTTACCGCCGGTGATTTTGCAGCATTAAAAGTTGGCGGTTTCACCCGCTTGATGAAAAGTGTCAAAACCAGCCCGGCAACCGCAATGAGTGTCGAGATGAAGAAGGAGTGGTTAATTCCATCGAGCATCGCCTGCAACCCGATTTCCTTCTGCATGGCCAATGCTTCCGCCTGGTCAGTCGGCATCTGGCCGCTCGCCATCGCTTGTTGTGCCAGTTCTTCCCCTGATTTCTCCATGCGCTTTGTCATAATAGTAAGCAGGAGGGCCGACCCGATAGCTCCTGACACTTGCTGAATCGTATTATTGATGGCTGTACCGTGAGGATTTGATTTCATTGGCAGCTGGTTCAAGCCATTTGTCATGATTGGCATCATAACCATCGACATTCCGAACATCCGAATTGTATAAAGGGCCATCAAATAGTAGTACCCTGAATCCAACTGGAGACGGCTTAAGTAGAATGTGCTGGCAATCGTAATGACAAGTCCCGTTATCGCAATGAATTTCGGGCCGTACTTATCAAAAATCCGCCCAGTAATCGGCGCCATGCCGCCCATAACGATAGCACCCGGCAACATGAGTAGACCTGCATCGAATGGCGAGATGCCCCGGACATTCTGTACGTACAGCGGTGTCAAAATCATACCAGAGAACATCGCGACAGACATAATCATCGAAATGATCGATGCAAGTGCGAACATCGAATGCTTGTAAATTTTGAAATCAAGCAACGGCTCCTTCATGCGAAGCTGGCGGAAGATGAAGATGAGCAGCGATACTGTGCCGATTGCAATTGTTCCATAAACGATTGGCGAACCCCAGCCTTTATCCCCTGCCGAACTGAAACCATAGAGCAAACCGCCGAAGCCGATGCTTGAGAAGATAAGTGAACCAACATCAAGACGAACTTCACGATTCGGGGTAATGTTTTTGAGTTTGAAAATCGCGAGCAGAATGGAGATAATCCCAAACGGCAGAACAATTTCAAACAGCGTGCGCCACGAGTAATGTTCTACAATCCACCCTGACAATGTCGGTCCAATTGCCGGAGCTGTAAACATAACTAGACTGAAAAGTCCCATCGCAGAGCCCCGTTTTTCAATCGGAAAGGCAACGAGCATAACGTTCATCAATAGCGGCATCATCAATGCCGAACCTGACGCCTGGATCATCCGCGATAATACGAGCAGTCCGAATGACGGCGCGACGATCGCAAGTCCAGTACCAAGAGAAAACAGGAGCATCGCCGTGATGAACAGCTTCCTATTTGTAAACTTCTGAACGAAGAAGGCACTTGCCGGAATCATGATTCCGTTCACGAGCATGAAGCCCGTTGTCAGCCATTGGACAGCAGATGGCTTGACCTGAAACTCATTCATGATGGAAGGCAGTGCAATATTTAATAATGTATTGTTCAAAATCGCAACGAAGGCCCCGAAGAACAGAATGGCAATCATTCCATACGGCGGCTTTTCATGCATTTTTTTAATATCCATTTCCAAGCTTGATTCCCCCATATCTATTTAACATGATTGTACCTTGCGTACAACATTTCTACATTTTATACCGTCAGTCCAAAATAATCAATTGTAGAAATCGCTTTCATCCAAAAAAACTTTTAATAATTGATATTACAAGCTTTTCACACTAGAATATAGTTAGACTCACAGTACAAAACTACAGATTCCTACCTTATGGAACATGGGGGATTATATAAATGAACGAACGCAAACTTCATGTACTTCTTACTGCACAGCGCCTATTTGTTGAAAAAGGCTTTAATTCGACTTCCGTTCAGGACATTATCGAGGAAGCCCGTATTTCAAAAGGAACATTCTATAATTATTTCACGTCCAAAAACGAATGCTTGATGGCGATTTTGGAATTCGCCCATGAAGAGTCCACTATTCGCAGACGGGAACTGCTCATTGGCCAGCGGAAAGATGACAAGATGATTTTAGCTGAACAGGTTTTAATTCGGATGCATATTAACCGGGAACGGAATTTATTGCCGATTTTTGAAGCCGTGTTTTATTCAGGAGATGAGGAACTGAGACAGTTCGTCACTTCCTATCATTTAGAAGAACTGAATTGGATTTCTTCCCGTTTGATTGATGTATATGGTGAACCGGCCCGTCCCTATACGATGGAATGCGCCATTATGGTTTTAGGGATGATCAAGCAGCTGATCCATTTTTGGAATGCTTATTCAAAAGAGTCGCTGGATATCAATAAACTCGTCCATTTCGCCATTAGACGTGTGGATGCCATCATCTTTGACATGATAGAGCACAACGATACGTTGCTCGGTTCTGATGTACAAGCTGCCGTCAGTTCCGCTGTTAAAAGCCCTGGTGATATTAAAGAACAACTCCACGATAAGTTGCAGTACTTTCGTAAATCTTTAGCAAAAGAGAAGCACTTGGAGGGACTGGAGTATGTGGATTACTTGCTGAATGAACTCGAGCAACCCAACAAGAAGCAGCATATTATGGAAGCCGTCGCCCGTTCCTTCCGCGAGTTATTCAGCAAGGAAGGGCCTCACACGCTGCATGCAAATGAAATCGCTAATTTACTATGGCAATATATTGATTTGGAAGCAATAAAATAATTAATCAAATGAAACCTTTCTCTTTCCCCAGCGTAGATTGACTACCAAATATGAACTGGGAGGTTCACTATGAACAATCACGAAATCGACTACAAGCTTTACGGGGATGACATGCAATTTGTAGAAGTGGAATTGGATCCTCATGAAACGGTCGTTGCAGAAGCTGGTTCCCTCATGATGATGCAGGACGGTATTGAAATGGAGACCATCTTTGGCGATGGATCCGGCGGAGGCGGCGGTTTGATGGGGAAATTGATGGGAGCAGGAAAACGGCTGATTACAGGCGAAAGCTTATTCATGACGACCTTCACGAATACAGGCTCCGGCAAGAAGCATGTCTCCTTCGCTGCTCCTTATCCGGGAAAAATCATTCCTGTCGATTTAAGCCAATATAGCGGAAAAATAATCTGTCAAAAAGACGCTTTCCTTGCTGCGGCCAAAGGGGTTTCTGTCGGCGTAGAGTTCCAGCGCAGACTGGGTGCTGGCTTCTTCGGCGGAGAAGGTTTCATCATGCAAAAGCTTGAAGGGGACGGAATGGCCTTTATCCATGCGGGAGGAACGATTGTCGAAAAGACGCTTGCTCCAGGAGAAATGCTGCGTGTCGATACAGGCTGCCTGGTTGCCATGACGCAGGACGTCGACTATAACATCGAAATGGTGAAAGGTGTAAAAACGGCTTTATTCGGAGGGGAAGGATTGTTCTTCGCTACTCTGCGCGGTCCCGGAAAAGTCTGGATCCAGTCGTTGCCATTCTCCCGTCTTGCCAGCCGCGTTTTCGCTGCAGCACCTGGAACTCCAGGCGGCTCTAAGGATGAAGGCAGTATTGCAGGCGGATTGTTCAATATGTTGGGCGGAAAATAAAAAGAGAGACATCCGGTACGCATGGAGCGGCCGGATGTCTCTTTAGTTATAGCAATAAAAAGGCAATTGGTGTCACGATAATAATTGTCAGAATGACCCGCTGTACCCAAATGGCTAGCAATTGCGGGATTGAAATCGGGATCTCCGTCGACACGATACATGGCACGACTGCTGAGAAGAAGATGATCGACGAGACGGATACAACCGCGATGACAAATTTGACGACGAGCGCCGATTCTACGACGAGCATCGCCGGCAGGAACATTTCTGCAATGCCGAGCGCACTTGCTTTTGCTACAAGCATCGGTTCCGGCAGCTGCAACGCCCATGTGAACGGATAAAAAATATAGCCAATCCAATCAAACACCGGCGTGAATTCCGCTAACACCAGACCAAGCAGCCCAATGGATAGGATGGACGGCAAGATGGCCATCGCCATGAGCAAGCCGTCGCGCACATTCATGACGATGTTCTGCCCGAACGATGGCGCCTTGGATACTGTCTCCATCGCCTCGCTCCAAGCTGCTGCAAACCGCTTCCCTTCCGGCTTCACTTCTGGCTGCGGCGTTGAACCTTCGTAATATTCATCCTTGATGGAACGGAGCGGCCACAAATGAACAGTGATGGCCGTCACGATGAATGTGACAACGAGCGTTACCCAGAAATAAAGGTTCCACATGCTCATTAAATCGAGTGTTTTCGCCACAACCACCATGAACGTTGCTGAAACAGTCGAAAATCCCGTTGCGATGATGGCCGCTTCTTTTGCGGTATATTTCCCCTCTTTGTAAACCCGATTGGTAATGAGCAGCCCTAATGAATACGAACCGACGAATGAGGCGACGGCATCAATCGCAGAGCGGCCCGGCGTCCGCCAGATTGGCCGCATCACAGGCTGCACAAGAACTCCAACAAACTCCAGCAAGCCGTACCCGACTAACAGCGCCAAGAACACAGCGCCAATCGGAACGAGCAAGCCAACAGGAATTACAAGTTTATTCAATAAAAACGGTCCCATGCCCGGTTCAAACAGCCAAGCCGGCCCGATATTGAATATGAGCATAATGCCGACAATCAAGCCGATGACTTTGAAAAACGAGAAAATCATATTAACCTTCGATTTTTTCCATGTTCCAGAAGCAAACGGATAGACAGCACCAGCCAAAATGACTAACAATGCATAATACGGCAGCGCACCAGCTGCATTTGTCTGAATCCACGTCACAATATGGTCGAGCATGATCGAATTCTTCTCACCAATTGTAATGGGCACAAAAAACATGAATGCCCCGATTGCACTGAACACAAAAAACTTCCACATCCCCGGAGTTGAACGGGTTTTCACACTTTCCTGCAATTGAGCCATCTTCCTCACCCCTCATTTGAATATTCAATCTTCTCTTGTTACAAGAAAGCCGTGAATGATTCTCCCGCCATTCACGGCTATTTCTTACCCTACAACCCGTTTCCCTTTCTTCCACACTTGCCCGACATGGTTCACGCCGAACAAATACTGCAATTCTTGATAGTTGGACACATTCCACAGGACTACGTCGCCTTGTTTGCCAACTTCCAACGAACCGACCTTCTCCTCCATGCGAATGGCGCATGCCGCATTCATTGTTGCAGCAACAAGCGCTTCCGCCGGTGTGAGACGCATTGCTATGCAAGCCAGATTCATGACGAGCGGCATTGACGTAGTCGGCGATGAACCTGGATTGCAATCCGTCGAAATGGCGACCGCCACCCCTTCATCAACCATCTGGCGCCCTTTCGCCGCTTCTTCCCTTAGGAACAGCGCTGTCGCAGGCAATAAACATGCAATAACACCGGCTTCCGCCATATTCCGAATCCCTTCATCGGACGCTTTCAATAAATGCTCCGCCGAAATCGCACCGACTTTCGCAGCAAGCTCCGCCCCGCCATACGATTCAATTTCATCCGCATGGATTTTCGGGATCAACCCGTACTTCTTCCCAGCTTCCAGAATCCGCTCCGATTGCTCCGGAGTGAACACGCCGACTTCGCAGAATACGTCGTTGAAAACGGCTAACTTCTCTTCCGCTACGACTGGAAGCATGTCATTGATAATGCTAGTAATATATTCTTCTTCATTCCCTTTATATTCTTGCGGAACGGCATGTGCCGCCATGAATGTCGACACTAGGTCGATCGGATGAAGCTCCTTCAGCCGTTTCATCGTCCGCAACTGCTTCAGCTCTGTTTTGAGGTCAAGTCCATAGCCGCTTTTCCCTTCCACTGTTGTGACGCCATGCGCGAGGAATGAATCCAGGCGCCTGGAAGCTTGCTCGATCAAGTCATCCTCTGTCGCTTCCCGCGTCATACGGGTTGTCGCGTGGATACCGCCGCCCGCATTCATGATATCCATATACGTGGCGCCTTCCAGACGCATTTCAAATTCCCGTTCTCTGCTGCCGCCGAAGACGACATGAGTATGAGGATCAACGAGACCTGGCGTGACAAGGCGTCCTGTCGCATCGACCACTTCCGCTTCCTTGGAACGCTCCCCATACTTGCGTTCCAGTTCTTCCGTTGTGCCAACTGCTTGAATGACACCTTCTTCTATCCATACACTGCCATCTTCAATAATGCCGAGCTCCGACATATCCTTGCGTTTTCTCGGACCGTTCTCTCCGCGAATTGTCGCTAACTGTGCTGCATGTTTAATCCAAACTGGTTTCAATAATTCTCACCTTCCAGCATTGGGATGTGAACCCCTTTTTCTTTCGCCGTCTTAATGGCGAGTTCGTATCCTGCATCGACATGTCGCGCGATCCCCATACCAGGGTCTGTCGTCAAGACGCGTTCCAAACGCTCTTCCGCTTCCTTCGTGCCGTCCGCGACAATGACCATACCGGCGTGCTGCGAATATCCCATACCTACGCCGCCCCCGTGGTGGACCGACACCCATGTCGCCCCTCCGACCGCATTGATCATCGCGTTTAGAATCGGCCAGTCGGATACAACATCGGAACCGTCCTTCATCGCTTCGGTCTCGCGGTTTGGCGAGGCGACAGAACCGGAATCGAGATGGTCACGGCCAATGACGATTGGCGCACTGATTTCACCACTTGCAACCATGTCGTTGATAATCTTTCCGAAGCGTGCCCGTTCACCGTAACCGAGCCAGCAGATCCGGGAAGGCAAGCCTTGGAACTGGATTTTCTCCTGCGCCATTTTAATCCAATTACATAAATGTTTATTATAGCTAAATTCACGAAGAATCACTTCATCCGTCTTCCGGATATCTTCCGGATCCCCGGATAATGCCACCCAGCGGAAAGGCCCTTTTCCTTCGCAGAACTGCGGGCGGATGTAAGCTGGAACAAATCCAGGGAAATCAAACGCACGGTCGACTCCTTCGTCCTTCGCCACTTGGCGTATGTTATTTCCATAGTCGAATGTAATTGCGCCTTTATCCATCATGTCGATCATGGCTGCTACATGCCTTGCCATCGATGCTTTGGAACGTTTCACATACTCTTCCGGATTTGATGCGCGTAGCTCAGACGCTTCGGCAAGTGTCATGCCGGAAGGAATATACCCATTGAGCGGATCATGTGCCGATGTTTGGTCCGTCAGAACATCCGGATTGAAACCGCGAGCGAGCATCTCAGGCAGGAGGTCTGACGCATTGCCAAGCAGTCCAATTGACAGTGCCTTTCCTTCCTTCTTAGCTTCTTCTGCTAAACGGATCGCTTCATCCAAGGAATCCGTTTTAACATCCGTGTATCTTGTTTCGATGCGTCGGTCGATCCGCGTCTCATCCACTTCCACCGCGATACAGACGCCGCCTGCCATTGTCACGGCAAGTGGCTGAGCTCCGCCCATGCCGCCAAGGCCAGCCGTCAGCGTGATGGTTCCTTTCAGAGAGCCTCCGAAATGCTGTTTCCCAAGTTCCGCAAACGTCTCATAGGTTCCTTGCACAATCCCTTGCGAGCCGATGTAAATCCAGCTACCCGCCGTCATTTGGCCGTACATCATCAGGCCTTTCTTATCTAGCTCATGGAACGTATCCCAATTCGCATACGCCGGAACAA
Source organism: Sporosarcina sp. AD_1 (assembly GCF_057373025.1). Classification (NCBI taxonomy): domain Bacteria; kingdom Bacillati; phylum Bacillota; class Bacilli; order Caryophanales; family Caryophanaceae; genus Sporosarcina; species Sporosarcina sp. AD_1. The sequence continues at coordinate 377,786 of NZ_JBPVIR010000004.1, forward strand.
TATTCGAATTCGCAATCAAGACGCGCGGTGCGTTTGCGTGGGTTTTAAAAATGACGACTGGCTTTCCGGACTGGATGAGCAACGTTTCATCATTCTCCAGCTCCTTCAGCGACCGGACAATCGCGTCGAAACTCTCCCAATTCCGCGCCGCCTTGCCGATGCCGCCATAGACAACGAGATTTTCCGGATGCTCCGCCACGTCAGGATGCAGATTATTCATCAACATCCGAAGCGCCGCTTCCTGCTGCCATCCTTTCGTATTCAATTCTGTCCCCCTGTATTGAACTACCTTCTCCATTGTATCCGCTTTCATTTTTGACGACCCCCTTTTTTCGTTACTTTCATTCTATAGGTAATGTTCGGTTAATTGTTTATATTATTTTATTATTACTTATACTTTTACAATCATTTTAGATGATTTTTATATATTATTTCACATTCTTACACAATATCTCTATCCATTTTGTTCTTTCATAGACTTGTAGCCTTTCTAAGCTGAAAAATAGAAAAGGCGAGGATAGAACCTCGCCGCTGTTACCGGTTTCTATATTGATTTGGGGTTAGCCCTGTCTTCTCCTTAAACCGCCTGCTGAAATATGGCGCATGTGTAAATCCGGTTGCCTTGGCGACATCCGCAATCGAAAGATCTGTTTCTTTCAATAAACGGGCGGCTTCCTCCACCCTTTTTTTCAGCAAGGAGTCACTGAATGACTCTCCTGCCTCGTTCGAATACTTCCGGCTCAGCGTGCTCTTATGCATATTCAATTCTTCCGCACAAGCAGCGAGGCTCCACGAGGCATTCCAATAATTTAAGGCAATGCGCTCCCTCACTTTTTCTTCGACAAGCGTTGAGTGCCTCGAAACGATCTGTGCTGTTCCGAAAAGCGTAGTGACAAATGTGATGAACGACTCGACGATCCGGTAAACGACAGGCTCCCTGATGATCGTTTCGAATAGGGTTAAATAGGCACTCTCCGCCGCCTCCGATATGAGTGATTTTGATGTCATGTAACGTCGCACTTGTGCCAAGATGCTCGTCAAACGTATCCTTACCATCTCCGGGTTCGGGTACGGTGCGGATAACGTCAGGAAATCTTGCTCCATCCAACTTCTAATTTCGGCCGATTGCTGTTTCTCCAACATCTCAATCCATTTCCTCTGTTCAAGAGGCGATAAAAATGGATCCAGATCCCGCCAATGGACGTCTTCCTTCTCCAACGTAAGAATGTCGTACCCGTCATAAAAAATCCGTTCGTGAAACCGGCGCATTTTCCTATACAGCTCACGATAGCTGATCCGCTTTGTTCCTTCATGCAAATAGATCGTCAAAAGCGTATTCGACTGGTATTTCCATTCAGAGAAGAAGGCGCGGTATGCTTCCAGAAGTTCAGCAGAATCTTTCATTTCATGGACAAGGAGAACAAAATCCGAAAATGGAAACACATCATAACGAGTCGGAAAATCGTACCTTTCCAGTTCTCTCACGAGATAATGCAGCTTATCCAGATGAGACGGGGCGATCAAGCCAATAAGCAATAAGCGGTCTGGGTACGTATTGCCCACTAGAAAGTCTTCATAGGAGAGGGGTAGGTCGGATTTGTCCTGCCGTTTCAGCTGCACTTTTTCATTGCGCCGCCGAAACCGAAGCTGCTGGACATGCGATATGAGCCGCTCCGGCTGCAACGGCCTAAACAGGATATCTTCCGCTTTCATGGACAGAGCCTCGTATACGGTCTGAAAAGTACGTTCTGATGAAAGGCCAAGCCATTCCACATGAGCAGGTATGGTCATTTTCCCTTCGGTAATGAACTTCATATCAATAATATAGAAATCGGCCTCATGCATCCATTTCAAATCTGCTGCTTGCTCTGCGATCGATACTTGCATATCATTCCATTGCGATGTGAGCAGCCATTTCAACCCTTGTGCTTCCAGTGGGTCATGAAGAAGCATATAGATGTGCATCATTTCACCTTCGTTTTACTTGAGATTCGAAACTCGTTTCACTTATTCGGCAGGGAATCTCCCAACATCCTTTACACAACCCGATTATCCGGCTCCCGTTCTTCCAACACATCCAGAATGGCTTCGGCATTCATTTGCATCATCGCTTTCCTTGTCTCCACTGTTGCACTGCCGATATGCGGCAAGGCCGTTACACTCGGAAGCGTGAGCAATGGATGATGCTTGGACACCGGTTCTTTTTCCCAGACATCCAGACCAGCGCCCCAAATCGTTTCATTTATTAGCGCTTCATACAGCGCGTCTTCATCGATAATCCCACCGCGCGACATGCTGATCAAGGTCGCCGTCTTTTTCATAAGACCCAGTTCCCGCTGCCCGATCATTCCGGCGGTTTGTTCTGTCAAAGGTGCTAAAACAACGACATGATCGGCCCTCTCTAACAATTGTTCCAGCTCCACGTACTCACAACCGTATGTCTGTTCAACTTCAACTTTCCGGCTCCGGTTATGGTACAGGACACGCATGTTGAATCCGCTGGCACGCCGCATAACCGCTTCCCCGATCCGGCCCATTCCGATAATGCCAAGCGTCTTCCCGCCGACATCCATTCCCGTAAAGCCCATCGGTGTCCAGGATAACCACCCGCCATGGCGCAATTCCCGTTCCGCTCGATTCAGCCTGCGCGCCGTTGCCAGCAGCAAGGCAAACGCCAAATCAGCCGTCGTCTCGGTGAGCACATCCGGCGTATTTGTGACGATAATTCCCTTGTCCTTCGCGGTATTTATATCAATATTATTAAATCCTACCCCCATATTGGCGATGACTTTCAATGGTCCCGCCGCTTCCAGCAGCTCGCGATCAATACGATCTGATACCACTGTCCATAGCGCATCCACTTGTGCAATTTCCTCTTGCAATACGGAACGGCGTACGGCCGATACATCGGAGTCCCACATCCTGACTTCAAACTTCTCCCGAAGCGGAGCTACTATTTCCTCCGGCAACTTTCTTGTAATGAACACACTCGGTCTCATTCCCCTTACCTCCCGATTTCGTTTCATCTATCGTAGCATAATTCAGTCATTGATTAACAAACGAATAAAACCTGCAGATGCATTGCACAATGGTAGACAGGTAAAAGAAAAAACGCTCCACAGTCGCTTCTCCCGGCCGCAGAACGTTTTCCTCACCCACCAATATAGCTCATATCAATCTTCTTCCGGTTTTTCGCTGTCTGTTCCGTCCGCTCATCGGAGTACCTATCGCCGCGCCCCTCCCATACGGAAACAATACGGTCACGAACCTCATCATCCGGCATTCCACTGCGGATCAACTCGCGTAAGTCGAAGCCGCTGGATGCAAATAGGCAGGTGTATAGCTTGCCTTCCGAAGAAAGCCTTGCCCGTGTGCAGGAGTAACAGAATGATTCCGATACAGACGTGATGAAACCGACTTCCGCGCCGTTGTCGAGATAGCGGTAGCGTTTCGCGACTTCGCCGAAATACGCTTCCTCAGCAGGCTCCATCTCGTACTCCGCTTTCAGCATGTCATAGATTTCTTTCTTCGTAACGACCTTCTCAAAGCTCCAGCCGTTGTCGTTGCCGACGTCCATAAATTCAATGAAACGCAACGTAATGCCCCGTTCCTTGAAATAGGAAGCCATCGGCAGGATTTCCTTTTCGTTGATCCCTTTTTGTACGACCATGTTCATTTTGATGTCAAAGCCGATTTCCTTTGCCCGATCGATATTGGAAAGGATGAGATCCGGCTTGATGCCCCGGCCGTTCATTGCTCCGAACAGCTCCGGATCGAGCGCATCCAGACTCATATTCAATCGGCGGAGACCCGCTTCATAGAGTGGCTTGGCGTACTGGGCGAGCAGCACGCCGTTCGTCGTCAGTCCGATATCCTCAATTCCCTCGATATTCGTCAGCCTGGCAATCAAATTGGGAAGATCCCGCCGCATCAATGGCTCGCCGCCCGTCAATCTGAGCTTCTTTACGCCGAGAGAGGCAAAAATGCGTGATAATCGCTCGATCTCTTCAAATGACAGCAGTTCGCTTTTCGGCAAAAAAACATAATCATCACCGAATATCTCTTTTGGCATACAGTACGTACATCTAAAATTGCATCGGTCTGTCACTGAAATCCGTAAATCACGGATCGGACGCCCAAGCTTATCGACGATCGCCTCCATCTGATCCTCTCCTTTCCAACACACCGGGTGTATTCACATTCTCGAAAACCTTTGCAGGGTTGCTTGTCAATGAACAGCCATCCACCCACTGGATGCCGATCTTCTCCTGCACATCCATCACACGTCTCTGTCCGCTCTCCAGCGCTTGCCGCAATTCAGCTTTTGCCGAGACATCCCATACTGAAACGAGCGGATGTTTCTTACCGTCTAAAACGACTGCCGTCACTCCCGATTGATGCCTCTTTAGCAATTCACCGATCACGCCCGGCTCCATGAAGGGCATATCACAAGGCAGCACGATGTATCGGTCAGCTTCCATTGATTCCATGCCAGACAGAATGCCTGCAACTGGACCTTGTCCTGCAATCTCAGCCAAATCCGTCACCGTCTTTATTCCTTCTGGAAACTGCGGCACCAATTCCGGTCTCGTGACAATTAGGCACGCTTCACAAAAAGGAGCCATAGCCTGAAGAGAGTACTTAAAATACGGTACCCCTTCCCACTCCGCAAATGCTTTAGGAGAGCCGAACCGGCTGGACAAGCCGCCCGCAAGGACAATTCCTGCCGTCCGCATCAGCCTCCGCTCACAGGAGGGATGAATGCGCAAACGTCTCCAGATCGGATTAGATCTTCCTTTAATGCATATTCTTCATTTACCGCAACTTGTACGTTGTCTGCACCAAAACCCGGGTATGTGGATTCTGCCCAGTCAAGCAGCTCCGCAACGGTCAGCTCTTCCCGATCCAGCGTCTCCTCGCCTTTCCCGACCACATCTCGCAACCTAGCAAAATATTTTACTGTAATCATTTCACTCCACCCCTTTCGCCGGATATTTTTGCTGCGCACCGATCCACTCTTCGCCATCTTCCCAAATCTCTTTTTTCCAAATCGGAACGACTTCCTTAATGCGGTCAATGGCGTACTCATTGGCCTCATAAGCAGCTTTCCGATGGGGGGATGAAACAGCGATCACGACCGCAATATCGGAAATTTGGAGCTCCCCGATTCGGTGGGCTATCGCAACTCGAACCCCTGGCCATCTTTCCTCCATCTCTGCCCCAATTTCCGTCATTTTCTTCTCCGCCATCGGAACATAAGCTTCGTATGATAAATACAGCGTCCTAACTCCATGTGTCCATTCCCGCACATTGCCTGTGAAAACGGTCACTGCCCCAGCAGCCGGGTGCAGGACGTAATCCATATATTTTTTTACATCGATCGGTTCCTCAACAATTTCAAACGGTTTCATCTGTACGCCCCCCTGCTATCCATTTGGCAAACCATTCATCGATTTCCCGTTCATTCTCCCGCGAATCAATATGCACGCATTCCGTTTCGATATCGGGACATCCAATCACAAGCTGTTTCCCTTCTATATCTCGCAGGGACTCCCAATCTTCCTCGTTTCGAAGGAGAATCACTTTTTCTCCTTTTTCCCCTTTATACCCTTCTATGAATAAGATGTCAGGCTTACCTTGGGAAACGATCGTTTTCAGCTGGTTAAAATCAGGTTCTTCATTCCAGATGAATTGAACCGAACCTCCCCCCGCGACGAGGGTCGCATCTGCGCCGTTTGTTAAAAATGTACCGGTATCCGTTCCTTCATCAGGCATCACGGGCTTGCCGCCATGGCCATGGTGTTTCAGTACGGCGACCGAGACTCCCTGTTCCTTGAGCAAGCGCACCCATCTTGAAATGAGTGTCGTTTTCCCGCTGTTTTTATAGCCGACGACATGCAATGTTTTCATAATGTCCACTCGCTGACGCCTTGCTCGCTTCCTAGAAGGAGGATATCCACTTCGTCACCTGACTCATAACCACGTGTCCCGCTCGGCAGCACAATCAGGCAATTCCCTCGGGCGATCGAAGAGACCGCATTGGATTTATTAAAACCTGCCGGCGAAGCGATGATTCCATCGGAAGTGAATTCCCAAATCGCCCGGATGAATCGTGTGAACGGATTGGGCTTCGTAAAATCCGCTCCAAGCCGTGCTCGCATCCTTGGCATATAGGGTGCATGGCCGCCCATCATGCCGAGAATGGCCGGGCGGGCAAAAAGTTCAAATCCTGTAAAGCAAGCAGAGGGATTACCGGACAGCCCAAACAGCAGCTTCTCCCCTAAAACTGCTACCGTCGTGACGCTGCCTGGACGCATTGCTACTTTATTGAACAACACTTTTGCGCCGAGCCGCTCATAAATAGCTGGCAAATAATCATAATCGCCGACCGAAACGCCGCCTGTCGTCAATAGAAGATCCGTCTCCTCAATCGCCTTGGCTACAAGTTCTGTGCAGGCATCTAGATCATCTGCCATCATGCCGTACGAACGGTATGCGATCCCCATGCGCTCCAGCTGGGCGCGAATCATTGGTCCGTTCGAGTTGCGAATTTTTCCGGGCACGAGTTCATCCGCCACATCGAGCAGCTCTGTTCCTGTTGACAGTACACCTGCGACTGGTTTTTTCGCCACTTCCACTTGGGCGTAACCGAATGTCGCGAGCAGCGCAATTGTTCCCGGATGAATGAGGGCACCTGCTTCCACCAGCCGTTCTCCCGCTTTGGCATCTTCCCCTCTAAAGGAAATGTTCTCGCCGGGTTCAAATGGTTTGCGCAGCGTAAAACCGGCTTCTCCTTCCACTGTCTGCTCCAGCATGACGATTGCGTCTGCTCCTTCCGGCAGCTGAGCTCCCGTCATGATCCGATATGCTTCCTTTTCACCAATCGGCTTGTCGCCCACATACCCCGCGCCAATTTCGCCAATCACCCGGAAAGATTTCCGGTTATCGCCGGATGCTCCTTCGGAATCGATCGAACGAATGGCAAAACCGTCATAAGGCGATCGGTCAAAAGGCGGTACATCGTGCTTTGCCACAATCGGCTCGGCCAGTATTCTGCCATACGCCTGATCAAGTACTATCTTCTCCGTCCCAAGCGATGCAACATGTTTCATGACAAGACGGACTGCTTCGGAAACCGGAATCGGCTTTCTCATTTCCACCATGCAAACCCGCTCCCCTCTTCTGTTATACTTATACAATAAACTAGTTATCCTTGAGTTCGTAAAATTCGAACTCTCTTATACTAACAGTACTATGACGGAAGGAATGAATCCATTGTCTGAACTCACGCATTTCAATGAGCAAGGCCGCGCCAAGATGGTCGACGTCTCCGACAAATCCATTACGACACGATCTGCCGTTGCAACTTCGTCCATCGTCGTCAATGAAACGATCCACTCTCAAATTACCGAGGGGACGAATAAAAAGGGCGACGTCTTCGCCGTAGCGCAAGTTGCTGCCATTATGGCCGCCAAAAATACATCCTCCATCATTCCAATGTGCCATCCTCTCGCTTTGACAGGAGTCGATGTCCGTTTTAGCTGGAATATTGACGAGACGGCCCGTCACTACGAGGTTCGAATTGAAGCGGAAGTCAAAACAAAAGGCGTGACCGGTGTCGAAATGGAAGCCCTCACTGCCGCCTCGGCTGCAGCCCTCACCATTTACGATATGTGCAAAGCAGCCGGCAAGGACATGATTATCGGGCCGACGATGCTGCTATCCAAAACAGGCGGTAAAAATGGCGATTACACACGGCAACCCGTTTGAAATGAGTCGCTGATTACAACCGGTGCTTCGTCAACTCATAAACGATGTGATGGAGCTCCGGCACAATCAATTTTTCCATCGCAAGTTTTACAGCCTTGGACGAGCCGGGCAACGCGAAAAGCGCCTTTTCTCCAATCCCGCCAGCTGTAGCGCGGCTTAACATCGCTTTCGACCCGACATCCTCTGTATAGCTCAAAAAGCGGAAGAGCTCTCCAAAGCCATCGATCGGCTTCGTGAAATAGGGTGTCACAGTTTCAATCGTCACATCCCGCAAACCGATCCCCGTTCCGCCGGTGATCAATATAGCCTCGACGCGCCCGTCCTGCAGCCATTGGTTCACGACCGATTCAATCGATTCCCGTTCATCCGAACAGATTTGCCGTACGTGAATGAGATGGCCTGCTGCTCTCGCTAGCTCTTCTATTACATCACCGCTTTTATCATTTGCTGCGGTACGCGTATCACTGACAGTTAAGATACCTACGCCTATCGGCTTTCGTTTATCTGTTGGCAGCACTTCCGACAACTTCCTTCCCCCTATCCGAACAATTGATGGTATATCTGACGGCCTTTATTCAAATCCCGCAGCCCATGAATCAGCAGGCGGCCGTTTTGAAAGAGGACGCAGCGATAGCCGTCCACATGAAATTCGATGAAAAAGGGTGTCCGCTTATAGTCGCTCCCGATCCGCTTCGCAACGTTCTCTCCATCGTCCATTGTTAGCGCACGGCCGCTGTCTGGGCTAATTTGCACTGTTTCACGGCCACAAAGAACAGCATAATTCGTCCCTTCCGGCTTATGTAAAGACGGGTATGTCGGCATCTCGCCGCATGTCTCGCAAGTTGGACGGCGGAGGCGTGAAATACCTGCTTCCACCTGCGTATTATTCCACATATCAAAGTGATGCAGCTTCGTCATCATGGCGTCTTCATTTTCTGTCAGCCACTTTAATGCCTCCGCAGTCTGCCGTGCCGCCACCAGTTGAACAGCCGGTGCGATAATCCCCGCTGTATCGCATGTTTCATTGACGGATGGCAGAACAGGCAGCAGGCATCTGAAACAGGCGGTTCTTCCCGGGATGAACGGAAATACCGTCCCCGAACTGCCGACGCAGGCGCCGTGTATCCATGGGATGCCCTTCTTCCAAGCCGCGTCATTGATTAGCAAACGTGTTTCAAAATTGTCCGTCGCATCCATAATCAAATCGGCATCGGCAACCAATTCCTCCAACAATGGACCGTCCACATGGTCCAGCACAATCCGGATATCGCTATCCCGCCGTATGTCTTTCAGCCGGCGCTCTGCGGCAACCACTTTGGGCGTCCCTTCATCCGCATCCTGTTCGATAAACAATTGCTGGCGCTGCAAATTCGACCGTTCCACATAATCACGATCCGCAATCGTCAATTTCCCGATGCCCGCTCGGACCAGCATTTCCGCAATCGGGGAACCGAGCGCACCGCAGCCGATGATGACGACATGAGCCGAGCTAATCCGTTCTTGTCCCATTTCCCCGATCGGCTTGAAAAGCATTTGTCTCGAATACCTGCTGTCCATCCCCACACCCCTTTCCGACAAATAAACCGAGAGCTTCCAATCGGTATGATTGGATGCCCTCGGAACGGATCGAAGCCATATTGACAATCGGCATGAGGATAACTTTTCCAAGTCGCCCTCCACCTCATGAATTGCCAGCATTTCTAAATTGCCTTCCCCGTTCTGCTTTTTATTATATATATCTATCACTAACTGACGATTCTATCTCTTTCAGTATACCGTGCCTGCAGCAGAAATGCAGGGGTTCTTTTTTGACGCCATTAATAAAAGGTTGATGCAATGGGGGTTAAGGAGGTGTTTGAGTATGTTGAAAGATGTGTATGAAGAGGTCAGTGAATTAACAAAATCAGGGGAAATAGCGTTATTTGAAACGATGAAACAAGAAGATGGAAAGTTACAATGAGTAGGATCTTATTATCTGGATAACTACCTCTTGGTTCCGTCGTCTTGAATTAGGAAAGAATTTAGCATTTGATAAGAAAGTTAAAAAAATGCTTATTTCAGCGTTTCAAAAATCAAATTATACTACTGGTGAGATATGAAGAAAGTCAAAATAAAAGACCTCAATAGAAAGAGGTCTTAGAGCGTAGACAAAAGCATATTAATTTGTTGTGGCGTATAAAAATAATATACAACCGCTACTTACATTTAGATTCCTAGTAAATTTGATTTCCGCTTCTGGCGGTCGCTTTCCGGGGCAGGCGGTGAGCCAATCGAACAACGAAGAGTTCGATTTGCCGTATTTCTGCGTTCTTTGCAGAAATTAAGGCATCCTCTACCTGTTGTTTCGCGATTCAAGCTTGCTTCAAACGCTCTGCTTTTTGTCGCAAATGCCGTTCCTTGTTACGGCTTTTCCTGTGGGGTCTCACCTGTCCCGCTCATCCCCCAGGAGTCGACGCCTTCCGCTCCAATCAACGGATGTTCTGCTAACAAGTTATGTTAGTAATAATAAAAATGATGAACCTTGTATATAGGGAGTTAAAAGAAATTTCATATTTACTTAAACATAAAGAAATTATATCAAAGGCAGGGAGCGCAACGTAGACTCCTATGGGAATAGCTTGAGCTGAAGACCCCGCAGGAACGAAGTGACGAGGAGGCTGAAGCCAAGCCCATGGAAAGCGAAGTTGCGCTCCCTGCCGGTTGGTTTATGCATTTCTATTCATCTCGAAGTGACTTTGTCTACAGTCTGAGACCTAAATAGAAAGAGGTCTAATTAGTATTAAAGCCTTTATTCTTCCTCAATGTCTAATTGTTTGTAATAGTTATCTACAATTGGGTGAATATCTGGATTTGTATCGTAATATGTATTGTCAATGTGATTTAGAGTAAACGTAAATTCTTTTTCTCCATCAAAAAGAGTAATACCATATAGCCAGCCGACACGCTCTTCTTGATTATCTTGTGGGGTAAATTCAATTGCTTTAATAAGAGATAGAAATTCACCGATATCTTCCTGCTTAGTTATCGTTTTAGAAGCACCAGTTGAACCATCTTGAATGATAACTTTATCTACCTTTTCAATTTTTGCATCTTTATAAAACTCTTCTAATGATTGCGTTTTTCCATTCGTATCTACAGTAGTACAGGCAGAAAGTAATAATAGGCTTACCAATAATATCAGGAAGAAATTTTTTTTCAAATAACCACCACCAAGTTTATTCTCCAATTAATTAGGTGTATTAATATACAAGTAGATACATTTTTGCAGGAATTAAAGATTAATTATAAATCAATAACAACAGTCTTTGAGAAGACAGCCAAACAAAAGAAGTCCGATGATATTAAATAATAGATGTATATACATCATTAAACAGCTGTTGCTGTTCCGGAGAACGCAGGCTAGTAAGAACCTTTGGAAATAGGAGCGTTTCCTCTTTGTTAAAATGGGCCGTCATCATATCAAACAGTTCACCTGCATCCTTGGCAATTGCTTTTAATTCCACCAAAGACATATTATTAATATCTTCATAGGAATACCGCAGTAAATATTCGATAACCGCAAAGATCCTTGTATGCTCTTCCTTCACCTTTTTGATGGAGAATAAATCTCGCTCGGTTTCCGCGTTTTTTACAAGCAAAGGGTAAAGAAACTCTTCCTCTTTCTCTGTATGGTTTCTGAAGGGTCCGATAAACTCCTTGATCTGTCTGCGCAGTGACTGACATACTTCCCTGCCCTCTGCTTGCGTATATCTATCCCCCCGGAAGCCCAAAACAGCGGTATGCCAACTTCCCATCAGTTTCGACAAAAAATTATGTTCATTTTTAAGCACATCGATTGCCGGCAATTCATCGTCATAGGTCGATTTCATAACGTGTGAGGACCTCCTTTTTCAGAAGTTCAGAAATTTCTTTTTCAACGCATATTCGACTAGCTCCGGACGGCTTTTCAAATTCAGCTTTTCCATCATCTTCGACTTGTGTGCTTCTACTGTTTTTACCGAGATAAATAGCTTTTCCGCAATTTCTTTATTCCCATATCCTTTAGCGACGAGGGGCAGAATTTCGATTTCCCGTCTTGAAAGGATTTTATAAGGATCGGTTTCTTCCTCCTGGTAATCCTTCTGGACAAACTGCCGGACGAGCGATGTCGCCATGGAGGGATGGATATATGTACCGCCGTCATGTACAGTCCGGATTGCCGTGAGCAGCTCTTCATCGGGCGAATTCTTCAGTACATAACCGGACGCCCCATTTTTTAACACATGAAATAAATACTCTTCATCATCATACATTGTCAAAATGATTATTTTCGTTTCAGGGAAGTCTTCCTTGATTTTCCCGGTGGCAATCAACCCGCTTTCTCCTGGCGGCATGCTTAAATCCATCAGCAGGATATCCGGGTGATGCTTGGCCACCATTTCATACGCTTCCAGGCCATCCGCGGCCGTAGCCACCACTTCCATATCCTCCTGGAAATTTAGAATATACATGAATCCGCTTCGCACTACCGCGTGATCGTCAGCTATGACAATTTTCAAGCGTCCTCCCTCCTCTTCACAGGCACCCGCAAGCGGATGGACGTCCCTTTTCCGATCACCGATTCCACTGTCAAGTCGCCATCCACCAGTTCCGCGCGTTCCTTCATTCCAAACAGACCAAGACCCGTTCCTTTCGGTTCGATTTCATGTAAATCAAACCCTTTGCCCTCATCCTTCACAACCAATTGGAGTGTCTCATCCTTTTCGTCAAGCTCGACGGTGATTTCCTCTACATCGGCATATTTCAGTGCATTGAATACGGCTTCCTGACAGACCCGGTAGAAGACGGTTTCCACTTCTCCCCCGTAACGTTCCAATTCCAGGCCAGTATCAAAATGAATCGCCAATCCATAATTCTTTTCGATCCATTTGAAATGCGTCCGGAACGCTGCCTTCAAGCCGAGATCATCGAGCGTGGCAGGGCGGAGCTCAACGGACAAATGCCGGATATCATCCAACAACCTCATCAGCGAGCCTTCTGTCTGTTGTAATTTCTTCAATGCCTCTTCACTGATGTTCATATATTTCAGCACACGCAAATCGACGAGTGAACTAAGCATCTCCTGCGCCACACTATCATGCAGTTCACGGGAAATCCGTTTCCGTTCATTCTCCTGCGCTTTAATGACACGCTTCATCATCCGCTTCTGGTTCAGTTCCTCCTGCGTTTGGAACTGGTGTGTCATATCCCGAAGCAAAAACGCCCGGATGCCACTCTCCTGATCTATCGTTTGAATGCTCGCGGAATACGGGATGACACCCTTCCCTTTCGTGTCAAAATACACTTGAAACGAGCTGATATCTTCATCCGGCTTGGACATATAGCAAGAAGCACACGTTTGCAATTCATCAGAACTCATATACCCTTTGCACGTTTGGCAGATCGCCCCCGACTGGCCAGCCATCAATTGACGGTACACATCCTCCTCCAAAATATCCGCTGCCGCGTCATTCATCCCCAGCACATTGCCGTCCCGGTCGAAAAAAAAGATCGCTTCGGCCGAGTTGCCATACAGCTTCATCAACAGCTCAGACAACTGCATTCCACTGATTCCATTCATTCGCACACCATCTCCTTGCTGTAAAACGGACCAAATTGCGGACCCATCCATTCCTGGAACTCCTGAAAAACATCGGCCTTCAGTCTACCGTCTGTCCGGTATCCCACTAACAGCACACCTCTCACCCGGTTGTACTTATAAAGCGGGATGGCGCCAAAACTCATGAGTCCCTCCGCCACAACGATCGGATAATTATATAGATCCTCCCCGCCAAGTTCCTCATTTGCACTCGAAATGAACATCGGCTTTCCCGTCTTAAAGACGAGCCCCGCAATCCCTTTCCCCGACTGCAAAATGAGCCGCTGATGCCGGTCACTCTGGTTCCCCGTCACATATTTCCAACGTAATTCGAACCGCCGATCCGCTGATTGAACGAACGCCACTCCCACATAATCGAAATCAAATTCCTTCTGAATCCCTTCGATTTCCTGCTGGACATTAAATAGTTCCTCTTTCATGGCTACGACTCCCTAATGGAAAATGAGCGAAGCGCCTTTTTTCCATATAATTAGATATGCTTTCTTTCAAGAATATAATCCGGTTCTGCACAATTCAACGGGAACTCCACCGACTTGCTCATTTCCAGTAATGTTGTACTATTTCTTTACTAAAATATCACATTATTCTTAATTAATCATATAAGTAAACTGCAAAACGCAAGTCAAGGGAATACTCTCTTCTCGATTATAAAGACAATTCTTCTACTATTGACCATCATACGGCAAAAATCTCTTTGAACCTATAAGGGAACACCCTATTTCAAAAGGTACTTACGTCCTGACAGGATGATATGTTTTCATTAAATGTTCGACTGTGGCGTTAGTCTTTTTGGAAACCGTTAAGTATGTTTGTTGCTTTGTGATTGCTGCGACCGCTGCATGACAGTGACTGTTGCATTTCGCAACCGCTCGTATACTTACTGTAACCGCTCGTATCTTGTGTCGAACCACTCGTATATTCCAGGAACCGCTCGTATATTTTGGCAACCGCTCGTATCTTGTATTGAACCACTCGTATATCGCGGGAAGCGCTCGATTATTGTGCCGAACCGCTCGTATATTTCCAAGTGCATCTCATGTTTTATTTCTGCCTGCCATTCCTTTCTTCTTTTATTGCCAAAAGCATTTCGGACGACAGCTGCGTCACCGTAACTGCTCGTATGTTTGTTGTACAACCGGTCTTGTTTTATTGCCAAATGTATTTCCGTGACTCCTGCATAACAGCAACAGCTCGTATACTTGCTGTAACCTCTCGTATCTTGTGTCGAACCACTCGTATATTCCAGGAACCGCTCGTATAATTTGGCAAACGCTCGTATCTTGTATTGAACCACTCGTATATTGCGGGAAGCGCTCGATTATTGTGCCGAACCGCTCGTATTTTTTCAAGTGCTCCTCATGTTTTATTTCTGTCTTCCATTCCTTTCTTTTTTTATCGCCAAAAGCATTTCGGCGACAGCTGCGTCACACCATCCTTCACCTCAAGATCACAATTGCTATGTAGACAAGAAGCGCTCCAGTAATCAAAACACCGGTCGCTTTCCAGCTCATTTCCCGAAGACCCCGGCTCCCTTGATCAAGACTGTCTTTTACATTTCCGACGGGCTTCCCTTCCCTCTCCTTGTGAACGAGATTCTCATTTTCCTCCGTCTTGTTTTTCTTCAACTCCATCAGCTCCCTTGCAGTTCCTTTCGTCTTAAACCGTCCAACTCCTTTTTTCCATGATTTACATTTCACCAATCTATCAGCTAGGATAGAGCTATATCAGATTGCGGGGGAACGATATGCGAACCATTATATATATAGAGGATGATCGAGAGATTGGGAGATTTGTAAAGGATGATTTGGAGTCACGCGGGTTTTCGGTTCGGTGGCTGCTGTCAGGCGAAGGGGCGGATGAGGTTCTCGCAGAGGCGGATCTTGTCGTTTTAGATGTAATGCTGCCGGGTTTGGACGGCTTTACGATTGGGCAGCGATTAAAGCGGAAGCAAGGGGATATTCCGATTTTAATGTTGTCTGCGCGTACTGCAGTAGATGATAAATTGGCCGGACTTCAATTCGCCGACGATTATTTGACTAAGCCTTTTCATCCCGATGAGCTGGCAGCGCGGATTGATGTGTTGTTGCGGAGGTCTGGACGGGATTCTATTGAAGAAATAACTTTAGGGCATTTGCGAGTTAATTTAAAGGAGAACCGGATTGAGACGACGGCAGGTGATGAAATATTATTGACTGCCAAGCAGCATCAGATTTTTACCTATCTCCTGCGACACCCGAACCAAATACTGACGAAAGAGCAATTATACGAGGGCATTTGGCAGGAGCCCTATCTAGAGGGGGATAAAACACTCCAAGTCCATATCCGTTATTTACGGGAAAAAATCGAAAAAGATCCGAGCCAGCCAACGATCATTGAAACGATCCGGGGCATCGGATATCGGGTGAAGCAATGAAACGGCTGAGACGTTCGTTATTGGTCCAGTATGTCCTGATTATTTTATTTGCGACGATGATTTTGCCCGTCTCCATGGTCGGATTATCCATTGTTTTTTACAATACGCTGTACAAGGAAGAGTCCGTCGATCGTTTATATAACGGAACAGATCTTGAGGAAATGTGGCACCGTACGGCGAAAGGACTTGAACAGGCAACTGAAAAAGAGATCCGGGTCAAATTTCACCAACTGAACGAAGTCTACACAGATGCGAATCTATATTGGGTCGATGCACAAGGGATGACACGCGTGATGTTCCCTGCGAATCTTTCAGTACGGCAACAATGGAGTGCAACGGACGCCATTCAATTCATGAAAGATCATAGAGGACTGACGACCGACCCATTCACCACAGTCGCTTTCCTTGGAGATCAAGGGACAAACGGTTTTATCGTCTTCCAATTGCCCCGGGCTGATATGCAAAGCCCAAGTGATAAATTAAGAGAACAATACAATTTTCTCTTTCCAATTGCGTTGCTAACTGTTTTTATCGTCTTCATTCTCATTTCCACTTTGTTCTTCTACCGTATCCGCAAACGACTTCTTCATTTGCAAGAAGCGATGGTCATTTCGGATCAAAGCGGGATACCTTCCCCCGTAGCTGTCTCACGCGAGGATGAAATCGGACAGCTGGAATTGTCCTTCAACCGGATGGTTCAAGAAGTAGAGGAAGGTCGGCATCGCCAACTAGAGGAAGAGGAATTACGAAAAGAATTGATTGCCAACTTATCGCACGACCTGCGGACACCGCTGACAACCATCCGCGGTCACGCCTATCGGCTGCAACAAGAACAGTTGAGTGAACAGGGAACGGAATCGGTGAAATTACTTGATGAAAAAATTAAGTACATGGACGGGCTCATCGACAATCTTGTCTCCTATACGCTTTTGACGACTGGCAAGTACCCGTTCCATCCGGAACAAATTGATATCGTCCGGCTCGTCCGTACCTCATTCGCCGCGTGGTATCCAGTTTTCGAGAATTTGCAGTTCACGATGGAATTGGATATACCCGACCGGCAAGTTTTCTGGGAGGCAGACCCTCAATGGTTCAGCCGAATTCTCGATAACTTGCTGCAAAATATTCATAGGCATGCAGTGGATGGCCGCTTTATTGCCATTCGAATTCAAGAAGAAACACTGATTATCGAAGATCATGGTCCCGGAATGAAATCCAAGTCGCCTTCTCAAGGAGTCGGCATTGGGCTTTCGATCGTTTCCTTGATGATAAAGGAAATGAACTTGGAATGGGATATCCAAACAACTACGCATGGAACAACAATGACAATCCGTCAGAGACAAAGGAGCAATAATCATGAACATTGAACTAACTAGATATCGAGTAAAAGAAGGAAAATCAGAGCGTGTGGATGAATGGCTGGCGTTTCTAAATGACAATATGGATGAGGTACTTGTTACGTTGGAAGGTGAAAAGATGTACGTGGAAACGATTTTTCGCGAGACGTTGAACGGAGAAGAATATCTATATTGGTATTCCGTACGTGGTGAGGGTGGCCAAGACGTGGAAGAATCAGAGCATTGGATTGACAAACAGCACCTCGCCTATTGGGATGAATGCATTGACGCTTCCTTTGGATCAAAAGATTTAACTACCGAAGTGGTTATGATACCGAAGAAAATCAGAAGTCACATGGAAGAATAATGAAAGTCCTTACGCCGGCTACACTTCAACACAAGTGTAGCCGGTTTTATTTTTTAAACGAAATTTAAACTTCCTCGCCTCTTTGATTTAACCTTCCCCCGGTAAGCTGGATAGTGAGGTGATACACATGAGTGAATTCATTATTGAAACGAAAAATTTAACAAAGAAGTTTGGAACAACACGTGTCGTGAATCATGTGGACTTGAAAGTGAAAAAGGGGGAAATCTACGGTTTTTTGGGACCGAACGGTGCAGGAAAAACGACAACGATCCGCATGCTGTTAGGACTCGCCCGCCCCTCAAAGGGATCGATTCACATGTTCGGAAAGGATATTCGCAAGGAAAAACTGGCTATCCTTCGAAAAGTCGGTTCTCTCGTGGAGTACCCTTCCTATTATGGACATTTGACGGCCCGTGAAAATTTAGAAGCGGTCCGCGTGCTGCTGGAAGTACCAAAATCACGGATTGATGAAGTCCTTTCCATTGTCCGGCTGACAAAAGACGCAAAACGCCCCGTCAAAGGCTTTTCTTTAGGCATGAAGCAGCGTCTTGGCATCGCAACCGCCCTGCTCGGCAATCCGGAACTGCTCATTCTGGATGAACCGACGAACGGCCTGGACCCGTCCGGTATTTTGGAAATGCGCGAGTTGATCAAAAGCATGCCAAAGGAACACGGCATCACGATTGTCGTGTCCAGTCACTTGCTGTCGGAAATCGATCAGATGGCGACTCAAGTCGGCATCATTACAAAAGGCCGCATTATTTTTCAGGACTCCATCCAAAAACTGCGGGAGCAGGCTTCCAGCAGCATCAAATTGACTGTGAATGATGTGGAAGCTGCGTGGAAAACGCTGTTATCGAACGGTTTTACGACTGACTTGGTCCAAAATAACATAACTATTGATCGCGGGACGGATGATCAGGTGGCGGCCATTGTGAAATCTCTTGTGGAGCATGATTTCTCGATTTATCGGGTGGAAGAACAAAAGAAATCATTGGAGGAAATCTTCCTTGAGCTGACTGGCAAGGAGGGCGGTCTTCTATGACACGAATTATGCTCTCTGAATTTATTAAAATCAAACGGAAGCTTATTCTCTTCCTTGTTGTACTTGGACCTCTTGGCGTTGTTGGTCTTGAGGCCGTCAATTTTGGACTCCGGTATGACTGGCTGACCAGCCAATATCAAGACGATTTATGGGGAGGACTCATCGGAGAAGTGACGATGCTTTCCGTACCTACTATTCTGATTGGGCTAACCATTCTCACATCCATGATCGCAAACATAGAGCACCAGACGAATGCATGGAAACAGCTCCTCTCCCTGCCGGTTTCTAAAATGAAGGTATTTGCAGGGAAAGCGCTGCTGTCATTTGTACTACTATTCATGTCTTGCATATTGCTGGTCGTCGGAACCATCATTTTAGGCATTGCTCTCAATTTTGGGGCAGATATTCCGATTCTGTATTTACTTAAAATGTGTTTCTTTCCGTTCCTTGCTGCCATGCCTTTTTTAGCGCTTCAAACATGGCTCGCTATCTCCATGAAGAATCAGGCGATTCCTTTAACGACAGGCATTTTAGGCACAATTGTCTCGATGTATGCGACAGGTTTCCCTGATTGGATGCCATTGAAATGGCCTTGGCTCGTTAATGAATGGGAGGAACCAGTTTACTCCGTCCTATTCGGTATTATCACAGGACTCGGCATTTATTTGCTCAGTCTCATCGATTTTTCACGAAGGGATGTGAAATGAATGGCAGCTTTATTTGCATCCGAGTTTTATAAACTTCGAAAGTCGTCGATCTGGCTATTAATTTTTGTCAGTCCGCTGCTTTCATTTTTTATCGGCCTCTTGGAGTTCAATGAAGTGCCCCAATTTGAAGGAATGCAATGGGTTACGACACTGGGCATGATGACTGTCGGTCACGCGATTCTTTTCCTTCCCCTTTTGACTGGTGTTTTTGCCAGCTTCGTCTGCCGATATGAACATGCGGGCGGCGGCTGGAAGCAACTCCTTACACTGCCGGTTCGACGCGGGAGTGTCTATGTCGTGAAAATGATGTTAGTCGCCCTACTGATTGGCCTGACCCAGTTGCTGTTTGTTGTAGCATTGCTCGTCATTGGGTGGATAAAAGGATTTCCAACGGATATCCCATGGGATGTTATCGGTTCAAGTATCTTCGGCGGATGGCTGGCATGTATGCCATTGCTCGCACTGCAACTATTTGTATCCGTTGCCTGGTCAAGCTTTGCAGCTCCGCTTGCCATTAATGTTATCTTTACGATTCCAAACATGCTGATCGTCAATTCAGAGCGGTTCGGGCCTTACTATCCGTGGGCGCAGCCTTTCCTATTGATGATGCCCGATTCAAGCGAAAGCTTCGGTGCTTTGAATACATCAGCGGAAACGTTATTTATCGTTATTATTGGCAGCTTCGCCGTCTTTTTCTTGGCAGGATTGCTTTATTTTAAGAGGAAGGAAATTTAGGGATACAATTTGAGGGGGACTGGTCGCTTATTCGGTGCTCTGAGTAGATTCGCGCGATAGTGTTTTGGCGCAGAAGCATGAGGATTTGGCGCACGAGCACTGTAATTTGGCGTAACTCCTTGGTATTTGGCAGGCAGCCCGTTTTATTTCGCGCAAAATCTTAGGATTTGGCGACTAGGAAGGTTTATTTGGCGGTTATTCTCGTATTTTGGCATATATGACGTCCATGAATAAAGGGTGGAATCGACTGGATTCCACCCTTTTCTTATTTACTCGTTACTGGCAGTTCCGATAGTTGATTCGGCACTCCAAGCGAGGACTCGAAGATATCCTTGAACAGCAATTCAATAATTGGCTGCGGCACATCTAATGTATCTTCAAAAATGGCCTCTTCGTTGTTCTTCTTTTTGATCATCACGACTTCTTTATTAATATTCTCCATCTTGGCGTCTAATGCGGAGGCGGCCAGGGCCGCTTCTTTCAAATCATTTTTGATCCGCTGAGGTATATCCTTATCATATTTATAGAATATCCGGTGTTCCAAACTGGCCCAGAAGTCCATGGCAATTGTCCGGATTTGCAGTTCCACAAACACGTCTTCGACCCGGTCTGACATGAATACAGGGATTTTGACGATCAGATGTAGGCTTTGATACCCGTTCGGCTTAGGATTCGTAATATAATCCTTCACCTCAACCATTTCTACGTCTTTCTGGTTCCCGATCATTTCACTAATTTTGAAGACATCGGATACAAAAGGACAGGTGATCCGGATTCCGGCAATGTCTTTAATGTTATCTTTGATGGCCGCTAATGAAAACTTAATTCCTTTCCGGTGCACCTTTTTCAATATGCTTTCCGGTGATTTCAAGCGGGAGCTGCAGTGTTCAATGGGATTGTAATCATGAATATGAAGAAACTCTTCCTTCAATATATTGATTTTCGTATTCATTTCGTCCAGCGCAAATTTATAAACCATGGAGAAGCGCTTTAACTCACTGCCTACATTGCGCAAGCCGACCATGTACTGTTTTGTTAGTTCATCCATGTTGTTTCAATCTCCCTACAAAAGCTAAATTGGCATTTTTTGATTCATATTATTAGGAACGCCTAGGTCCTATGAAATGTTTCCATTCAAATATTCTCCATCTTACCCATGAGAGAAAAAAACCACCCTTACCCTTTCCAACCAAAATCTTCTCTTCAACTATTCGAGTCTATCAGAATTGCTGTTATACTCTCTATATAAGATTGAAACGAAATGAGGCACCTTGATGACACTTGAGTTTGTAAATGCAGAAAAACGCATTCATGATTCCTTGATTTTCCCTTCATTCAATTTAAAGATAAACAATGGGCAAGTTGTTGCTGTCTATTCAAGCGTAAATGTCCGGGAGCAGCTGATTCACCTATTATTAGGTAAAACAATACTGTCCCATGGAGAAATTCGTTTTGACGAGAAGCTCAAACAGCCAAGCAGCGCCGGCTTTCTCTTTTTACATCATGGCCTGTATGAGCGCCTTTCCATTGCAGAGATGTTGCAGTTCACGAAAAGGCTTCACAGCTCTAAGGCCTCAGCCGATGATATCTTGCGTATGGTGCAGCTGGATGGGAAGCGTTCAGTAAAAATCAAACAGCTATCCTTTTCGGAGAAGAAACGTGTGCAACTCGCTTGTTTGCTCATCCAAGATCCTGCCATCTTTGTGTTGGAGGAACCCGATCAAAATATGGATTTGGAATCAAAACGGATTTACCTGTCGATCCTCCAGCACCTTCGGGAAGCTGGCAAAGTCGTCTTCATTTTGACGGGAAATTTGGAAAGCGCTGTTACGTCTGCCGATACCGTCTTTCAATTAGACGATAACGGATTGCGTTCCATTCAACTGAAAGCAGATGAGGACGAAGAGACATCTGATCCAACTGGCACGGTCTCAAGCACACAACCCGTCCGGTTTGAAAAAATACCGACTAAGGTAAATGAAAAAATTGTCCTTTTTAACCCGCCGGAGATTGATTATATAGAAAGTAATGAAGGGCAAACCTTTTTACATATTAAGGGAGAGTCCTTCCCTTGTGTCTTTACACTGACCGAGTTGGAAGAACGTTTATTGCCATTTGGCTTCTTCCGATGTCACCGCTCCTACATCGTCAACTTACAAAAAGTACGGGAAGTTGTCACCTGGACAAGAAATAGTTACAGTCTCGTCCTGGAGGATATCTCCAAATCGACAATTCCGCTTTCCAAATCGAAAATGGTCGAACTCAAAGAGATGCTCGGACTCAAATAATGTGGAAAAACCGATTATTTCCCCGGAAATATTTCGGCTTTTTTCGCTTGTCCAACCGTTTTCTGGCATGTCCTGTCTCTTGCAGTTATCTAATCTAGTAATTTGACGCAGTTTACTGAATAAGTTTTTACTATTCGAGGCTCCATTCACGGTTCCATTGCTCCATTGACTAGCTCGGTTGCTCTTTTCATCCGGAATATACTGCCCGCCTCTTCACTTCCTAGTAATCTAAGGATGCAAATACGAAATGAAGAACGATTCCCAGGAGGATGAAAATGGTAAATATTATCGAAGTGAAAAACCTCGAGAAGATCTTCTCTAATCAAAAAGCAATCGAGAGTGTAGATTTTCAAGTGAGACGAGACGAGATTTTCGGATTTCTCGGCCCGAGCGGATCAGGGAAAACAACAACTATTAAAATATTGACCGGACAATTGGTGCCGACCAGCGGAGAAGCCCTAGTTTTTGGAGAGTCTATCGCGAAGTTGAAACAGCCCGCCTATCGTAAACGATTCGGCGTGTTAACGGACAACAGCGGCCTGTATGGAAGACTTTCCATCTATGATAACTTAAAGCTTTATTGCGATTTGTATGATGTTCCATACGCAAAAATTGGCGAAGTTCTCGCAGCTGTCAATTTGCAGGAAGACCAGAAGAAACGAATCTCCACTTTATCAAAAGGAATGACGCAGCGTGTCACATTAGCCCGCGCCCTTTTGCATGAACCGGAGCTGTTATTCCTAGATGAGCCGACATCAGCTCTTGATCCGGTGAACACGCTTCATATTTATGAAGGATTGCGTGCCCTCAATAAAAAAGGAACGACAATATTCCTGACGACTCATGACATGCAAGAAGCAGAGACACTTTGCGATAGAGTCGCTTTCTTAAACAAGGGGCGGATTCAATTACTGGATGCGCCAGACAAGTTAAAGAAAAGGTTTTCCGATTCGACCATTACAGTCGAGCTGAAAAGCGAGGAAAAAATCATACTGCCCGCCGGTGCTGACGGGGCACAGCAGCTTTATGATTATATGCAAGCCAATGAAGTGGAGACCATCCACTCGAACGAGCCGACACTCGGTGACATTTTTGTACAAGTGACAGGGAGGAAATTAGCATGACATTTTCTTGGAAACGGGTAAACGCAATATTTATGAAAGATTATAAAGATTTTTCACGAAACTTTGCAGTATCTATTGTGATTTTCTTGTCACCAGTTCTGGCAGCCATTTATGGCCGAATGGGCGTGACAGCAATTGAGTCCCATTATGTGCTGATTAATCTTGCTTTTGCGATGGTAGCAGCTTTTGTACAAAGTTGTCTTATTGCAGAGGAGAAAGAAAAGAACACCTTGCGCGGATTGATGTTATCTCCCGCCAGCACGACTGAAATTTTGACGGGTAAAAGCTTATTATCCTTAGTGTTAACACTTATCACTATTTTGTTGAGCATGTTTCTGGCGGAATATAAACCTGCGAATATTGCAGTTGTGGCGATTGCCCTCGTGTTGTCCGCCCTATTTTATATTGCTCTTGGTACCTTGCTTGGCCTGTTTGCTAAGTCAGTTATGGAGGCATCTGTTATTGTATTGCCTGTTATGGTCATCTTCTCATTCGGGACATTCATTACTTCACTTGCAGAACAGTATCCGATTTTAAAAGCGGCGACTTATTTGCCTAATATCCAGCTCCTTGAAATCGGGATAAAAGTCGAAGCCGGAGCCGGGTTTGGGGATGTATGGCTGCAACTGGCAGTCATTGCAGCATGGGTTGTTGTGATGTTTATGCTTACTGCTGTTATTTACAGAAAACGAATGGTTGATTAAGGGGGGAATTGATATGAAACAATTTGGACGGATACTGATCGGATTCTTGGCAGGTGTCGTACTGATCTTCATTTATAAGACATTTTTCAGCTAGAGGTGACAATATGAAACAGGTAGGTTCAGCATTACTTGGGGCCGTCATTGGTTTATTGGCGGTCCTGTATTTTATTTTATATCCAGAGGCATGGTCTTTAGGCATGATTGTCAGCATGGTCTTGTATGCTCTCATCAGTTTCGCCCTGACTGTCCTTATTCATGAAACAGGGCATGCGCTGTTTGGACTTTCACAAGGCATGAAAGTATTAAATATGAGTGTCGGTCCCCTGGTCTTGGAGCGGCATAGAGGCAAATTCGTTTTACACTGGATCCCCTCCTCCTTAGGATACGTTGGACGGGCTATGATGGGGTTTTCTGAGAAGCTGGAACTTGAAGATATGCAACGCCGATTAATTCGTTATATTTATGGCGGACCGTTCACGAACATAGCCTTCAGCATCCTTTCCATTGCGCTAGCATTCAGTGTCTGGCATCATCCCTTCCTACTCATATTCGGGCTCGTGAACTTCCTGCTGGGTGCTTCGAATCTTCAACCGGCGACGGTCAAATCTGTGTTCACTGATGGTTTAGTCATACAAAAATTGAAAACGGAGCCTTTGCATGAATCCGCTCTCTTAATGGGCCACCAAATTTTGTTGGAAGAGTCGCGGAATACGGATGTAAAACAGTGGAATCCGACATTGATTGATACGGTTGAACAATTAATCACCTCTGGGAAGGATCCGTCTGCAACAAGTTTTTTGCATACAATCAATTACTTTCATCTTCCGGAGCATGCTGAAAAAGCTGCATCTGTTGGACTCCAGACAGCCTTTACCCGTGCAGAAAAGACGGATGACCTGTACGCAGATATAGCCGATATCTCGTACGCCACAGCTCTGTTTTTCACCGGTCGGCTTGCAAGCTATCCCGGCATTGAAAATGCTCTGCAATCCATAGGAAAACTGGATGCTATTACAGATATGAAAAGAAATGCGTTTTTGTCTTACATACAAGGAGATACACAAAACGCTGTTCTGCTGTTAAAGAAAGCGATCGAACTGCTTGGGGTCTGGCATCCTCTCTATTTGCGCGGGGAGATGGAAAAAAAGCTTCTACATCAAATGATTGACTGGATGGAGAATGAAAAAACTACCATCAGTTGAATCATAGGAATCTCCTATCGTTAGGATAGGGGATTTGCTATTGTTCCCTATTCTCTCCTGATCCTATAATAAAGCTAGCAGCGCTGCATCAATAGGATAAGGAGTGGTTCATTATGTCAAAGGCGGTTTTCTATCATGCCGGTTGCCCGGTTTGTTTGGATGCGGAGAAAGTGCTGGTCACTTATCTCGATTCGTCTAAAATTGATCCTGAAATTGTACATCTAGGTACCGAGCGGGGACGGATTGAAGAAGCCGAAAAGGCAGGAGTCAAGTCAGTTCCTGCGTTGGTTATTGATGGAAGCGTCTATCATATTAATTACGGTGCAAGTTTGGAAGAAGTAAAGGGATGACCAAGAGGCGTCCTTGTGACGCCTCATTTTCCTTGTAGCATTTTAATGAACTCCCTGCTTGCTGAGCAAAGATGTTTGTTTCTCCGGTACGCAATGCCAATTTCCATTTCCATTGCAGGATGATCAATCTTGGCAATAGAAAGATCTGCGTGGCAGAGAGAATGTAGATAAGATTTTGCCAAAATGGTTACACCCATTTCCCTTTGGACCATCAAGAGGATCGACTCGAGCGTTGTCAACTCTATCGCTGGAACAGGCAAAAACCCTTCCTGTCGGCAGAGTTCATTTAGATACCGGCGGATAAAATACGTTTCTGGCAATAAGATGGAGGCTGTTTCATTAAGCACATTTAATGGAACGATAGGCTGCCCGGCCAGCGGGTGATGTACGGACATCGCAAGCACCAGTTCCTCTTTCCGTAATGAGATGGTCTCAATATCTGGGTGTTCAAAGGGTAAGTAAACAATGCCGATATCTATGGCATTATGAAGTATAGATTCCTTAATCTCATCTACTCGCATTCCGGAGACGGCTATGTCAATTTTGGGGTACAATTGATGAAAGTCGATGAGAACCTGAGGTAACAGGGTATTGATGACGGTCAGCAAAGCACCGACCTTTAATGCTCCTCTCTCCAACCCGTGCAATTCTCCGATGGCCGCCTTCGCTTGGGATAACTCATGGAAAACTCGGTATGCATGTTCCAGCAAGATAGAGCCCGATTCGGTGATGGCAATCCGCCTACCGATCCGGTCGAATAATTTTATCCCTACTTCGTGTTCTAGCAAGCTGATCTGCTGGCTTAACGACGGTTGGGTCAATCCAAGTTTCTCAGCGGCACGAGTGAAGTGGAGTTCTTCACATACCGCTATGAAATATTCGAGCTGCCTCAACTCCATTTCCATCCCCCCTCCTTTGATTATACTCGAAGTGGTAAACTTTACATGATAAATGAAACGAGGTGAATGCCATGAGTAAAGTGGCAATCCGGGCTTTAAACGTTGGAAAACCGATTGAACTTTCATTCGGAAATAAACGAGCGACAACAGGCATACTTAAAAAACCGATTAGCAAACCTGTATTCTTAACTACTGTAAATTTTAATGGAGATGGGCAAGGTGATTTAATCCATCATGGCGGCATTGATAAAGCAGTTTGTGCGTATCCGGCTGAGCATTATCCCTACTGGGAAGAACAATTGGGCCGGGCTCTTCCCTACGGCGCTTTTGGTGAGAATCTGACATTAGAAGGTTTAACGGAGAAAGACGTTTGCATCGGAGATTCCTTTCAAATCGGGGAAGCCATCGTACAAGTGAGCCAGCCACGCCAGCCTTGTTACAAATTGGGACTTCTTTATGAAAGAAAAGACATGCCGTTGCTTGTCCAAAACTCCGGATTTACAGGATTTTATTTTCGAGTGCTGCAAGAGGGAATGGTCTCCCCCTCAGATGAATTGATCCGGCTCCATTCACAAGAAAAGGCCATCTCCGTCGCAGAATCTAATCGGATTATGCACCATGATAAGAGCGATTTGGATGCGGTACAGCGGATATTAGAAGTGAATGAGCTGTCTGCAAACTGGCGAAAGACATTTGAGAGACGGCTAGAGGGCAATGAGGTGGATACGAGGGAACGATTGTCAGGAGAGAGATGAAGCCAGCAGCTACCGGTCTATTAAAATCCAAAAAAGTTCAATTTCCTAATAGCTGAATTAAGAAATTGAACAACCGCATTACGCGGCACGTCTAGGCGATTTATTTCATTTCATATTAGCTTTCTCATAGCCGAAAAAGGACATATTGCCGTTTTCATTCTCCACAATACTGTATGGTGTCATTTGGTCAGAAAATCTGCGGGCAAATTTCCCTTCGCCGACTGGATAGATCTCAATATGAAGATTGCCGGCAAATCTAGTAAAGTACAATTTATCGCCATGTAATTCTACTTTAATTTTATTTTTCAAATAGGTGCCGCAATACGCTTGAAGCTTCCTTTCGTCTAGGGGAAGCTCTTCATGTTTTGTCGGAGCATCTACTTCAACATCGTGCAGAATATCAGCAATTGCGTTGCCCAGCCTGTATTGATTGATTGCTTCATTATTGGAAAGAATGAGGATACAAACATCTTCATCAAAAAAATACTGTGCAAAGGTACAGATACCAAGGTGATCGCCGCCGTGGGCATAGCTGTCTGTACCGTAACCGCGCTGACGCTCCAACCCATAACAGTACTTATTTACATTCTCGCTAAAAAACCGTTCATACCCTTTTTCCGACAGCATTTTCCGATCTCGCAAGCACTTAAACCACTTGTATAAATTCTCGCAGTTTGAAATGATGGCTCCTGCACCAATGCTGAATTTCTCGTTATGGTACGGGGATTTGATGATTTCATCAAAATCATGTACATAATTGCTCGCTCTGTTTTTTAATGTTTTGCAGCCATCATCCACATCGCTATTCAACATATCCAAGGGCAGGAAGACGTGGTTTCTTAAAAAGTCCCTGTATGTTTCTCCAGATACATGTTCTATGATCCATGCCAGCAAATTATAATTTGAGTTATTGTAATCAAAAATTGTTCCTGGCGGCTTAGCAGGCTGTTTATTAATATAACGTTTGAAGAAATCATCCCGGGAATAGTCCATTCTGTTGTAACCAGCAAAAAAGTCATTTTCGAAGTTAGTGAAATTATACAAACCTGACGTATGAGACAGTAAATGATGGACAGTGATCGACTCGTCCATTTCCAACGCAGTGGGCAAGTATAATCTAGCCGGTTTATCAATGTCCAGCATGTTCTTTTCATGAAGAAGCATAATCGCGAATGCCGTAAACTGTTTTGACACTGAAGCGAGTGAAAAGCATGAATCCATATCATTTTTTATTCCGAACTCGAGACTGGCATATCCGTATGCGTCTTCAAACAGCACCTCGCCTTTTCGGGTCACTTGAATAACTCCGTAAAAATCCCATAATTCCAGGTATTGATTCATATAAGCTTCTAGTTTGTGTTTGTATTGTTGCATTTGGATCTCCTCCCCTCGCCTTCATATTATTTTCTCATCCAATCGGCGGGATATAAATATTCAAAAAGACTAGAACCGTAATAATCCCGACATCGACGATGCAATGGGAGACAATCACCCACCGCAAACTTTTGGAACGTAGAAACATGAGATACCAAACGACTCCTATAATCGATAGGAAGGTAAAGACATGAGAGCAGCGATTTGCAATGGAACGTCCTACATGAGTGGGTAGCTTGCCACGAAAAAGGGGGCTAATACGCGAAGCCCAGCCCTAAGTTTAGGGGGTTATAGTATAAGGGACGAAAAGAAATGAAGAAGTAACGGTGCATACGTAAGTGGTTTGTGGATATTGCGACCAGATGAAGGATTTTCTAAGACAGAATCAAGATACTACAATCCATACCTGAATCAGAATTGACGCACCTATTAATAAATGCGGGATTAGTTAGTAAACATTTCGCGTATGAATGGAAAAATAATTCCTAGGACAAGCAAAACGATGGAAACATAAAGGACAGCTCCGGCTAACGGCAGAATCCATTTTTGTTTCTTGCGCGTGTATTGGAACCAGTAATTAACTGCCCACAGGCCGAACATAAAAACAATAGAACAGTATTTAAATATGTCACCGATAGGGTCATCTATGGGTGGGCTAATACTAAACGAACTGAAAAGAAAAAAAAGACAGATAGCTACCAATAGGACTAAGTTGACGATATGCACGACGATATGATAACTTTTCACGAATCTACACCTCCAATGGTTTAGGTGATAGATTTCCAATATACTGTAAATAACACTTATACGCAAGGTTGTTTCTTATCAGAATGATAAAAAGGACGACATACTTAATTTTCATAGCTTATTGCCTAAAGTGG
The DNA here is from genome assembly GCF_057373025.1 of Sporosarcina sp. AD_1. Classification (NCBI taxonomy): domain Bacteria; kingdom Bacillati; phylum Bacillota; class Bacilli; order Caryophanales; family Caryophanaceae; genus Sporosarcina; species Sporosarcina sp. AD_1. Next base: position 407,375 of record NZ_JBPVIR010000004.1, read on the forward strand.
CCAGGATGGAGCTATAGCAGTCTTTTCAGATCTTCACCGTTTGGAAGTAACCATGAGGAAATTAGCAGATACAATTAATCTTATTACGTAAAAAAGCACGCACAGCTTTATTATAGCTGGGCATGCTTTTTTGCTTTTACAAATCATCAAACCCATTCAAATCGCTCGTTTTCACGTATTGCCGGGATGTCTGCTCAAAGAAATCCGTTTTCGTGTCGTCAAAATTGTCAACGTACGCGCGGATCCATTTCATAGGGTTGTCTGTGAACTCCGGGTATATTTCACTTAGTCCAAGCATACGAAGCATTTTGTTGGCCCGGTATTTGACATAGCCCGCCATTTCGTCGAGATCAATGCCATCGATTTCACCGAGTACATAGCGACTCCAAATGATTTCCTGTTCAACAGAATGGCGGAATTGATCATAGATCCATTCTGTGAATTCCTCCGTGTTGTACTCCGGATTTTCCGCAAGTGCAGCTCGGAAGATGTCACTGATTGCCTTCCCATGCTGTAGCTCATCGCGGTTAATATACGAGATCATCGTTGAGGTACCGACCATTTTCTGATGGCGCGCCAAATTGTAGAAGAACGCAAAGCCGCTATAGAAAAACAGGCCTTCGAGCAGCGTTGTATAGACCATCGACTTCAGCACGGTCTCAATCGTCGGATTTTCAGCGAACTCATTGTAGATCTCGACAATCCGTTCATTCCGCTTCATGAGTACTTCGTCAGCGCGTCCCATTTCAAATGAGGCGTTCTGCTTGTCGAGCGTAGTAACGGAAGAAAGTACATAGGCATAGCTATGATTATGCTCACTTTCCTGATCGGCAATCGTCGCCATAATAGATTTCACCGAAGGATCTGTCGTGAAATCGGCGATTTTCATTGCGATGACCGTCTGTGGACCGTCGAGCGTCGCTAGCAGGCCGATAATTTTCAGGAAAGCATCCTGCTCGGCTTTGGACAAGTTCGGGAACTGCTTGACGTCTTGTGTCATATCAACTTCGTTTGCCGTCCAGAATAATGACCGGATCCGTTGCCGGAGTGTATAAAAATGAGGATGTGCGAGGTCATTCCAATTCAGGATGCCGCTCGCCTCTCCGCCGAAAATCGCTGTTGCTTTATTTGGATTAGCCGGATTCAGCACTTTAACTCGTGTAAGTGTAACCAATGTTCATAGACTCCTTTCGTCCATTCGATGACTTTCTCTTCTTGGATGCCGCGCGGACTCTGTTCGATTTTGAGAGGTTGGCAGCCCGATGCATAGAAACGGGCAAGCTTGACGGCTGCATGACAAAACAGGTCGTCTCCGCCAAATTGCGTGTCCCCCGTTCCGAAGACATAGACAGGCTCCGGTTTGTAGCCGATGGCTGCTACGAAATCTTTCACTTCATCCGGCGTTGCGCCTTTATCCCATGTGAAAGAACCAATCACCATCGCCTCATATTCCCTCGGATCGGGAACCGGACCAAAACCGATCCGGTACATGGTCGTTTCAATCCCTTCCCTGCCAAGCGCATCCCGAATCAATTCCGCCACTTCCTCGGTATTGCCGCTCCAGGATGCATAGGCAATCAGGAATGACACCATTCGCACTCCTCGATGTCCGATGCGGTGGAACGTGTATAGTACGTCGTCTTCATGCCGGATTTCCATGCTTGCAAGTGGAGCTCGAGCAGAACGGACGCGCGGATATTATTGGGTACGTATATATTAAATGAAATCGATTGGTCGACATGCTTCTGGCGCGCTGCATTTTGTTTGATCGACCAACGCTGGTCGACGATATAGGCCGATCGGCGGTACACATTGTACGTGTTATGGTCCAGGTCAGGCGCGACAACCGGGAGCTTGTAATCTTTCTTCTCCTCATGATAGAACGGCTTGAAAACCGGATCGATGGATGCAGTAGAACCGGCAATGACCGATGTCGAACTGTTTGGAGCCACCGCCATGAGGTAGCCGTTGCGGATGCCGTTCGCCTGAACGTCGAAACGCAGTTCACGCCACGCTTTCGAATCGTAGTTCCGGTGTTCAAAATAGTCACCGGTCTGCCAATCAGAACCCTCGAATAACGGGTAAGCACCTTTTTCTTTCGCCAGCTCCATTGAAGACTTGATTGTCAAAAAGGCAATTTGTTCGTAGAGTTCATCCGCGTAACGTACCGCTTCCTCCGACTCCCATTGAATTCCTTCAAGTGCCAATAAATGATGCCAGCCGAATGTGCCAAGTCCAATTCCACGGTAGCGAGAATTCGTTCGCTGTGCTTGAACGACCGGAATTTTATTCAAATCAATGACGTTATCGAGCATGCGCACTTGAATCGTAAGAAGCCGTTCCAATACACCTGCTGGGACCGCCCGTCCCAAGTTGATGGAAGATAGGTTACACACAACAAAATCACCCGGCTTCGATCGTGTGACGACGATATCATCTTCAAGCGTGACCGATTCGAATTGTGTTGCGCTTTGATTTTGCATGATTTCTGAACAGAGATTACTTGAATACACCATGCCCTCATGCTTATTCGGGTTCATCCGGTTCACTTCATCCCGGTAGAACATGAACGGCGTGCCCGTTTCAAGCTGACTGCGCATAATGCGCTTCATCACTTCGATCGCAGGTACAGTCTCTTTCGTCAATTGTGGATGGTTTGAGCACTCCTCGTACTTTTCACGGAACGATCCAGACCCTTTTGTCTCATCATAAAAATCTTCCAAGGAGTAGCCCATTACCGTCCGGACTTCATGCGGATCGAATAAATGCCAGTCTCCGCGTGCTTCGACCTGCTCCATGAAAATATCCGGCAGGCAGACGCCTGTGAAAATGTCATGTGCACGCAAGCGGTCATCCCCGTTGTTCAGCTTCAAATCGAGAAACGTGAAGATGTCCTTATGCCACACATCGAGGTAGACGGCAATGGCACCTTGGCGCTGTCCGAGTTGATCGACGCTTACCGCCGTATTGTTCAATTGTTTGATCCAAGGAAGGACGCCGCTCGATGCCCCTTTGAATCCTCTGATAGATGAACCGCGGGAGCGCACTTTGCCCATGTAGACCCCGATGCCCCCACCGTATTTTGAGAGATTCGCAATATCAGTATTACTGTCGTAAATGCCTTGCAAGGAGTCGTCCACTGTGTCGATAAAGCAGCTGGACAATTGACCATGCGGCTTGCCCGCGTTTGCAAGCGTCGGTGTCGCGACGGTCATATACAGGTTGCTCATCGCCCAGTAGGCTTCCGCAATTTTGCCAAGACGATTATCAGTCTCCTTTTGCATAAGCGTCATGGCAATGATGAGCCAGCGTTCTTGTGGCAGCTCCACCGGTTTTTTATTAAAATCAACAGCCGCGTAGCGGTCCATTAACGTTTTCAGTCCAATATATGTAAGCAGCTTGTCCCGCTCGGGCTCGATAAATGTCCCGATAGTGGCCAGCTCTTCTGCAGAATATCGATCGAGCAGTTCTGGTGTATACAATCCTTGTCGGACGAGCCTTTCAACGTGACCGGCAAAATCAGCGTATACATCTGTGCCGCGAATGGCCCGCTGCTGTTCGTAAACAGAGTCCAAGTAAATGCGGGATGCCACAAATGTCCAATGGGTGGACGCTTCATCAATATTGCTAAGCGCCTCCAAAACCATTGCTTTTGCCCAGTTTTCCTGGCTTCCGCCTGGATGGCGTTCCAACCATTTATCACTCGCCGTTTCCAAAGCAGTAATTTGGCCCTCGCCGAATTCCTCCTTCAATTGCGCCAGAATGTCAGTCACCTTTGTGTTTTCTTGAATCATTGTCATCAGTTTGGCTCCTTTCCTACTTATAGGATGTTAGGGAATAAAAAAAACGACGCCCCACCTTTTCGGTGAGACATCGCTAATGGATGTATGTAGGAAACAGATCAGGTCGAACCCCCTTCGGATGGAAAGGCGAAAAACCCGCTCGCTCCCACCTCTCAACCCCCGAAGAAAGTGTCGCTTCACGATGGACGGCAGGTCTACTGGCTTGCGCTTCCTCCTCCCCGCTCCCTTCCCATGGCATTGCCACAGTGGTTGTCAGCAGGTCGTCAGCACGTACAGTTGCGGGGACAGCTCCAATTTAAGGATTCCCTATTAAACCGAATACGGTACCAATCTATCGTTAAATACTATATGTTGTGCTTTATGTACATCTACTACCCTAACATGTTGTGGTTTAATCGTAAATAGGTAAAAAGAATTTGAATTATTTTTTGAGAGGATTTCTACTAACTTGAAACATTTCTAAGGTAGGCTGCACCTAATTTTATCAATAAAACTAAAAGCCGTGCAAGCAGCTGCACGGCTCAAAAAGGATATAACGCAGTTGACTGGTCTAAAAAAATAAACCCATCATATCGGCTGCCAACACGCGAAGGGACAAAATTTCCATACGCTTCGAATTCTGGATTGTAGACAACCCCAATGGCACGGTGGCCAATCCATTCATTGAACAGCTGACGGTTATCGTCTGTGAATAAAACCACTTTATCCTCTGCACCAGCTGCGTGCATCTGCCCTTCCCAAGTATTGAACTTAGCAGGCGGAACCGTCATTCTTTCCAGAGGAGCGCCCCAGCTATCGGCTGCAATGACTGATCCTTCGTAGGTCCCAAATCCAATGGCAAACGTGCGGTTATGCCCGTATTCCTCACGAATGAGCTGGCCAACATTGATCATGTTGTCGTCTTTCATAGATGTTTCGGACGCGTCGCCAATATGGGTATTGTGTTCCCAAATAATCAGCTTAGCATCAGGCCCATGGTATTTCTTTAATTCATTGATGGCTTCTACCATATGCAAATCGCGTGTATTCCAAGAGATCGCGTCGTCTTGCATCATTTCCCGGTAATAAGCCTCCGCATTTTTGGCGACGAGGGCATTCATCGTGACGTTCAGATCTTCTTCATGGTGACTGGCAAAACGCTCTTCATTCCTTCGGATGGATGACAGCAGCGTAGCAACTTCACTAATGCACTCATCGGAAAAATGAGCGGTCGACAGAGCATAATGCTCGGGCATCCGATTATATGGCTCGAAACAGGAGAACGCCTGTCTTGCTAAGTTTAGATCGGCTCCAAATTGCGGATTTTCAGATAAAAATCGAAGCAGCTCATCAATCGATTCATACAAACTGTACATATCGATACCGTAAAAACCTGTCTTCTCCTTATCGGGCAACGAATCATTATGAAGCTTCAACCACTCGATGAAGTCCCTCACCTCTTCATTCACCCACATCCACGTCGGCCAGCGTTCGAAAGATTGTAGCAATACATCTTGCGCGGATTCGTTCTCTTCAAACCCTTTGACATAGCGGTTCACGGACGCAGCAGCCGGCCAATCCCCTTCCACTGCCACAATTGTGAACCCTTTTTCTTGAATGAGTCGTTTAGAAAGCTCGGCACGGATCTTGTAAAATTCATGTGTCCCGTGGGATGCCTCGCCGATCATCACCACTTCAGCATGTCCCGCCGCTTCCACGAGAGCATCCAGCGCCTCCTCATCCAGCGGCATCGCATACCGCTCGATCGCCTCTCTCAATTTCTTCGCCATGACCATCTCTCCTCTCTTCCATAGCATACCCAAGCGGCTTGCGGGGAAACGGTCAGGTTTTAATCGTCATTTAAAATGGGGTTTATGATTGAGTCAATTGGTTCTGTCACCCGGCTGGGACGGTCAACTCAGCGGGTAAGTTCGCCTGGATACCGAACCGCTCGTATATTTCTGGAACAGCTCGTATCTCGTTTCCAACCTCTCGTATAATCCTGCAAGAGCTCGTATGCCCTCTCCAACCGCTCGTATAATTCTGCAACAGCTCGTATCTTGTTCCTAACCTTTCGTATTTCCCTCCAAACCACTCGTATCATACCCGAGCAAACTATCAATTCAATTTCTTAGTTGGTCAAAGGCATTCTGCGCGCCACGGGGCAGGCGCGGACATGTTAATTCTCGCGGCAAGTCCAAACGGTCCAGTCTCTCGTGTCCTCCTCTATCACCGCCTGGAAACCGAACCGCTCGTATATTTCTAGAACAGCTCGTATCGCGTCTCCAACCACTCGTATAATCCTGCAAGAGCTCGTATGTCCCCTCCAACCGCTCGTATAATTCTGCAACAGCTCGTATCTTATTTCTAACCTCTCGTATTTCCCTCTGAACCGCTCGTATCATCCCCGAGCAAACTATCAATTTAATTTCTAAGTTGGTCAAAGGCATTCTGCGCGCCATGGGGCAGGCGAGGACATGTTAATTCTCGCGGCAAGTCCAAATGTTCCAGTCTCTCGTGTCCTCCTCTATCACCGCCTGGAAACCGAACCGCTCGTATATTTCTAGAACAGCTCGTATCTCGTCTCCAACCGCTCGTATAATCCTGCAAGAGCTCGTATGCCCTCTCCAACCGCTCGTATAATTCTGCAACAGCTCGTATCGCGTATCTAACCGCTCGTATTTCCCTCTGAACCGCTCGTATCATACCCGAGCAAACTATCAATTTAATTTCTAAGTTGGTCAAAGGCATTCTGCGCGCCATGGAGCATGGCTAGGACATGTTAATTCTCGCGGATTTCAAGCGGTTCAACTTCTCGTATCCTCTATCATCGGCTGAAAACCAAACCTCTCGTATATTTCTACGACAGCTCGTATTTGCCCATTGACACGCATCCCACCGATTTGCTACATTGATATACAATATCGATGACGAAGAGAGTAATGCTCCTTTTCTTTCAAAGCGAGCCGGGGATGGTGGAAGCCTGGTGGAAGATGGTTCATGAAGCGCACTTCGTAGATGCTTTTCTGAAGGAAGTAGGAAAAGCCGGTGTCTCGCCGTTAGGAGAAAGGTGGCCCGACGGATCGGGCAATTTGAGTGGTACCGCGGAACGAGCTTCCGTCTCATTGATTGAGACGGGGGCTTTTTTATTTTCTAAAAAAAGGGGTTAATTGTATGAAACAAGTTGTGATAGAGGCGTTGCAAACGGCGAGTCCTGTGCCACTCGAACCGCAAATGGTGGAGCGGCCGCTTCATTCGCAAATGGGCGACTATGCGCTGCCATGTTTTTCGATGGCGAAGACGTTGCGGAAAGCGCCTAAGCTGATTGCAGAGGAGATTGCGGCGGCGGTTTCGCATCCTGCGATCGAAAAGGCGGAAGCTGTGAATGGCTATGTCAATCTGTTCCTTCAGCGGGATGCTGCTGCGGAGCCTGTTCTCCGCTCTATTTTGGCTGAGGGTCCGGCTTACGGGTCGTCAACGATTGGTGCAGATGGTGTTGTGACGATCGATATGTCCTCCCCGAATATTGCGAAGCCCTTCTCCATGGGCCATCTGCGCTCCACGGTCATCGGCAACTCGATCGCTTTATTGCTGGAGAAGTCGGGGTACCAACCGGTCAAGATTAATTACATCGGCGACTGGGGCACCCAGTTCGGCAAACTGCTGACAGCCTATCGCAAATGGGGCAGTCAGGAAGAAGTTGAACAGGCACCGATCAAGACACTGCTTCAGCTGTACATCCGCTTCCATGAAGAAGCCGAGTCAGATCCATCCTTAAATGACGAAGGAAGAGCCGCCTTTAAAGCGTTGGAGGATGGCGAGCCGGATGCCCTGGCCCTTTGGAAATGGTTCAAGGAGGAGTCGCTGAACGAATTCCAGCGCATTTATGATTTACTTGGCGTTACCTTCGATTCTTATAATGGCGAAGCCTACTACAATGATAAGATGGAGCCGGTTGTAGAATGGCTGGATTCGAAAGGATTGCTCACGGAATCAGATGGTGCGCTTGTTGTTGACCTCGGCGAGGAGATGCCGCCGTGTTTAATTAAGAAATCGGACGGCGCGACGCTATACGCAACGCGCGATTTGGCAGCGGCGCTCGATCGGAAATCGACTTATGGTTTTGAGCAATCCATTTACGTTGTCGGGAATGAACAAAGTCTTCACTTTCAACAGATAAAAAAAGTGCTCGGACAATTGGGCTGCGATTGGGCAGAAGACATTACACATGTTCCGTTCGGCATGATTTTAAAAGACGGAAAAAAGATGTCGACCCGGAAAGGGAAGCTAGTTTTGCTGGAGGAAGTGCTGAAGGAAGCCATTGAGCTCGCCAAGCGAAACATTGAAGCGAAGAATCCTTCCTTGGAAAATAAAGAAGAAGTGGCTAAAGCCGTTGGTGTTGGAGCCATCCTATTCAGCGACTTGAAGCAGCATCGGAAACATGATATTGAATTCGATCTGGAAAAAATGCTGCAAACCGAAGGCGAAACGGGCCCCTATCTCCAATATAGCTGTGCCCGGGCTCATGCTGTCCTGCGGAAGGCAGACGGGCGCGGAGAAGAGGGAATCTCTTCTGTAAATGATTATGAATGGGATATCATTACGCAGCTCCAGCACTTCCCGGAAGCCGTCCAAAGAGCATCCGTGGAACTGGATCCGTCCATCATTGCCAAATATGCAATCGATCTTGCGCAGGCTTTCAATTCGTTCTACGGTAATGTCCATATACTGTCAGGTGCGGCCAACCAATCGTTCCGTCTATCCCTTGTTCAATGCGTCAGCATTGTACTGGAGGAGTCCATGCGATTGCTTGGCATGCAAGCACCCCAGGAAATGTGATCATAATAACATGACCTGTGCAACCTACAGCACAGGTCGTGTTACTTTATATGCAAACGGTCATGCGAGCTCCGTTTTTCCATGCGTGCATCTGCAATTGATATAAATCAATCACTTTATAGGCTGCGGGCAATTCAAAAGTTATCGGAGCGATCCATGCCGCGCCATTATCCAAATAGCTCAACATATTGTTGACGAGGCGCACTTGAATGGCGACGATCTGGTTGAGCCTATTTTTCTGCCGAATTCGCTCCACATGCAAGGTGGAACCAGCCGAAACAATTTGTTTAGGCAATGAGGCATCCACTTGATCTTCAAAGAAGAAGTCTGGCTGCCTGGTCTTTATTTGTTGCCCCAGCAGTTCTTTCATCAGGCCAATGGCGGAGACTCCTCTCGTCTCCACCCCTCCTTTGTAAAACATCTGCCATGAACCGCACTCTAACACTCTCTCCATAAAGAGGTCAGACAGGCCCGCAGTAAAGGGCAGGCCTTCCTGCAACTGCCTAATCACTTGTTGATCTGAAACACGTAACCTCTTTTTCTCACTCTCCAGTGGAGGGATGATGCCCCACAATGCACTCACCAAATCTGTAGATAGTGTAATATACCCGTTGGATAAAGCCCAATACGTGTCCACCACTTTTTCAATCCGGTCCACTTGTTCCTGCTGCATTGCTTTCATTGCGAGAAATAGCAGGTCGTCTTCATTGGAAATGGATGCAGAATAAAACCGGGCAGTTAATTCCCGTTCTAACCTTTCCATGTCCCGTTCCGTATAACGTGTTTTTTCAAGTGTCAGGTATTCCGGAAACTTCCCATTAAATTCAGCGCCAATGCCATACTCCTGTTGAATTGCTCTCATCTTCCGTCTCCTTTCAATGAAAAAGAGCAATCGCCTGCCACTTCGGCAGAGCGATTGCTCATAATTGATCATTAGGAAACAAATTGGAACCCTAAAAAGCCCGATGGACCGGGATCCGTTTCGCCTCCACCTCTCAACCCCCGAAGAAAGTGTCGCTATGACGATGGATGGCAGGTCTCCTGGCTTGCGCTTCCTCCTTCCACCCGCCTTCCCATAGTTTGCCTATAGTGGCTCATCGGTGGTCGTCTGCGCTTACAGTTGCGGGGACAGCTCCGGATTTCCGGATTCCCTATTAAACCGTTACGGTACCATTTCATCGTTCAATATGTGCTATTCAATTTTTTCGAGACTTATACTTGTAGTTTAAAGCGCTCGACCACTTCTTGCAACTCATTGGCTATATTTTTCATGCGGGTCGTTGAATCTGCCACCCGTTCCAATTCCGTTTGCTGTGCTGCCGAGGACGCGCTGACTTGTTCCGCTGATGCCGCTGTCTCTTCTGATACAGCCGACACACTCTGGATCGAAAGCATCGCTTGATCCTTATTCGTCAGCATCTCGTTTAGTTCCGCATTTAATTCCTGAATGACTTCGCTCATCCGCTCTGTCAGTTCAGCATTTTGATGGAAAGAAGCTTCCGTACTGGATACTGATTCGTTCTGCCCTTCCATCGCTTTTAGATTCGTTTCAATAACTGCTGCCGTTTGGTTGGATTCCTCAAGAATCTCCTGGACAGTTTGCTGAATGACTTCAGTTTCCGTGCGGGATTGCTCTGCAAGTTTGCGCACTTCTTCCGCCACGACTGCAAATCCTTTGCCGTGCTCCCCTGCCCGTGCCGCTTCGATGCTGGCGTTCAAGGCAAGAAGATTCGTCTGAGCTGTAATATCATGAATCGACGTGATCACTTGATTGATCGCATCAATTTTGGATGACAACGCGCTCATTTGCTCCTTCACTTTCGCATTCATCTCATTCGCAGAAGCATTGTGTTCACGCAAATTCGCCACTTCCGACATCCCTTTTTCCGTCGATTCGATCGTTTGATGGGACAGGTCATTCATGCGTTGCGAAAGCTGGGACAGGATATTGATCTGCTCCGCCAGTTCCGCAATCACTCGGCTCGTTTCTTCCGTATCCTCTGATTGCTTGGAAGCCCCTTGTGCAATTTCATTTGTTGCCAATGAAACCTCCTCGCTGGAAGCTACAATTTCTTCAAATGCGTGGTGCACATGTGAAGAGGAATCGCTCAATTCATTCGAGGAACGCTGAACCGCCTGGATCGCTTCATTTGTCTGAAGAAGCATATCATTATACGCTTTTGCCACTGCGCCGATTTCGTCATTGCGGATATGCTTTTCATCCACAAAGTGCGTCATATCACCTGTTGCAGCCGTTTCAATTGATTTCTGCAAGAAGGCCAGCGGTTTTAATTGCTTGAAGATGAACCAGCCGGTTGCCGCCGTCATTAAGACGATCATAACGACCGCTGCCAGAATCGTCATGAGGAGAATAGCGTTGTACGTCTCCAATATTTTCGATTTCGGCACTACCGTTTGTACGGTCCAAACTTCTTCGATATTAGGGAGCGTAATAGGTGCGAACGAATTGAAAGCCACTTCATTCAACCCTTTGGAATCTACATATAACGTTCCGGCTTCCCCTTGGTTGAGCTTTTCTTTCACAGGCGCCCAGTCAATTGCATCTTGCATATTGGTGCCGTTCATTTCCGGCTTCAAGCTGTTAGCCGTCAAATCTCCAGCATCTGTAATAATGGAGGCATAGCCGCCATCCGGCTTAATTGATTGAACGAGATCATTTAGGAAATCAATTGAAATATCCGTCGTCAACACGCCGAAAAATTGCCCGGACTCTGTCATGAGCGGCACAGAAATGGTTGTCATCAATACCGTCTGGCCACCTGCATTATACTCATACGGTTCTGTCAAGACAGCGCGTTTTTCATTCTTCGGTACTAAATACCAGTCCCCTTCGCCCGGGTTGTCATACCCGCTCAACGGTTCCACGCCGATGCCATTTTCCTTTTTATACAAGTACGGCACGAAGCGATCTGTTGAATCTACAAGCCCGCTTTGAATATTGCCATCCAATGGGATGAAACCTTTTTCAAATACAGCTGCCATTCCCGTGGCATCTTCGTTCTTCTTCAAATTATTCTCGATAACATGAATCACTTCATCTGTCGTCAGATCATGATTTGCTTGCAATGTTTCAAATATGTGCTTTGTTGTATGAAGCATTTCATTCGTCCGGTCGAATCGCTCGCTGAGAATCGTTGCATTCAACTTGGAATTCTCCACGGCAAACTCTTCAGCGTCGGACATGCTCTGCTTATGTAAAAACGTGCTTGTTGCCACTGTGTAAACAACAAACAAGATGACAAACAACCCGATGATTAACCCGGATAACTTCCATGCAATACTATTCTTTTTTCTCACTGGGTGCTACCTCCTATTTCATATTCTATCTCTTATATCGTACGAACTAGTAAAAAATGAAGGTTTTGTGTCAATTAACCATTAAAAAAGCATTCCGAAAACGGAATGCTTTTTTACTATTTTTCTCGATGATTAGATTTGATCTGTCCAGTGAGTATTTTATTTTTCTTCCATTAAATACGACCGGGGCAATTACGAATAAATTCAGTAATCTTATCGATTGCAAATATCTAAGACAACCTGAACAGACTGCGCAGATTTATCAAGCGCACGCTTCTCTTCGTCGGTTAAGGGAAGTTCAATAATACTCTCAATTCCATTACCGCCAAGTACAGTCGGAACTCCTAGATAAATATCCTTGTAGCCATATTCTCCTTCCAAATAGGCGATGGATGGTAAAATACGCTTCTTGTCTTTAATGATCGCTTCCGCCATCTGGACGAGAGCGGCTGCCGGCGCGTAGTAGGCACTTCCGTTACCGAGAAGGGCCACAATTTCACCGCCGCCTTTTCTTGTCCGCTCGACAATGGCTTGAAGCCGGTCCGCAGGAATGATTTTATCAAGCGGAATTCCGCCCGCATTCGAATAGCGCACGAGCGGCACCATATCATCCCCGTGCCCGCCCAGAACGAATCCAGAGACATCCTCAACGGAAATGTTCAGTTCTTCCGCTACAAACGTATTGAATCGTGCGGTGTCCAGCACGCCGGACTGGCCGATTACACGATTTTTCGGAAAACCGGTCGTCTTGTAGCAGACGTAAGTCATGGCATCGACCGGATTGCTTAATATGAGAACGGTGCTCTCAGGAGCATATTGTTTAATCTGTTCTGAAACAGATCGCATGATTTTCGCGTTTGTTGTGACAAGATCATCACGGCTCATGCCTGGTTTCCGAGCGATCCCAGCCGTAACAATGACCATATCGGCATCTTGGATATCGGAATAGTCCGATGTGCCGATGATCATGGAGTCAAACCGCTGTACCGGGCTCGTTTGCAATAAATCGAGCGCTTTCCCTTTTGTCGGATTCACCAAGTCGGGGATGTCCACCAATACGACGTCGCCTAATTCTTTTTGCGCTATCATGAGAGCAACAGTGGCTCCGGTATGCCCGGCTCCGATGACGGCGATTTTATGTCTGCGAAATGCCAACTTAGCTCATCTCCTTTATCAATGCCTGCAAAAAAGGCTAGTATGATGCGTCAGGCTTTGACGGATCATTGCCTCTTGCCTGCAGGTGCCATTGCGTCTTATTACTTTTTAGCGGATTTCGGCTTTGCTGGTTCCGATTGCTTTTCCTGCTTCGGAGCCAGTGGTTCCACCACAGGAGCTGGCTTTACCATGCCGTAAACAGATTCATCCGGACGAGGGATAACATGGGATCCCAATAGCTCACCGACACGTGCAGCCGCGTCACGGCCAGCTTCCACAGCCGCCTGGACTGCACCGACATCGCCTTGCACGATAACCGTCACAATCCCGCCATCCACCATCTCTTGCTTCACAAGGGACACATTGGATGCTTTAATCATGGCATCCGCCGCTTCAATGGAACCGATCAACCCTTTTGTTTCAATCATTCCGATTGCTTGACTCATCGATTTCGCCTCTCTTCACTTCTGTAGAATCAATGATTCCTATGACTACCGCATCTATAGGAATCGGATTGTCTTTCATAATATAACGTGAGGAGCCGCCGCTCGTTATCAGGACTTCATCACCAATGCCCGCACCGATCCGATCTGCTGCCACCATTTGGGTCTGGATGGCATTTCCGTATGCATCAATCGGCTGGATAATCAGCAATTTCAACCCTTGCAAGCCCTCTTCCTTGCGTGTTGCCCATACGTTACCGATCACTTTTCCCATTCGCATGCGTAATCACCTTTTCTACTTTCTGAAGGAAATCGTCTTACCGAGTTCCCTCGCTGTATCTTTCGCAAGCGCTGTCACAATCGTTCCTTTTTCGAGGAGGATGTCCTGTTCCTGAATGGAACGGATATCTTCATTGGAAAGCAGCTTTTTCTTAAATTCATACGGTTTGTTCACGGGCTGGGGTGCGCTTTGCGGGACATGGTTCTCTGTCCTTGCTGTTTCCCCATTTTCTGCTCCCGGCTTCACAAGTCGTCCGATTGTTCCTTGTGTAATAAAACCTGCATTTGCCTCATCTGTGTCGATATGCATTTCCAGCCGATACCGTTCAGAGACGCGAATCTTCACATTTCGAAACGACACGGGACGGATGCCATCCGCCTCAACAGTTACATACTCGCCATTTTGCACGCCGAACCGCGAAGCATCGCCTGGCGCCATATGAATATGCGCTTGGGCGACGATCAAGCCCTCTTCCAAGTAAATGCTGCCTTTCGGGCCGATGAGTGTGATGCCAGCGGACCCTTCGATATCGCCAGACTCCCGAAGCGGCGGCTTAACACCTAACTTCATGGCGTCTGTGAAGCTCACTTCCACTTGGGAAAGGGAACGCGCAGGACCGAGAATGCGCACGCGTTCGATGCTGCCTTTCGGTCCTGCGACAACCACTGTTTCGTTAGAAGCGAATTGGCCCGGCTGTGATAAGTCGGACCGCTTCGTCAATTCATAACCCTTTCCAAACAGCGCTTCCACATGTTCAGGTTTCAGATGTACGTGGCGGGCAGAAACGGCAATCGGAACAGCGTGAGCCGGCAATGGGCTCACGTCTTTTGAAAGCTGGCCGAGGACTTCCCCGACAATCCGTTCAATCAATTGCTGATCCATTCCACTTCCACCTTTCTGCTGTTATTTTCGCTTTGGAATCAGCCTTCCATTTTAGGAAGGATCATTTCCAATTCGTTATGCGGTCTTGGGATAACGTGGACAGATAGCAATTCGCCTACACGCTGTGCTGCTGCTGCGCCTGCATCAGTTGCTGCTTTTACTGCGCCTACATCACCGCGTACGAGTACTGTTACGATTCCGCCACCGACGTGAACTTTACCGACAAGATTAACGCTAGCCGCTTTCACCATTGCGTCTGCTGCTTCGATTGATCCGATCAAACCTTTAGTTTCTACCATTCCTAGTGCTGTACCTTCTCTGTTCATGTTTGTTTCCTCCTAATGGGGTTTATTTTTATTTTTGCTATAAAACGTTGATTTTCCAATCAACTAAGTGTTTAACTGATACTCACTTCGTCAACTGCTTCACAATCTCGCTGACTAAGTTTTTCACTACTTCCGGATCGATGTCGCCATCGGATCCGACTTTCGTCAGGACCTCTGAGACGACCTGCTCGGTTGCAGCAGTCGGTTTCTCTTCCTGGTGGGAAGGGAGTGTAACTTCTTTTGTGCCGTATGCCATCCGTTTAATGTTCAGCAAGTGTTTTGCTGTTACGTTGTCGGATGTAATATTGCCTCCGAATGTGCCGCAGCCTAATGTGAACGACGGCATAAGACCTGTCGTCCCCCCGACCGCTCCGACGGAAGACATCGTGTTGACCATGATACGGGAAACCGGCATTTCTACCGCGAATTCGCGGGCGATGGAATCATTCTCTGTATGGATTGAAAGGCTGTGGCCCCGTCCGCCGATATTCAGCAGCGCCATGCAAATTTCTTTCGCATGGTTGACGTCATTTACGACATACATCGCAAAGACCGGAGACAGCTTTTCGAGCGAGAATGGTACATCCTTGCCGACTTTCGTTTCCATCCCAATGATGACACGGGTGCCTTCCGGGATGGAGATGCCGGCCAGTTTCGCAATCGTTTGCGGGCTCTTGCCGACAATTTTCGGATTTACTTTGCCTGGTGAAGGAGAGATGACTTTCTCCATGATTTGCTTCTCTTCATCGGACAAAATATAAGCACCATTTTTCTTCAATTCCCGGTTGACGAGTTCCAGAATGTTTTTATCAACAACAATCGCTTGTTCTGTTGCACAGATCGTGCCGTAATCGAACGATTTACTGTTGACGATATCCCGGACCGCCTTTTCCACTTTCGCGGAACGCTCGATGTACACGGGAACGTTCCCCGGTCCCACGCCATAAGCCGGCTTTCCTGAGCTATAAGCGGCTTTGACGAGCGCGCCGCCACCTGTTGCCAGGATGAGATTGACGTCCGGATGTTTCATCAGTTGCTGCGTTGCGTCCATGGAAGACATCGTCAAGCATTGAATTAACCCTTCCGGTGCTCCCGCTTTCACAGCAGCTGCATCACACACTTTCAACGCTTCATGTGTGCAATTCACCGCATATGGATGGGGGCTGACGACAATTGCATTTCTAGTTTTCAATGAAATGAGTGTTTTGAAGAACGCAGTCGACGTTGGATTGGTCGTTGGGATAATACCCGCCACCACGCCAAACGGAGCCGCGATTTCCACGACCTTTTTCACTTTGTCCTCTCCGATGATGCCGACAGTTTTCATGTCTTTAATACTTTCGTATACATCACGGGAGCCCACTTCATTCTTGATTTTCTTATGGACCGCAACGCCCATTCCTGTTTCTTCCACCGCCATATAGGCAAGACGTTCGGATTCCTTGAAGGCGGCTTCCGCAACAGCTTTGACAATGTTGTCCACTTGTTGCTGCGTGTAGCTCATGAATTTCAGTTGCGCTTCTTTTGCTGTTTTGACAGCTGTACGCATTTCTTGGAGGGCCAATAAATCAGCGTCTAGTGCCTGCACCAAGTTAATCACTCCTTCCTTGCTTACTGTTGGCGATTAATACCCAAGCGGATTTCTCGCCATATTTTGAATTGCTTCCCGGAACGCATCTGTTGCCGCCTGGCAGGATGATTGGCTGCCGGTCAATAGGCCGCCGCCAAAGTTCGTTTCCGATGGGGGAGCAAAAAACTCGCATAATCTTACATCCGCCGCCTTCAAGGCCGCATCCAACCCGACAATCGCTTCGAGCGGCGGTGCAATTAGGTAAGCTAACGACTGTCCAACCGGAATACCCGCCATTTCCGCTAAAAAGGTGCCGGTGCTTGAAACGGTATGTGCATAAAGCGCATGATCGGGGTTTCCGTTGATCGCTTCAAAATAGGCATCATTTTCAATCGTGATCCGGATCGAATCCAAACCGCTCTTCACTTCTTCCGGCGACTGGCCTGCGATGACTCCGAGGAATTCACCCGATAACGGGCCCGATGCATGTGCAGCACCTGCATAGAAGCTTTTCGCATACACGACTTCTACATCGGTCTTCTTTGTCGCCTCGTCAATCGCGGTATAGCCGACATCATCAATGGTCGTGGTGACAAGACCGATGCTTCGCTGATACGGCTTCAGATTAAACTTCTTCGCCAGCTCTTCATTCACATTCGGGATGACTTGCATGGACAAGATGTCTGCATAGATTTTCATCGACTGCCGCCTCCTAGCCTTCTTTGTTCACAAGGGATACACCGCTCGCCTCATATTTCAGCACTTTTTGGATAACTGTGCCTAAGTAAGCTCCAGCTTCCACCGGCGGAATGCCTCCCTTATGGATATTGGAAATAACCATCCGATCCGCTTCAATCGTGCCGATGCGCGGTTGGTAGCAAAGATAGGCGCTCAATGATTCGGCAGACACGAGGCCAGGACGTTCGCCAATTAACATGACGACAACATCCGGCTGCAACATTTCGCCGATTTCGTCCATCAGTGCGACACGGCCTTTATCCACATAGAAAGTCGTTCCCATGTCGATGTTTAAGTTGCGGAGAGACTGTTCAAGGGATAAATAGACATCCTCCAAGTTCTCCTCGATCGCTTTTGCACTCAAGCCATTGGATGCAACAATCTGAACTGTCGGTCCCTTCTTGCATTTCTCCATGACTGTCTGTTTCGCTTCATCTGACAGTCTCCGCCCTAAATCGGGACGCCGGATATACTCTTCCTTATCCGCCACTCTGGAATGGACTTGGAACACCTCAAGCCGGCTCAATAATTCGTCCGGCACTTCGCCGTAAACCGCATCGACTGCTGCTGCATGGTCCAATCGGAATTGGAGCCATGTTTTTGTTTTCGGGCGTGAACCCGCTCTTCCTACACCAACACGGGCCGGCGTTTTCTTGCGAAGCTCAGCCAGTTCCGTTTCCTTGGCATCCGACTGTTTGGTAGCGTCTTGTTTGTGGCACGCTCCAGCAGAGGCAACTTTGGAATGCGCAGCGGGCTGTTTCTGTTCCGTTGTCCGGTGGAAGGTTACAGCTCCGGCTGGTCCAATATCTGGATGTTCCGTTGCAAGCGCTTGGCCAACTGGTGCGTCTGCAAACAAGTTGACCGGCATCGCTTCATCCGACTTGCGGGTCTCTGTTTTCCCCTTCGTTTCCTGAAGCTTTTCCACAACCATTTTGGTTATTTGTTCAATCAGCTGTTCATTCATCCCAAATCCACCTCCTATCGGTTAAACAATGTAGCATCGCCAGCGCGTGCGCTCAGCTTGCCATTTTCGTAAATGCCCATCTTCTCGAGCCATTTCAAATACTCAGGTGCCGGTGTCTTGCCGAGAGTTTGAAGAAGTGTCGCTACATCGTGGTAGCTCATTGATTGGTAATTCAGCATGACGTCATCACCCATCGGCGCCGCGATAATGAAGTTCACACCTGCAGCTGATAAGAGCACGCTCAAATCTTCAATATCGTTTTGGTCCGCCTTAATATGGTTCGTGTAACAAATATCTACGCCCATCGGGATGCCGTGCATTTTACCCATGAAATGGTCTTCCAGCCCTGCCCGGATAACCTGCTTGCTGTTATACAAATACTCCGGCCCGATGAATCCGACGACTGTGTTGACAATATACGGATCATAATGTCTTGCGAAACCATAGTTTCTAGATTCCAGCGTCAGCTGGTCAATGCCGTAATGCGCTTCCGCAGAAAGCTCCGACCCTTGCCCAGTTTCAAAGTACATAACTTGCGGTCCGGTACCCGTTCCTTGTTTCAAAGCAAGATCTCTTGCTTCTGCAATCAATTCGGCTGAAATACCGAAAGAGCGATGCGCTTTTTCCGTTCCCGCGATACTTTGGAAGATCATATCGGCAGGAGCCCCTTGCTGAATTGCTTTCATCTGCGTCGTTACGTGGGCAAGCACACAGTTCTGCGTAGGAATTTCCCATTCATTAATAAAATCCTTTGTCGCATGTAAAATGCGTTTTACACTTTCCACTGAGTCATCAACCGGGTTAATCCCAATGACCGCATCACCGATACCGTACGATAGCCCTTCCTTCAACGAAGCAATGATGCCATCAATGTTGTCCGTCGGATGATTCGGCTGCAAACGGGAGGAAAGCGTTCCCTTTTGACCGATCGTAATATTACAAGTGGACAGGATTTCAATTTTATTTGCCGCATGGACGAGATCCAGGTTGGACATGAGCTTCGTCACTGCTGCAATGACTTCAGAAGTCAAACCCCGGCTCAGCCGCTTTAATTCCCGGTCGCCCACGTCATTGCTCAGAATGTACTCGCGAAGCTCTGCAATGCTCCAGTTCTTAATTTCGCTGTATACTCTTTCATTGATATCGCCTTCAATGATGCGGGATACCTCATCTGTTTCAATCGGGATGAGTGGGTTGTTCCGGATATCGCTTACTAGCAATTCGCTGACTACCGCTTTTGCCGCGATTCGTTCTTGAACCGTTTCCGCTGCGATGCCGGCTAGCCGGTCTCCAGATTTTTCCTCATTCGCTTTAGCCAATACTTCTTTCAGATCGGCGAATACATACCGTTCGCCGCCTAATACCGTTGATAAATTCAATTGCAGCGCCTCCTTTACGATGTGTGGAATGTTAACGTTTTCACGACAACCGGTACGACACCCGAATCGAGCGCCTTGCCGATATCAATGTAATCGCCGGTCTCCACGTTGATTTGATCCACACAAATGACACTCTGTTGTACATTCATAGCGACCAGCGTCTGGCCGATCACCTTGGCATGATCCGATTGGATGATCAATATGATCGGTTGCGATGGGTCAGGCCGTTTTTCCATCAGGCGGATAATCGCCTGGGACAACGATTGGATGTCCCTAAATCCCATGTAGGGAAGATTCGAAATATATAATGCGAAGTTTTGCCCTTCCAGGGTCGAATCGTATAACGCGATCGCCTCGGAAATGGCGGAGTCGAAAAGATCCAGCCCTTGTTGCAAATCAAACATGAAATCATGCTGGTAAATCGGGATATTTTTCAAAGGAAGTTCATGCGGCGCGACCTGAATCGTTGCTCCGCTGATTTCCGTCGTCTGCGTGCCCGCACCTAATACGGTTGCCCTCACGGTTTCAACAGGCTCCAGCCATTCGAACGACTGCAATCGGCCATTTTGCCTCAATGCTTCTGCCAGTTGGTTGCCGATATCATCGTATGCCGCAACCTGTACCTGCCCAAGCTCGTGCTGATACATACACTCGGACACGCCGCCAGAGAAAACGACCGCTTCCACGTCATCCATCCAAGAAGGCGCATGGCCGAGCAGCAGGACGTGATCTTCTGAAGCGACATTCTTGCTTAATATCCGTGCAAGCGAACCGGCCATGAAGTCTGTCACTTGCTGGACAGCAGGGCTGTCGGCTCGATCTCCGACTTGCAAGCGCCAACCTTGTTCGGCCAGCAGCCGTTCGATCGGCGGCGAAATGGAACGGACGATGCCATTCTGGAACTCGATGAGTCGACCGCCGATATGCATTGTGCAAGTGCCTAACAGCTTCTTATCCTTGTAAACGGCCATATTAGCCGTTCCCCCGCCTATATCGATGTTGGCGATCACTTTCCCGCTCTTCGCGGAATAGTCGTACGCCCCCGAGCCTTTCGCCGCAATGATGCCTTCCAAATCCGGCCCTGCCGTCGCAACGAGGAAATCACCGGCTTCATGCGACAGATGATGGAGCATTTCACTCGCATTGCGCTTTGTCGCCGTTTCACCCGTGATAATGACGGCTCCGGTCTCGATTTGAGATGGCGTCACGCCTGCCTCTGCATATTGCGAGCGGATGATCCGTTCTACGCCTTGCGTGTCAATCGTCGACGCATCCAGGAGCGGCGTTCGGAAGACCGGACTTTTATATAAAATCTCTTTATCTACGATTTCGATTCGCGGTACATGAGTTGTACCTGCGACATTCATTAAGGAAAACCGGCTGATAATCAATTTCGTTGTGCTCGTGCCAATGTCAATGCCAGCACTGATGATCGTTTCATGCCTTTTATTGAACTGGTTCACGCCCGCACCCCATTTCAGATATTGAAATAAAAAAACGCCTCTACATACCCGGGGATTTCTCCGCGGGTTGTAAAGGCGTCATTGCCGATTTCATGAACTTGTATTATCTCCAATATATCAAACTTGTTAGGCAGTGTAAAGTGTGCCGATGAACCTGACATGGTCATCCTCTGTCTTCTGGACATACTCTTTCATCGAGCGCATGTCAGTGCACTTCACCAGCTCTTTCAAATGCGCTATGCCGTCTCCTGTGACAGATGACGTGATAATGACAGGGCCTTCCGAGATAATATCTTTCATCATGCGAAATGCTCTTTCCACATCAGCTTCCGGATGATCGCATTTCGTAATGACTCCGACCCCCATCTTCGGAACTCCCATGCTAAACCCCGGCGGAAAAATCGTCTTGCCGTTCGTCGCATCTTGGAGATAAAACACATGAGACACTTCCAAAGCCGTTGCCATAATATTTTTGTAGAACAACGGGTTTTCCGTGTATTCACCAGGCGTATCAACGATCCAATCATAATAAATGAGCGTCTGTGTTTTCACAGCTGGAACCTGCTTGCCTAGCAGCGCATTCGTCAGCGTCGATTTGCCGGCACCAATGGCACCGATCAGCATCGCTTTGTTTTGCATGTCCGTTCACTCCTTACGATTTCGTAATGGACGCCGGTGTATAACCAAGCTTCTCGGACAGGAATCGGTTAATTTCCAGCATCGCCATCTCAACTTCCGAGACACTTCCTACGATGACAAGACTTCCTGTAAACCGATCCAAGAATCCTAGCTTCACATTGGCTGCCTTAGTCGCTAAATCACCTGCGATAATGACCGTTTCACTCGGCGTGCACGTCATAATCCCTAGCGCTCCGGCTTCCTGGATGCCAAGTTTCTGAAACATATCCGGATCAGGATTAGCGATTAGATGGCTAAGCGTAAGCTGTTTCCCTGGGACAAATTCCTGTATGAATCGTTTCTTTTCTTCGCTCAATCTAAGCACTTCCTTCTCAGTTTATTGTATTTACGCGTTTGTCAGTACAGCTTCTTCCTCTTTCTTCTCAACCGGCTGTTCAACTTCGCCGTCCTCCAAGTATTCACCCGGACGGATGACACCATCGGCACGGTCTTTTTCCTCAAGCTTCAAAGCAGTCGGAACAGAAAGTTTGTAGGCGATAGCAATCGCACAGACACCGGCTGTTAATTTACCTAAGATAACCGGCAAAATGATTGTCGGCTGGAAATTGGCCGTAAATGATAAATGGTCACCTAGCAAGAATGCAGCACAAACCGCGAATGCGATATTGATGACTTTATCTTTCGGTCTCATGAAACGGACAAGTGAGAACATCGCCAAGATATTCGCCATGGTCGCCAAAATACCGGCGCTTCCCGTCGAGGACAAGCCAAGCTTGCGTCCGCCCGCTTCAAGCGGCTTCGCAGCATATTTACGCAGCAAATAAACCATTGGGAATGCACCTGCAAGCATGATACCGATATAACCGGCAGTTTCCAAGGCACGGAACTGATCTTTTTCGTCTGCCATGATCGGGTCGAAGCCCCAAGCGCCAAACACTGTTGAGAAAACGCCTGTGAAAATTTCGACAATTGAAAAGACAAGGACGAGTTTAATCGCAGCGTCCATCACGCGGCCAAACACCATGAATCCGGAAATCATAGCACGCGGGAAGAATTTTAATCCAAGTGCGATTGCCACTACAAAGACAAGCAACGGTAAAAGGTTAATAAAGATCTGTAAGTAACTAATGACAAATTCATAATTGGATGTTGCTGTCGTGCTGATGACATCACGCACGTCCGTATTGAAAAGCACAATAAGTACAGATGCAATGAATGCACCGATTGGAATCGTCAAAACCCCTGACATGACGCCAAGTGCCATGTACTTATGGTCCCGCTTATCCAGCATGGCAAGTCCCATCGGAATGGAGAATACAATGGTAGCCCCTGACATGAATCCAACGACAAGCGCCATGATCCAGCCTTCATAAGATGTTTTCAGTGCATCGGCAAGCTGATATCCGCCCATATCTGATGCGAGAATCGTTGTTGCTGCAATCGCCGGGTCCGCACCAATCGCGTCAAACACCGGGCCTATAAATTTACTAATAAACCAAGTCAAATATGGAATGGATGCCATAATACCAGCAGCCGGTACGAAAATATGACCTACCGCGTGCAAACCGGACATGAATTCCTTTCCTAATCCATCCTCTGGATTTTTGATCGCCGCGAATGCACCAAGCACCGCACACGTCATGATAATCCAGACGATTACTGTACCGATCATTTCCACTATAAATTCCCCCTTTTATCAAATTACATGAATGTCACTGCCAAATAAAGAGATAGATTGCCTAATTCCAAACCACCACCTTAACCAAATTTTGATATATAACAAAACAAAAAGACGCCTAAAGAAAGGTCTTCTTTAAGCGCCATTGCTTCAATTATTCACTTGTATAACTCAAGGACTTCCTTGGCAATCGACTCCATTGTCTGTTGCCGGGACATGCTGGCATCCCGCATTTTCTTGAATGCTTGTGGCTCAGATAGATTTTCCTTTTCCATCAATAACCCTTTGGCCCGCTCAATCGTTTTGCGCTTTTCCACTTCACGTTTCACGTCCTGAATGCTCGCTTTCAGCCGTTTCGCTTTCTCGGATTGGTGGAGCGCCACTTCAATAGCCGGTATCAGATTCGCTTCTGAAATCGGTTTCACCAAATACCCGACAATATTGTCCTGCTGGGCCTTCTCGACAAATTCCTTCTGGCTGTATGCGGTAATGAGCAGTATCGGAAGATCCAATTGCGTCCCGATGATCCGGCTCGCCTTCAGCCCGTCGATTTTCGGCATCTTGATGTCCATTAAGACAAGGTCCGGCTTATGGAGAAACGCCAGCTCAACCGCTCGATCGCCATCTCCCGCTTCACCGACCACTTCATACCCGTGGTCCTCTAATGTTAACTTGAGATCCATCCGGATGATCGACTCATCTTCGGCTATTAATATCCTCTTTTTCATAGAAAATCTCCACCTCCGGACTCACTGGAAATGTCACGACGGCATGCGTACCTTCCTCTTGCGGAACGTACAGAAATTCCCCATTTAAATCATTGGTCACAAGGTTATGGACAATTTCCGTTCCAAGCGACGGTTTCGGCTCTTTCATTCCAACTCCGTTGTCGGAAATATGGAGCTCGAGAAAGTCTCGATCCGAAGTGAACCATATCCGGATTTCCCCTTCACCCTCCTTGTCAAATGCATGCTTCAACGAGTTTTGCACGAGCTCATTGACGATGATTGCAAGTGAAACCGCTTTCCTGGAGGATGTAATTATTTTATTGCCATTCGGCTGAATAATCAAGTCCACTTTCGAGCTCACATCATTCAATACCATGGCGGAACAGATTTTTCTCGTTAATTCGATAATATTTACATCGTCATCATCGGCATGTTCTTTAGCTAAAATTATTTCATAGACAGATGAAATGCTATAAATCCGATTCAGTGTATCCTCAAATGATGCTTGACTGTCCTCTGGCAAGCCTCTCATTTGAAGCCGCAGCAGGCTCGCGATTGTCTGCAAATTATTTTTCACCCGATGATGGATTTCCTGGATGACAACCGATTTCATCATGAGTTCCTTCTCTTTCATCCTGAGCTCAGTCAAGTCCTGGATGATGAGCAGCGTCTCACCTCTGTCCTTTTTCTTCAGCTTGATTTTCTTCACGACCAAACTCTTCCGATCGATTGTCAAATCAAATACGAAGACATCTTCTTTATTGTCATAAACCGGCGTCAAAAACGGGAGCAGCTCTGTAATTCTGGCATTGCCCACTTCCTCTGTCCGGCTCATTTCTGAAATGAATTTCAATGCAACGGGATTTGTGTAAATGAGTTGATCTTTGTCGTCAGTCAGGATGAGCATTTCCATCAGCAAATCGGAAACGACAGGCGGGCCGCCAACAGCCGAAGCGAGAAACTCCCCATTGCGTGCCGGAACGATAGACAAATCCGCTTCGTCGTATCCATCATCGTACATCGTTTTCGAAAGGACTTCCTTCTCCTGAATCAATACACCAATGACTTGGTGGCAATTATTTTTAATGGGGACGACCGTCTGATCGACTGATTTCCCCTCTTGTGTAATAGCTTGGCGGATTATCGACTTTTTTCCATTTTTGTAGCTATAAAAAACGCCGGGCTCAAAAGACTCGAAAACAATTTTTCCGACGACGGAGTTTTCATAGATTTTGTTTGCATTGCGGGGAAAAGCTTCTGCCACGACAATCGCATGATCATTGTCCTTGATCTTGCAGTCGATAAACATATAGGAGTCCGACATATCAGCATATAATTGCAACGTGGACGCGACTTCCTCTAACCTACTGATATCCTCATAAGTCAAATCAGTGTAGAGGATGCATAGTTGCTCCAACGTAGAAGTGACCATACTTCTCACATCCCTCTAAAGTAAATAATTGTCGGATTATTTTTTATGTCATTATAGTTCTTCTTCTATGACCGGTCAATACTTACATTTTTTATATGACTTAGTATAAGAATAGAAAAAGAGATAGAAGCCTGTAAAGCTTCTATCTCTTTTTCAAAATATCATTTAGTCTCATCCCAACATTCCGCGCCCTTCAAATCTGGAATGTTGCTTCGCTTGAAAACCGGGTCCTTCCCTAGTTTCCGCTGTCTCGTAAAGTCCTCCAGCACTTGAAAGGCTACCTTGCCAAGCAATAAAATGACAAGCAAGTTCAGGATCGCCATCAAGCCCATGAACAGATCGGCCATACTCCAGACGATATCGACTTTTGCCAAAGCGCCGAACATGACAAAGCCAAGAACGGCAATTCGATACAGGATCATCCACGATTTATGCGCTTTAATGAATTCAATATTAGTTTCGCCATAATAATAATTTCCGACAATCGAGCTGAATGCGAAGAACATGATTGCGACAGCTACAAAGTACGGAGCCCATGAACCGACATGAACCGCCATCGACGATTGCGTCAAAATAATGCCACTCTCTTCCCCTGTATCGTACAATCCCGCCAATATAATAATGAAGGCAGTTGCTGAACAGATAATAATCGTGTCGAAAAATACGCCTAAACTTTGAACGAGGCCCTGCTTTGCAGGATGTGAGACATTCGCCGTTGCAGCTGCATTCGGAACGCTCCCCATTCCTGCTTCATTGGAGAATAACCCGCGACGGATCCCTTGCATCATCGCAGCCCCGATGCCCGCACCAGCCATCTCTTTAATGCCAAACGCATGCTCAAAAATAAGTGCAATCATACCCGGAATTTCAGTAATATTCATGACCAAAACAAATAATGCAATGAGCAAGTAGAACGTCGCCATAATCGGCACGATGGCTTGCGTCACTTTCACAATCCGATGAACTCCGCCAAAAATAATGATCGCAGTGAACACAACTAGAACGAGGCCAACCGACCAATACGGCAAACTGAACACATCATGGAACGACTGGCTGATCGTATTGGATTGTACTGCATTAAAGATGAAACCAAAACAAAGTGTCAAAAGAATTGCGAACACAATACCAAGGTTCCGCAATCCTAGCGCCTTCTCCATATAATAGGCCGGGCCGCCACGAAAAGTACTGCCATCCCGGACTTTGTACACTTGAGCGAGCGTACTCTCAACAAACGCAGTCGCCATGCCAATCAAAGCAATCACCCACATCCAAAACACAGCCCCGGGACCACCGATGCCGATGGCGAGTGCCACTCCCGTCACGTTTCCTGTCCCAACGCGTGAAGCCGCACTTATCGTAAACGCCTGAAACGCCGAGACCCCATGGTCGCTCCCCTTTCTCTCGAAAATCAAACGAAACATCTCGCCAAACAAACGCACTTGGACAAACCGGGTGCGCACCGTAAAATATAAACCAATTAAAAGCAACAGGCCGATCAATATGTATGTCCATATAAAATCATTTGCCGGTCCAACCAGCCACTCCAACGCCTTCATGCCATACACTCCTTCTCTATGCGACAAATATGTATTCTACTGTCCATACCCTCAATCTAGCCATCTAAATACAGGACAAAAGAAAAAACCGCCCGAACATGGAATCGGACGGTTCCTTAAAAGAAGGAAACTTACTACCCGCGCCTTTAACGCGCGAGGCAAATATATATCTTCGGCTCGAAAAAACTACCGACTTGAAGTAGTGTATCATCGTCATTAGGGGATTTCAATGTGTTTATTATGACAATAATAAGGATTTCCGAAGTAGAACTATTCCATTAGATTGATTTCTCCTAAAGTAGGGAGCGTCGTCTTGATTTACAAAGCAGCTTTCACTGTTTTTCGGTAATACCCTACCGTCAACAAGGCAAAGACAAGATAGATCAACACATAGATAGCCATCGCGATCGATGCGGGCACGGTGATATCTGACATGAATAAAAAGGATGCAGCCTTAATAGCGAAGATAGAATGCAACAAGCCAATTAATAACGGCACTCCAAATACAAACACTTGTTTACGGACAATACCGCGCATAATATCCTGCACTGTAAAGCCCAATTGGCGCAATGTCGCATAACTTCTCTTCTCCTGTTCAGCCTCTGTCATTTGCTTGAAATACAGAATACTGCCGGTTGAAATGAGGAAGACGAGACCGAGGAAGCCTGCAATGAAGATAAGCAGCCCCGTGTATTGCATCGTCGATACATATTGAGTGTAATAATCGAAATTTAAGCGGTCATTCTCTTTCGTTAAATCATGATAGATCTCAGCGGCTTCCGCCAGCTGGTCTTCATCCGAAATCGTAACCGCAAAAAATGTACCCATACGATGTGCCTCTGCTTCATTAATAAATTGCTCTTTAATTTCTTGATAAAATTCGTCATCGACCACGAGCTGTGTTCCTGCAAAAGGCGGGTTAAGTATATTTCCTTCCTTCACCTTCGTTATGGAAACATCCAACTCTTTTTCCGGATTCGTTAATTTCACAGAAAAAGGGACTTCCGTTGTTTTCATCAGCCAATAAACAGATGCGTCGTAGAAATAGGCTGTTCGTCCGTCTGGAATTTCAATGTCGATGCCCGCTTGCTGTAACTGCTTTTCACTTACAATGTTTGCAGAAAACAATGCAGGTAACCATTTGGTCATTGTTGCTTCTTCAAAAAATCGACCATCCAAATTCATCACTTCAATCGGCGTATACAAATAGGAGATTCCTTGCCGATCAAGCTCATCCGTAAATTGCTTTGTTTCCTTCTCCTCTTGTGCATCTCCATACCCGCCAAACATGAAATCATGTGGATAGATGGAACGCGTCTCTCTTTCGGTTGAATAATAGAGAGAGTAGGATCCCGCCAGCATGGCAAGAGTCATCGCTGACAATACGGTAATAATCGTGAGTGAATTGGCATTCCCTTTCATCCGATGCATAAGCGTAGCAATGGACAGGCTCCCATTCAAGCCAAGATGGCCTTGCTTGCGTTTTCGGACTTGATAAAACAGCCAGCTAATTGTCACTCTGAATAATAGGTATGTTCCTGTTATCGTTGTAGCTAATACAACGAGCATGTTAATGAACAGAAGAGCATTCATCATCCGGCCGGAAAGCCAATAGCCAAAAGCAATAAGCCCGATGCCCAAAAGTGCAAGAAACGCAGAACGGATAGCTTTCGGCTTTTTCGGATGTTCCCCTTGCTTTTCCGCATTAAACAGGCCAAGCAATGTCGTGCGGCGTACTGCAACTAACATTTGAAGGGATGTGAGAAGGATGATGGCAATAAAAACAATAATCGTCTGGAGAACCGCCGTCTTTGAAAACGTCAATTCAATAAAACCATCAAATCCGACCAACTTCATTAGCAGCAATAAAAACAGGCGTGACACAATCATCC
Organism: Sporosarcina sp. AD_1; assembly: GCF_057373025.1. NCBI lineage: Bacteria > Bacillati > Bacillota > Bacilli > Caryophanales > Caryophanaceae > Sporosarcina > Sporosarcina sp. AD_1. The sequence goes on from NZ_JBPVIR010000004.1 coordinate 436,439, forward strand.
CTGCACCGATTCCAATTGCCATTGCCCCGGCACTCAGCAGCGTATTTTCCAAAATTAAGAGCCTTGCTACCGCGCCCTTCGTAAGCCCGATCAGTTGGTATAGACCAATTTCGCGGCTCCTTCTTTTTAAAAAGATCGCATTCGCATAGACAACGAAAGTGCCCGCTATGAATAGCAGTAGAATTCCTGCCACTTTAAACGCAGTTCCCATCGTTCCGCCCGACTGTTGGACAACAGCTGGATCATGCTGCAACGTAGCAAAAACAAAATACAGGACGACGCTAAAAATTAAGGCGAAAAAGTACAAATAATAATGTTTGATGTTTTTCCGCATGCTGCGAATGACGAGATCAAAGAGTGTCAACGCTGTCACCCCCGAGAACGCCCTGAACTTTCAAGATTTCCTGAAAGAAGGCCTGCCTCGTTTTGTCACCACGATACAGTTCGGAATAAATCTTCCCATCCTTTAAAAATACGACGCGGCTGCAATAGCTCGAAGCAACTGGGTCATGCGTAACCATCATAATTGTGACGCCACGTTGTTTATTGACATCCTCCAAGGTACCAAGCAAAGAAGAAGCAGACTTGGAATCGAGCGCCCCTGTCGGCTCGTCAGCAAATACGAGCGATGGTTTGTTAATGAGCGCACGCGCTGCAGACGTCCGCTGCTTCTGCCCGCCCGATATTTCATGAGGGTATTTATTCGCCAGCTCCTTTATTCCTAAAATGTCTGCTATTGATTTGAAATGATCCTCCGCCACACGCTTATGCATTTTGCCGAGTGACACGGGAAGAAGAATGTTCTCCTTCACTGTCAATGTATCGAGCAAATTATAGTCTTGGAAAATGAACCCTAGTTTATCGCGCCGGAAAGCGGACAGCTCCCGATCCTTCATCCTGGAAATATCGGCATTGCCGATCAGAATAGAACCCTCTGTTGTTCTATCTATCGTGGCAAGCACATTCAATAATGTTGTTTTCCCGGCACCGGATGGACCCATGATACCGACAAATTCACCCTCCAGCACTCGCAAGTCGATACCCCGCAGCACTTCTTGCACATTTCCACGCGCACCAAACGATTTCCGGACATTTTGGGCATGTAATACTGTATTTTGTTCCATGTAGTATGGCCTCCCTGTTATTCGTTGTCCTTATCGTACCGCGCTTCGAAACGGGGGTCGTTTGATTTTCATGACAAAGCGGCCTGCCAATGTGACAATGTTGTCATATACCTGTCAGGTTCACCATGCACCGGTTCATTTTCAACTCCGCTTCACTTGATCAAACTCATTTTCTGTCGGAAATTGTAGCCGCATGGCAGTCCCTTTGCCTGCTGCGGAATCAACTGCAATGGCAATCCCCATCTTTTCCGCAACCATCTTCGCCAAGTACAAGCCAAGCCCAGTTGCCGCATTGTGCAGCCTGCCGGTCCCGCCTGTGAAACCCTTGTCGAAAATACGGGGCATTTCATGCGCTGGTATGCCTTGTCCTTCATCCATGACGGACAGCACCACATGTCCCCGACTGTCTTTGGATGTTTCGACACGAATCGTGCTGCCAGCCGGACTATATTTCACCGCATTCGTCATCAGCTGCCTGAGAATAAAACGGCACCATTTCCGGTCTGTTCTAACATTTGATTCCTCGCCAATCAAATCGACGCCGATGTTCTTTTCCAAACACCACGAGGCCAGCTCCCGCACTTCTTCTACAACGAGACTTGCTGCATCTACTTCCTCAATGACATAATCCGATTCCATCGTCGGCAAGCGGGATATGTACAGCTGTTGCTCGAGCATGAGATGGAGCCGCAGCCATTCGGACTCAATTTTCCGGATGGCGGAATTCTCCCGATTGGCATCAATCGTTAACTTCATTGCCGTCAGAGGCGCCTTCACTTCATGCACCCAGGCTGCCGTGTAATCTGCCTCAATCAAACTCGCCGCTTTCACTTCCGCCAACTTCCTCGAATAACTTTCCGCAGCCTGCCGCAATACTTCATTTATCATCTGATCCGTTGCATAGTTCGCTTTTGGCAGTACCTCCTGCCAATCCCCTTCCATAGCCTGTTGCAGCTGTTGCAATGAGCGCAGATAGGCGGTTTCCGCAAAGAAGCGCCAAACGAAAAAAAGTGCGAATCCGATGACGAGTAGACCATTCAAATACAGCAACGAATTGAGGGAGAGTGTTACCCCTCTGTCAATCCAAATCAGCACATCCATTACACCGAGTGCCGCTAGAAAGAAGAACAACCAACTTTTCCGATCCACCATATAGTGAATAAACATCGTCTGCCTCTTCATACGGTTACCGCCATATAACCAAGACCCTTCTTTGTGACAATCGCATCGCCCAACCCGATTTCTGCCAGTTTCTGGCGCAGCCTCGTCACGTTAACCGTCAATGTATTGTCGTTCACAAAATGGGAATCATCCCAAAGCTTTCGAATGAGGTCATCGCGTGAAACAATTTGGTCTTTCATTTCCACAAGCACATTCAAAATGAAAAACTCATTTTTCGTCAATTCGACATCGACTCCACCCCGCCGGATCATCCCCCGTTTCAAATCAAGGACGGCCCCATTCCATTCCAACACATCGGTCGCCTCTTCCCCGTACGCGTACGTCCGCCGCAAAATCGCCTGCACTTTCGCCAGAAGGACGTCCAAATGGAACGGCTTTTGAATATAATCATCCGCCCCCATCTGCATCGCCATCACCATATCAAGCGGATGATCACGCGACGACAAAAACAGAATGGGCACCTTCGACACCACCCGAATCTCCCGGCACCAATGAAACCCATCAAACGCCGGAAGCTGAATATCCAAAATGACCAGCTGCGGCTTCTCCCGCAGAAACGCTCCCATCACATCATGGAAATCCTCCGGTCCCGCCACCTCAAACGACCACTGCGCCAGCCGTTCCCGAAGCGAATCAAAAATCGCCCGATCGTCCTCCACAATAAAGATCTTCATATCCATCCCGCCGTCCTCCTTCATATAGGATTAGTATAACGGAAATATTCGATTTTTTGACTATATGTCTGCTTTTCTGGCAGTATAAACCGGTTGAATCACCAGCTAGAGATCGAACCGCTCGTATATTTCTAGTACAGCTCGTATCTCGTCTCCAACCGCTCGTATAATCCTGGAACA